>CAZRIP010000015.1:0-43221 GCA_964600165.1 uncultured Elusimicrobia bacterium | reverse complement strand
CCGGCTCACGCCGGTCCAGACGTAAGGGGCCATGCTGAAGCCGATGCCGAGCTTGCTCTTGGGCACGCCGGCGTCCTCGAATTGCCGGACGAGGGCGTCGGCCGACGGAGGGATCCCGCCGCCGGGAAACCGGTAGCCCTTGTCGTAGACCGCGGCGTTGTGCCAGGTCATCCAGCCCCGGTAAGGTCCCGAGAGGCCGTAGGTCATGACGTTGATCTCGTCGACCAAGCCGGCGACGCGGGCGAAGATCTCCGGAGTCCAGAGCGCCGTCGTGGTGAGCAGCGGCCGCGGAGCCATCGTGTCGAGCTTGGCGCGCAGGTCGGCCGCGAACTTCGTGAACAACGGCGCGTCGGAGGGCGACATCGGCTCCATGTCCAAGTCCACGCCGTCGTAGCGGTTGGAGGAGAGGAACGCGGCGATGCTCTCGATGAAGCGGGCCTCGTTGGGCGCGCTCATCGCGCTCTCGAAGCGCTCGCGGCTGGGGTAGCCGCCGATCGAGAAAAGGATCTTCTTGCCGGCCGCGTGAGCCGCCGAGACGGCGTCATGGACGCGCGCGGCCGTCAGGCCGTTGGTCCGCCGATCGAGCGTGCCGTCGTCGTTCGGGATCACGGAGAAGTGCACGAGCTGGGTCATGGCCCCGAAATCGACGGCCGCCGGCGGCATCAGGTCCTGCTGCCAGCCCGTGTAGTAGACCTGCACCCAAGCGGCGCGCACATAGGCCGCGCAGAGGGCCAGCACGGCGCCGGCGAACAGCAGCGTCGAAGGTCTCTTGGTCTTCATGGGTCGCCTCCTCGGTCCGAGGGTCGTCGCTTTGCGAAGGGCGGTGGGCGGGAGCGTCTGCGTCTTTGCGGCGTCCAGCCATGTTACAAGACGTCGAAACGCCGTCCAACAAGGCGCAACATCTCCGCAACAGGTAAAATCGAGCCATGATTTCGCGGTCCGCGGCCGTCTTGCTCGACATGGACGGCGTCGTCGTCGACAACATGAGCTATCACGAGCGCGCGTGGCGGGAGTTTTTCCGCGCGCGCGGGCTCGCGATGGACGGCGGCGAGTTCTTCCGCAAGACGAGCGGCATGCCGACGCGCGACGTCCTCGCCTATTTTTTCAAGCGCGAGATCGCGGGCGAGGAGCTGGAGGCGTTTCATAGGGAAAAAGAGGAGCTCTACCGCGCGCTTTATCGCCCGCATTTGAAGCCCGCCGCCGGTCTGCTTTCCTTCCTTGATAAGAGCCGCCAGGCGGGGTTTCGCGTCGGCCTCGGCACGGGCTCCCTGGCCGAGAACATCGACTTCGTGCTCGACGGCCTGTCCTTGCGCTCGCGCTTCGACGCCGTCGTCGGCGCCCACGACGTACGGCGAGGCAAGCCTCATCCGGAGACGTTCCTGACGCTGGCCGAGCGACTCGGCGCGCCGCCGGAGCGCTGTGTCGTCTTCGAGGATTCGCTTTTGGGGGAAGAGGCCGCCCGCGCCGCCGGGATGGCCGTCGTCGCCGTGACGACGTCCCACGCGGCCTCGGACTTCGCCGCGCCCGCCCTGGCCGTGCGCGATTTCGCCTCGCTCGAGCCGCGAACGCTGCTGAAATTCATAAAATAACAAGATGAGCCGGGCGCTGCCCGAAGAGAAGGCTTCGAGCCTGGGCTTCGCCCTGCGGGCCCTGCGCTCCCGCAATTACCGCTTGTTCTTCGGCGGCCAGCTCGTCTCGATGACGGGCACCTGGATGACCAGCGTGGCGACGAGCTGGCTCGTCTACCGCCTCACCGGCTCGGCGCTGCAGCTCGGCCTCGTCAATTTCGCGGGCCAGATCCCGGCGGCGATCCTCACCCCGGTGGCCGGCATCTACGTCGACCGCTGGAATAAGCACAAGCTGCTGTTGTGGACGCAGGGCCTGTCGATGCTCCAGTCGCTCTCTCTCGCGTTCCTGACGTTCACCGGAAGGATCTCCGTCGCCTGGCTCATCTGGCTCAACGTCGCCGAGGGCCTCATCAACGCCTTCGACATGCCCTGCCGCCAATCGTTCCTCATCGAGATGATCGACAAGAAAGAGGACCTCGGCAACGCGATCGCCTTGAACTCCTCGCTCGTCAACGCCGCCCGGCTGCTGGGCCCCTCCATCGGAGGCGTCGTCATCGCGGCGGTCGGCGAGGGCTGGTGCTTTTTCGCCGACGGCGTGAGCTTCCTCGCCGTGCTCGGCGCGCTGTTGCGCATGGTCATCAAGCCGAGCGCGTCCGAGCGCCGGCAGCATCCGCCAGTCATGGAGTCGTTGAAAGAGGGCTGGCGCTACGCGAGCGGCTTCGCGCCGATCCGCTCGATCATGCTTCTGCTGGCCCTCGTCTGCCTGGTCGGCGTGCCCTACACCGTGCTGATCCCGGTCTTCGCGGGCCAGATCCTGCACGGCGGCCCGCATACGCTCGGGCTTCTGATGACCTGCTCGGGATGCGGGGCGCTGGTCGCCGCCGTGTGGCTCGCGATGCGCCGGAGCGTGCGCGGGCTGGGCGGCGTGATCCCGACGGCCACGGCGGTCTTCGGCGCCGCGCTCGTCGCGTTCTCGTTCTCGAGGACCGTGTGGCTCTCCTGCGTCCTGATCGTCGTGGCGGGCGCGGGCTTCATGATCCAGCTCGCGTCGTCCAACACGATCGTGCAGACGATCGTGGAGGACGACAAGCGCGGGCGCGTGATGAGCTTTTTCATGATGGCGTTCCTCGGGAGCGCGCCGTTCGGAAGCCTTTTCGCGGGCGGCTTCGCCGACCGCTACGGCGCGCCGGCCACGCTGCGCGTGGGCGGGGTCTTCTGCGTCTTGGGCGCGCTGTGGTTCTCCCGTCAATTGCCCGAGATCCGGGCGCTCGTGCGGCCGATCTACCGCAAGATGGGCATCATCCCGGAGATCGCGTCCGGCGTCAACGCGGCCGAGGAGCTGCAGAGGCCCCCGGAAAAGAACGCGTGAGGGCCAAGCCGCTCGTCCTGGTCGTGCTCGGCACGCGGCCGGAGGCGATCAAGCTCGCGCCCGTCGTCGCCGCGCTCCGGAAAATTCGCGGCCTCGAGTGCCGCGTGCTTTCCACCGGCCAGCACCGCGCCCTGCTCGACCGGACGCTCGCTGACCTGCGCCTGAAGGTCTGGAAGGATCTCTCGCTCATGCGCCGCGACCAGGCGCCGGGCGAGCTCGCCAAGCGCGCCTTCGCCGCGCTCCTGCCCGTGATCGAACGGGAGCGTCCCGCTCTCGTCGTCGTCCAGGGCGACACGACGACGGCCCTGGCCGGCGCGCTCGCCGCCGCCCACGAGGACGTCCCCGTCGGCCACGTCGAGGCCGGCGTGCGCAGCGGCGACCTCTCCAATCCCTTCCCCGAGGAGGCCAACCGCATCGTCATCGACGACCTCTCGGCGCTCCTTTTCGCGCCGACGCGCGAGGCGGCGCGCCGCCGGCGCGGCGCGGCGGGGAGGGTCTTCGTCACGGGCAACACGGTCGTCGACGCCCTGCGCTCGGTCGCGCCGCGCGCGCGCGCGCGGCGCGGAACGAAGGTCGTCCTCGTCACGATGCATCGCCGCGAGAGCTTCGAGGGCGGCCTCGCCCAGGCCTGCGCGGCGATGCGCGAGCTCTTGGATCGGCGGCCCGACGTCCGGATCGTCTTCCCCGTTCATCTCAACCCGCGCGTGCAGAAGATCGTGCGCGCCGCGCTCAGGCACCCGCGCGCGCTTCTGCTGCCTCCTCTGGGATATCGGGCGTTCGTCGCGGAGCTTTCCCGGTGCCGTTTCGTCCTGACGGACTCGGGCGGCGTTCAGGAGGAGGCGGCGAGCCTCGGAAAGCCGGCGCTCGTGCTGCGGCGGGTGACGGATCGTCCGGAGGCGGTGCGCGCCGGCGTCGCCGTCGTCACGGGGCTCGACCCGAAGATGATCGTGGCCCGCGCCGAGCGCCTGCTCGACGACGAGAAGGAATATCGCCGCATGACCCGCCGCTCGAGCGTCTTCGGCGACGGACGGGCGGGGACGCGCGTCGCCGGGCAGATCCGCCGCTTCCTGCGCGTCAAAGCCCCTTGAGGCGGAACAGGCGCACGCTGCCGTCGGCGTTGCCGGAGACGAACGAATCGCCTTTGGGCGAGAACGCGATCGAGAACGCGCCGTCGTCGGGAGCGCGCAGCACTTCGGTTTGGTCCAGCCCCGTTTGGACGTCCCAGAAGTGCACGTTGTCCTCGCCCCCGGACGCGAGCCGTTCTCCGTCGGCCGAGAACGCCACCGACCAGACTTTCGCGGCGTGGCCCTTGAGCGCCGCGCGCAGGGACGGCTTGGGCGCGTTGTCCCACAGCCAGACGTAGCCGTCCCAATCTCCGGCGGCCAGCACGGAGCCGTTCGGCGAGAACGCCACCGACGACACGCCGTTCTTAGGGCCCTCGAGCGAGGCCGCCAGGCGGCCGCGGCCCACGTCCCAGAGGCGCACGACTCCGTCGTCGCCCGCGGAGGCGAGGCGCTTGCCGTCGGGCGAGAACGCGACCGCGTAGACCGTCCCGACGTGGCTCTTGAGCCGGCGGACGAGCCGGCCGCGCCGCTCGAGCCGCCAGATCCGGATCGTCCCGTCGTCGCCGCCGGCGGCCAGAAGCCGCGCGTCGGGGGAGAAGGCGACGCAGAAAGCGGCGGCGCCGGGCAGCTCGAAGATCTCGCCCGGCTTGCCGTCGGCGTCCCACAGGCGGACCGTGCGGTCGAAGCTCGCCGTGGCCAACCGTTTTCCGTCGCGGGAGTAAGCGAGGCCGTAGACGGAGTCGGTGTGCCCGGCAGCCGTCTCCCGCGCGCGTGAAAGCTCCAACAGCGCGACGTTCCAAAACCTGATCGTCGCGTCCTTGCCGGTCGAGGCGACGGTCAGGCCGTCGGGCGAGAACGCGACGGCGCGGACCTCGCCCGCGTGGCCCTTGAGGACGGCCAGGCCCTCGTAGAACCCGCGCGAGGTCAGATTCGACGCGCAGGCCCAAACCGCGCAGAGCAGAAGAACTTGCGCCGTCACGGCTGGGCTGCGACCGGCGGGGAGCCGAAACCCGCGGCGTCGTAGAGCCGGATCGCCTGGTCCTGGGTCGCCAGCGCGAGCGTCCTGCCGTCGGGCGAGAGAGCGAATCCGACGATGGCGTTGGGGTCGGCCGAGAGCACGAGGCGCTCGGCGCCGGTCTCCGCGTCCCAAACGCGCACGGTGTTGTCGCGCGCGCCGGAGATCACGAAGCGCCCGTCCGGCGAGTAAGCGACGGCGAAGACGGCGTTCTGATGGCCGCGCAAGACGCCGCGCTCGCGCCCCGTCCGGATATCCCAGAGGCGCACGACGCCGTCGCCGCCCGCCGAGGCCAGCGTCGAGCCGTCGGGCGAGAAGGCCACCGACCAGATCCAATTGCGGTGGCCGGTCAGCACCGCCGCGCGGCGGCCGGACTTCGCGTCCCAGAGCGCGACCGTGTGGTCCCAGCTTCCGGTGGCGAGCCACCGGCCGTCCGGCGAGAAAGCCACGGCGTCGACGGCCGCCTCGTGGCCGGACAGCACCTGCACGCGCGCGTCGGGATCGTCCCAGACGCCCGCGAGCTTGTCCTCGACGCGGCGGCGGGGCCGCGACCAGCCGCGGCGCAGTCCCCGGTTGAGGTCCCACAGCCGCGCCGTCGCGTCCCAGCCGGCGGTGGCCAGGGACAATCCGAACGGCGCGAAGGCGACGGAACTGATCGCCGCCGCGTGGCCCGTGAGCACGACGCGCTCCTGGCCGGAAGGCGCGTCCCAAAGACGCAGCGTGCGGTCGTCGCCGCCGGAGGCCAGCGTCAACCCGTCCGGCGAGAAGGCGACGGCGTTGACCGACCCGTCGTGCCCGGTCATGACGACCTTCGCCTTGCCCGTGGCCGGATTCCACAGCACGATGCTGCCGTCGCGGCACGCGGAGGCGAGCGTCGCGCCGTCGGGCGAGAACGCGAGCGCGCGCACGGGGCTTCCGTGGCCCGGGAGAAGGAGACGCTCGTGGAGGCTGAAGCCCCCGCGCGTCTCGGCCATCGCGTTCGAAGCAAGCAGTCCGGAGAGCGCCACCGTCGCCGCGGTCTTGGACATGGCGCTAGTATAAGCGCCGCCGCCTCACCGCCTCAATGAAGGGCCGGTGCCGCCGGTGTCACGATCCTGGGCTGAGCGTCAGCTCGCTTTCGGCGCGAGCTTGAGCAGGCCGACGGCCCAGCGCAGGCCGTTCGAGCCGACGAGCAGGCAGGCCGCCACGCAGACGACGACGGGCCCGAGAGGCACGTCGTAGACGTAGGAGACGTAGAAGCCCGCGAGGGCGCCCAAGCCGCCGAGCGCCGAGGCCAGAAGCGACAGGCTCAGCATCCCGCGCGCCCACGGCAGCGCGGCCATCGGCGGGATGACGAGAAAGCCGAAGATGACGAGGGGACCGGCCGCCATCACGCCGAGGGAGATCGTGACGCCGATGAGGCCGTAGAGCAGCATGTCCCAGACGAGGACGTGGCGGCCCAGGGTGACCGCCATGTCGCGGTCGTAGGAGACGAGCAGGAACTCACGCTGAAAGAGCAGAAAACAGGCTGCGATCGCCCCGAAGGTGTAGAGCATCGCGTGAAAATCGCGCTCGGAGATCGAGACGATCTCGCCTTTGAGAAGACCGAGCATCTCCGTCTCGCCCTGCGCGTTCCACGCCACGAATAATATGGATAAGGCGGCCGCGACGGCGTAGAGCGAGCCGAGGCGCCCCTCCGTCGCGCCCGTCCCGCGGCGGTCGAGCAGCACGAGCGCGAGGATCGCGCCGACCGTGAAGACGACCGAGCCGATGATGGCGAGGTGCTTCTCTTGGGCCTCCGAGCCCGCGAGGATGTTGATCCCCAAGCCCTGCAGCAGGAACGCGAAGGCGATGCCGGCGGTGGAGACCTGCGGCAGCGTCACGCCCCAGAAGACGAGGCGGCGCAGAAGGAAGTAGACGCCGACGAGCGGGCAGACGACGCCGACGACGACGGTGCCGTAGAGCGCGTGATGGAGCAGGAAGTCCGGCGCGAGCATCTGGACGAGCTGCGTGTAGACGTTCATCATCTCAGATCTCCGCCTTGAAGACCTGGCCGACGACGCCGTGGGCGAGCATCTTCTCCGCCGTGCCCGCCTCGACGCGCCCCTGGTCGACCCAGGCGATGTGGCTGAAGAGGCCTTTCTCGGCCGAGACGCGGTGGCTGACCATGAGGATCGTCAGGCCGTGCTCCTCCTTGAGCTTCTTTAAAAGCTCGAGCAGCGCGTGCTGGGTGGAGATGTCGATGCCGGCCAGAGGCTCGTCGAGGACGAGGAGCTCGGGCTCGGTCGCCAGCGCGCGCGCGATCAGCACGCGCTGGCGCTGCCCGCCCGAGAGCTCGCTGTAGCGCTTGTGGGCGAGCTCGAGGGCTCCGGCCTCCTTGAGGCACCGGCGCACGAGAGCCTCGTCGCTGGCGCGGCGGAAGCGCTTGAGCAGCGCCACGCGCCGGTAAGTGCCCATCTGGGCCACCGCGTGCGCGGTCAGCGGGTAGATCGCGTCGAGCTTCTCTTTCTGCGGCACGTAGCCGTAGCGCGGCCAGCCGAAGCGCGTGCCCGAGGCGTCGAAGCGGCCCTTGATCGGCGGGATGAGGCCCAGCAGCGTGCGCAGCATCGTCGTCTTGCCCGAGCCGTTGAAGCCGAGGATGCCCCAGAAGTCGCCGTGATGGACCTCGAGGTTGACGTCGCGCAGGATCGCCGTCTTGCCGTAACCGATGACCGCGTTGCGAAAGGCGATCATCGGCTTTTTCTGGGTCATCTGCGCTACTTTACTATTTCCCGGCCGCGGCCAGGATGTCCTTGAGGTTCTTCTCTTGGAGCTTGACCCAAGTGTCGGTGTCGGGCATCGAGTTCGCCATCACGCCGATGACGGCGATCTTGGCGCCGGTTTGGTCGGCCAGCCACTCTGCGGTGTTGCCCTCGAAATGCTGCTCGCGGACGATGATCTTGACGTTCTGGTCCTTCATCTCCTGGACGAGCTTGGCGAGATGCGTCGGCGTCGCCGGCACGCCGGGCTTGAGCTCGACGGTGTCGATGAAGTCGAGGCCGGTGAAAGCCTCCAGATAAGCGACGTCCTTGTGATGAGAGATCGCCTTCATCCCCTTGAGCGGCGCGACCATCTTGCGCCATTCGGCGATCTTGGGCTCGATGACGGCGAGGTAGGCCTTGAGGTTCTTCTGGTAGTCGGCCGCGTGAGCGGGATCGACGCGCTCCAGGCCCGCCTCGATGTTGCGCGCGATCCGCGGGCCGTTCTGCGGCCCGAGGTTGTAGTGCGGGTTGCCGTAGGGATGCAACTCGCCCTCGGAGCGGCTCAGCGTCGCCGGCTTCTCGAGGATCGGCACGTCGACCGAGCAGTCGATGCAGCCGTCCCCGACGCACTCGCGGACCGGGTCGGTGCGCATCTTGGGGTTGACCGCCGCGTCGAGCAGGCCGGGAAGGAACGAATGCTCGACGGTCAGGCCGAGATAGACCACGGCGTCGGCGCGGTTGAGCTTCGTGACGAAGCTCGGACGCATGACGACTTGGTGAATGTCCTCGGTGCCGCGCGCGAGCGTGCCTTGCACGTCGACGAGGTCCCCGCCGATGTCGCGGGTCATGTCGCCGAGCTCGGGGATGGTGGCGAGGACCTTGAGCTTCGCCGCGCGGGCCGGGATCGCCAACGACAAGAATGCCAGGACGAGCAGGATGTTTTTCATTTTTCGCTCCATGAAGAGATCAAGTGCCCCAGCGGCCGCGGAAGCCGTGGACGTGATAGCCGATCACGCAGGTCCACTGCAGCGCCACCATGTGGCCGGCGCGCAGCGCGAACAGGTCGTTGCCGCCGAAGTCCGTGCCCGGAAGGCTCGTCACCGCGTCGCGGTAGTTGTTCACCGTGCGCGCGTACTCGAGGCGCAGGCGGTTGAACTCCGTCAGCTCGAAGGTGAGATAGCTCGCGAACGTCTTCGAGACTTTCTTGCGGTCGTTGGGCAGCTCGGTCAGGTCGACGAAGCCGCCCAGGCGCGTGACGCGCCCGAGCTTGGTCTCGACGTTCGAGTAGCCCGCGTAGGAGTGCGTGCGCGCGACCGGGGCGCTCAGCGCGGGGGTATAGACCTCCTCGCTGTTCTGGAGGACTTCCGTGGTCCAGAGGACGCCGTGGTAGAGGCCGCCGACGGCGGGCTGGTAGCGCAGCGTCAGGTCGACGCCGGCCAGCGAGCGCTCGCTCTTGTTGAGCGGCTGGACCGTGCCGTCGACGGTGGAGACCGTGCGCAGCTTCGGCGTCCAGGCTTCGCTCAAGCCGAGATCGGCCCCGCCCGAGTCGCCGAGGTCCGTGTACGCGTGCAGGCGGCCGAGATACGTGAACTGGTCGAACGGCCGGCCCGTCTGGTTGTCGGCGCGCGTGTTGTCGGCGCCGATCTTGTTGTACATGCCCGCGTAGCCTTCCATATAAAAGGGCGTCGGGAACAGGTAGTTGACGTCCATGCCGTCGCCGCGGCTCTCGTTGCCGACGTAGGTGCCGATCGAGTTGGGCCGATAGACCATCGGCAGCTCGTGATCGTGCCACATCGGGAAGCGCCCGAACGGCGTGAAGAGGCGCCCTCCGCGCACGGTAAGATTATAAGGAAGCGACGTCGTCTGCGCGGCCGCCTCTTCGGCGTCGACGCCGCCGTTGGAGGCCGTGATGATGGCGAAGACCTTCACGAACGGATCGGCGTTGGCCTCCAGGTTCAGCTCGGCCGCGCGAAAGTCGAACGTGGCTTTGTCTCCCACGCTGCGCAGCACGGTGTCGAGCGCCATGCCCATCGCCGGGTTAAACGAGCTGATCGAGGCGTTGGCGGGCTTGGTCTCGATCTTGTCGAGGCGGTCCTGCAGCTGATTGATCTGGTCCTGCAGCGAGGTTTTTTGATCGGGCTCTTGAGCCCGGGCCGTCGCGGCGAGCGTTAACGCCAAGAATAAAACTAAAAATCTCATCGAGTCTCCTCCTTTCATTTTGAAACGCGCAGTCGAACGAACCGAAAAGACTACGCGCGGGGAGGAGCCCTGGCGGGGACGGCGAGGACTGTTTCGGCTTGGACCGAGCGGTCGGCGCGGACGACGACGGCGACGAACGTCGAAAGCGTCGAGACGGCGGGCGCGGCCGACGGCGCGCTTCGAGCCTGAGAGGTCACGGCGCAGGCCGGGCAGGAATCCTCGTGCGAGACGCACGGGTGCCGGTGGAACGCGCTGGCCGCGTTGACGGCGAGGAACACGGCCGCGAGCAGACCGGCGAGAATCCGTCTCATCGGCAAGAGCTTACATAATGCGACGGGCCCTTGACGAGCCGCGCATATTCGTCCATAATGACGCGCTGTGAGACGACTCGCTCGCGTTTTGCTGCTCGCCCTCTTCGCCGCCGGTCAAGGCGTCCTCGCCTTCCATTATCACGCGGCGAACTTGACGCGCGCCGGCCGGCCTGAGATCAAACGCTCGATCGCCGATCTCGGCGCCTGCCGCACCTGCGAGCTCGTATCTCAGTCGCGCTCCTCGGCCGCATCAGTACCCGCGATCCATGGGCAGCCCGTCTCCGTCCAGGCGCTCCAAGCCGTCGCGGAAAGCTTCGCGACGAGCCACGATCGCGTCGTCGGCTCCGCTCGCGCTCCGCCTGCCTGCTAGTCGCCCTCCCCTAGACGTTCCATCGCCGCCGCTCGCTCGACTCGCGCTTCGCGCCGTCGCGCCAGCTAACAGGACCTAAGCCGCACGCCGTCTTTCCGCGCGCAGTACGGGGGCTTCGTTGACCTCCCAGGGGCTTTCGGAGCCCCTCTGCCGCGCGCGGAGACTCGGCAGGGAGCGCAGATGAAAAAGCTCATTTTCGCCGTCTCGTTGTTCTTGTCGTCGTTCGCCGACGCCGCCACGTTGTCCGGTCGAGTGACCGATCCGTCCGGAAAGCCGCTCGCCGACGTCCAAGTCGCGATCCCCGCGCTCCAGCAAGGAGCGAAGACGGACGAGTCGGGCGCGTACAAGATCGAGAACGTCCCCAACGGGCGCTACGCCGTCGAATACAGGCCGGTCGACTATCCGAAAGCGACCCGGCAAGCCGACTTGACCCAGGGCGACGCCGCCGTCGACGTCGCCGTCACGGGCTCGCCGACCGCGCTCGTGCCGATCACGATCAGCGCGGCGCCGACTCCGCAATCGACCTTGACGACGCCGGCCTCGGTGTCGGTCGTCGAGGGCCGCGAGCTCGAGAAGAAGAGCGGCCAGTCCGTGATGGCGGCGATCCAGAACGAGCCGGGCGTCGCCGCGATCGAGGAGGGCCCGACCGTCGTCAAGCCGATCATCAGGGGCTTGAGCTCCCAGGACCTCGTCATCGCCGAGGACGGCGTGCGCGCGGAGTTCATCCAGTGGGGCAACGAGCACGCACCCGAGATCGCCTCGATGGGAGCCGATCGTATCGAGGTCCTGCGCGGGGCCAGCAGCTTGATGTACGGCTCCGACGCCTTGGGAGGCGTCATCTCCGTCAACCACGCGGAGCTTCCCAGCGCCAAGCTGGGCGACGGCGCGCTGTCCGGCAAGATCAACATGGAGACCAACTCCGTCAACAGGTCCCTGGCTCAGGGCGCCATGCTTCAAGGAGCGCGGGGCGATTGGGGCTGGCGCACGAACGTCAGCCAGCAGCAGGCGGGCAACTACAGCGCGGGCAACCAAGGCTTCATCCCCAACACCGGCGAGCACGAGACCAACGGCAACGGCGCGATCGGCGTTCGCAAGGATTGGGGCAGCCTGACCGCCGAGTACGGCCACTTCTACAAGTACGTCGAATTGCAGAACGGCAACGTCTTCCCCGCGCTGCAGACCGACACGGAGTACCAGACGCTCTACCACGACCACGCCAAGCTCAAGGGCGACATCTTGACGGGGTTGGCTCGCCTGGAGCTCATCGGGGGCTACGACCGCTCCAACCGCGTCGAGTACAACGGCACGGCTTCCGCGAACGGCGTCCCCAACGGCAATATCAACGACGTCGGCGCGCATTGGATCGAGACCTCGTATACGGCGGACGTCAAGGCGCATCTCAATCCGATGGGCCCCTTCCAGGGCACGCTGGGATTCTCCGGCGTGCGCCGCGTCGAGCAGCAGCTGACTCCCGACACGCACCTGACGCCGGGCTACAACGAGAACGGCACGGGAGAATATCTCTACGAGGAGGTCCCGCTGGGGAAGTTCACGTTCAACTTCGGCGTGCGCGGCGACCAGGACCATTACAGCGTCGGCGGCGACCCGCTCGTCGGCGCGGGGCAGGCCGTGCCGGCGGCGCCGGTCGCGGCGCAGAACCTAAACTACAGCGCGGTTTCCGGGGCCGCGGGAGCGGTGTATCACGTCACCGAGCCGCTGGCCTTCGCCTTCAACGTCGGCAGGGGCTACCGCAACCCCGTTCCGTTCGAGCTGTTCGCCGACGGAGTGCATGAAGGAGCCGGGGTCTTTCAGATCGGCAACCCGAACTTGAAGCCCGAGAACTCGCTCGACACCGACGCCTCGATCCGCTGGGCGTCCGAGCGCTTGAAAGGCGAGATCGGAGTCTTCCGCAACTACATCCACAACTACATCTACGGCACGTTCAGCGGGGCCGCGGGCCTCGGCGGCTGTCCGACGGGCCAAGCGCCGGACGATACCGGTACGTGTATTCCGGTCGTCAACGAGACCCAGGCCAACGCCACGATCCAGGGCGTCGACTACACGATCTCGGCGGCGGCGACGGATTGGCTGACGCTGACGAGCGGCGGCGGCTTGGTTCGCGGGTACAACGACAGCGGCGACCCGACGCTGCCGAACATCTGGATCCCGCACGTCCCGGCGGACAACATACGCGCCGGCGCCGAGATCCATCGGAAGCGCCTGGGCTCGCTGTCTAACCCGTACTTCGGCCTGGAAGAGAAGATCACCAACGCGCAGCGTCGCGCCTCTCCCAACGAGCTTCAGACTCCCGGCTACGCGCTGCTGTCGGCGCGCGTCGGGACGGAGTTCGTGGTGATGAGCAATCGGGTCAGCGTGGACGCCGGGGTCAACAACCTGCTCGACAAGAGCTACATCGACTACAACAGCATCACCAAGAACGCGAACCTGCAGAATCCGGGCAGGAACGTCTACTTCAAGGTCGCCGTGCCGTTCGGCGGCTAAGCGGGATACAAAAGGAGGATCTATGGGGCAGTTCGGCTTCTTGGGGTTCTTGACGATGTCCGGCGGAGGGTGGGTCATCTACCTTCTGATCGCGTTCTCGATCGTCGCCGTCGCGGTGATCATCGAGCGCCTGGTCGTCGTAAATCGCGTATTCGCCTACCAGGAATCGGCGCTCATGGCCGTCACGGAGCGCCTCGGCGTCGGGACGGGCGAGCTGCTCAAGGGCCTCAAGAAGGACTCGATCCTCTATCGAGTCGCCAACGAGCTCGTCGAGCATTCGAACTCCGGAACCGTGTCGCTCGAGCGCCACCTCGAATCGAGGCTGGCGCTCGAGCGGCGCGGGCTGGAAAAGCGCGTGATCGTCCTCGGCACGCTCGGCAACAACGCGCCGTTCGTCGGGCTGCTCGGCACCGTGCTCGGCGTGATCCGCGCATTCCACGACCTCGGGGCTTCCGCGGGGCAGGGCCCCGAGGTCGTCATGCAGGGCATCTCGGAGGCGCTGGTCGCGACGGCCGTCGGCATCCTCGTCGCGCTGCCGTGCGTGGCCGCGTTCAACTACATCAAGAAGCGGATCAAGGACATCTTGGTCGACGCAGACCGTTTCGGACATCAACTCATCGCCGTCCTGCTGCTCTCGAAGCAAGGCCGGCGGGCGGGGGATTGAGATGGCCGGAACGCTTGCCGAAGACGAAGAAGCGATCAGCGGCATCAACGTCACGCCGCTCGTCGACATCACGCTCGTGCTGCTCATCATCTTCATGGCGACGGCGCATCTGATCGCGCATCGCTCGATGAACTTGGTTCTGCCGAAGGTCGCGAATGCCGAATCGACGCCGACGCAGACGATCCAGGTGATCCTCGCCGCCGACAAGTCGCTGTACTTGAACAACGAGCGCACGACGACGCAGGACTTGGCCGTCAACCTCGGACAGATGGCGCGGCTGGATCCGGGCTTGCGCGTGACGATCATGGCCGACGAGCGCGTATCATGGGGCGACGTCGCCGCGATCCTCGACGCCGTGCGCGGCGCGGGGATCACGCACATCGCCACGGAGGTTCATCCGAAAGCCAAATGAGCCTCTGGGGGACGTTGAAGAGCGACGATAACTTGTTCCGCGAGGCCGTGGCGGCCTCGGTGCTGCTGCATTTCGCGATCTTCCACGCGGGCGAGATCACGAAGCGTCTTCCCGTCAAAAAGACGATCGAGATCGATATCACGAACATGGGCCGCATGAGCAGCACGCTGGCTCCGCCCATGCGAGCGCCCGCGCCGCCCGCGCCCAAGCCGGCGGTTCAGCCGAAGGCCTGGGTCGCGCCGAAGAAAAATGAGACGGTCGCGCCCGCGCCGGTCCCGACCAAGTCCGCCGCGCCGACGCCGCCGGAACCGCCTCCTCCTCAGCCGCCCGCGGGATCGGGAGAGATCGGCATCGGCACCGGCGAAGGCGGCGAGGGGCAGCTCGCGCGGCTGCCGCAGCTCAAGAACTTGAGCGACCTCGCGGCGATCCAGAAGCGGTTCTATCCCGAGAAAGCGCGCGAGGACGGGCGCGAGGCCGTCGTCGTGCTCGACATCCACATCGACGAAGAGGGAAGCGTGACGGGAGCCGAGATCGTCCAGTCGGGCGATCCGGACTTCGAGCAAGCCGCGATCCGCGTCGTCAAGCTCTTGCGCTTCACGCCCGCGTACGTCGGCAGCAGGCCCGTCGCGGTAAAAATGCGGCAGGCGATCCAGTTCAAGCTCGAACGGTGAGGTGCCATCGATGAAGAATTCAGCAGTCGCGCTGTTGGTCGCCCTCACGGCCTGTTCCTTCGCTCGAGCGCACATGATGGGAGGCTCCGGGCGTCCCGCTTCTTACGGGAAGGGCAGTTCCGCTGACGCTTGGCAGGATCTAGATCCGCAAGAGGGCAACGATCCGACGAAGCCCAAGCCGAAGCGCAAGCCGAAAAAAAGCGGCCCTAGGACAAAGCTCGACAAAGAGCGCGCCGAGGAAGCGGAGCGGCTCAAGAAGCAGCGCGCCGTTTGCGACGCCGCGCCCGAGTATGAGCGCGACGGATGCTACGGCAAGATGAAGGCCGACCACGAGAAGTGGCACGAGCAGCACGATCCCGAGGAAGGCGACGTCAAGCACATGGAGAAGCGCGATCTTCGGGGGGACATGGACGCGCGCGCCGCGTGCAACGCGATCAAGGATTTCAACGAGCGGTTCGGCTGCCTGAAGAACCTGTCGCAGCCGCGCGGGCTCTCGGAGCCCCAGGGTCAATGACGGCGGACGCGGCGCTTTTCCATTCGATCAACGCCGTCTGGACTTGCCGGCTCTTGGACTTCGCGATGCCGATCCTCTCTGACGCGCATCGCGCGGCGCCGGTCCTCTTCGGCGTCGCGCCGGCGTTGGCGGCCTCGCTCTGGTTCGCGAGACGGCGGGCCTTTGAGGCGCTGCTCGGCCTCGCGCTCGTCGTCGGCACGACCGACGCTCTCGGCGCGCGCGTGATCAAGCCGCTCGTCCATCGCCAGCGCCCGCCGGACGCCGTGCTGCGGCTGCCCAAAGCGGGAGGCTACGGCTTCCCGTCGAACCACGCGGCCAACTGCTTCGCCGCGGCCGCCTTCTTATCCGCGCTTTACCCGCCGCTGGCCGCGCCGCTTTTCGCGGGCGCCGCTCTCGTCGGCTACAGCCGGATATACGTCGGAGCGCACTACCCTTCCGACGTGCTCGGCGGGGCGCTGCTCGGCCTGACCACGGGGACGATCGGCGCGGCCGCGTTCAGCGCGGCGCGCCGGTCTCGGCGTCGAGGATGAGGGGGCGCGCGTCCTTGCTCGCAAAGTCGAACAACCCGTCGAGCTCGCCCGCCTTCTCATCGAAGGACTGGTCGCCGATCGGCGGCAGGCCCCAGTTCTCCTCGATGAAGCGCAGGATCGAGGTCTGGTCGGTGATCGCGTGGTCGACGTAATTCCTGCGCGCGTAAGGCGAGATCACGAGCAGCGGCAGCCGCGGGCCGTAGCCGCAGCGTCCTTGATAAGCGCCGCCCTCGGCGGCGCCGCAGGAGTCCTGGCCGCGGAGGTTCGATTGGTTGACGATCGGCGGCATGACGTGATCGTACCAGCCGTCGGAGTCGTCGTAGGTCACGATGATCGCCGTGTCCTTCCACTCGGGCAGCTTCTGGATTCGATTGATCGTCGTCACGAGGAAGCGCTGCTCGTTGACGGGATCGGAGTAGCCCGCGTGGCCGTCTTGATAACCAGGCGCTTTCAAGTAGCTGACCATCGGCAGCTTGCCCCCGTCGGCCGCCGCCCAGAAGTCCTCCAGGTCGTACTGATGATTGGCCCTTCCGTCGCGGCCGATCTCGTCGACCGACTTAGGCGCGAGATGGTGCGGATTGGAGGTCTGCTTGTAATATTGGAACGGCTCGTGATGCGGGATATAGTCATGTTTTTCTTTCCCGTTGGCGCCCCAGTGCTCGGCGCCGCAGACGGCGAGGCCGCCCTTGACTTCCGTCGGGCGGAAGCCGCCCTCGAACCAGCCCCAGGTGGCGCCGGCTTTCGTGAGGCGGTCGCCGACGTTCACGCCGGACAGCGTGAACGTTTGCCCCTCGGAGCAGTCGTCGAACCCCGGGTCCGCGTCGGAGATGACCGTCCCGTGAGTGACGATCAGGCCGTCGCCGGTGATGAGCTCCGCCGGCGTCGCGCCGTGGGTCTGGCCCGAGACGAGATTGAGCGCGCCGGGCGTCGACGGGCCGAACTGCGCCTCGAAGTAGTCGTCGCTCATCGCGAAGCTTTGGGCGTAGTTCCAGAGCGCCGTCACCGTGTTGCCGTCGAAGTAGCTCATCACGACGGACGGATCGCAAGTCGTGGGATCGATGCCGCCCGTCGACTCGACGAACGCGTCCATGAGC
Organism: uncultured Elusimicrobia bacterium; assembly: GCA_964600165.1. Classification (GTDB taxonomy): domain Bacteria; phylum Elusimicrobiota; class Elusimicrobia; order UBA1565; family UBA9628; genus CAZRIP01. The sequence goes on along the minus strand of CAZRIP010000015.1, from coordinate 26,218 downwards.
CCGCCGTGGTAGGCGCGCTGCTCGGCGCCGTACTCGTGGTCTTGATCGCACGTCGCGGCGTGCCCGCGATCGAGACGATGAGGCTGCGCGGAGTTCGGATTTTTCGTCAGCAGCGTCTCGTTGAACCCGTTGATCCGAGGCGTCCCCGGCTTGGCGTGGAACTTCACGGGATCCGTCTCGGCGTTGAGCGCGCCGGGATAGGCGCCGAAGTAGTGATCGAAGGAGACGTTTTCCTGAAAGATCACGACGAGATGCTTGATCGGCGTTTTCGGCGCGGCGGCCGAGGCGGTGAGCGCGAGGCTCGCGAAGAGGGAAAGGATCATGCCGTATTTTATGAATTATGTAGGATCGTCAAATGACTAGTGTTCTCTTTCTCCTTTTAGCCGCGCCGTCCTTCGCCTACGAGCCGCTGCCGCCCGTCGTCGATCCTGCCGCGATGGATAAAAGCGCCGACCCGTGCGCGGACTTCTTCCAATACTCTTGCGGGAGTTGGGTCAAGGACAACCCCGTCCCGGCCGACCAGCACGCGTGGTACCGCTTCAGCGAGCTCGACGAGCACACGCGCGGCGTGCTGCGCGCGATCCTGGCCGAGGCCGCCGCGGAGAAGCCGGCGGACGAGAACGCGCGCAAGATCGGCGACTTCTACGCCTCCTGCATGGACGAAGCCGGTATCGACGCGAAGGGGATCGGCCCTATTAAAGGAGAGCTCGACCGCGTCGACGCGCTCACGGACAAGAAGCAGCTCGCCGGAGAGATCGCGCGGCTGCAGCAGCTCGGCGACTGGGGGGCGTTCTCCTTCGGCGCGTCGCAGGACTACACCGACGCGACCCAGATGCTCGCCGTCGCCGATCAAGGAGGCTGGTCGCTGCCGGACCGCGACTACTATCTCCAAGACGACTATAAAGAGGACCGCGCGGCTTTCGTCCACCACGTGGAGACCATGTTCTCGCTCGCGGGCGAGCCGCTGAACGTCGCCACGAGCGAGGCCGCGACCGTGCTGAAGGTCGAGACCGCCCTGGCCACCGCCGCGATGGGGCGCGTCGAGCGCCGCGAGCCGAAGAACGTCCACCACAAGATGAAGCTCGCCGAGTTCGCGGCGCTCGCGCCGTCCTTGGTCTGGAAGGATTATCTCGCCGCCGCCGGCACGCCGCCCTTCGCGGACCTCGACGTCTCGGACCCGGATTTTTTCAAGGGGCTCGACGCCGCCTTGAAGTCGTTCTCTCTCGAGGACTGGAAGATCTATCTCAAATGGTGCGTCCTCCACGGCTCGGCGTCCATGCTGCCGAAGGCGTTCGTCGACGAGGACTTCGCCTTTTTCGGCAAGCGCCTCAACGGCCAGCAGGAGCTCAAGAGCCGCTGGAAGCGCTGCGTCGAGATGACCGACGAGGGCTTGGGCGAGGCGCTGGGCCGGGTCTACGTCGAGAGCGAGTTCGGCGCGGCGGCCAAGGGGCGCACGCTCGCCATGGTCCGCGCGATCGAGGGCGTGATGCGCGAGGACGTCGGACGGCTCGACTGGATGGGCGCGGCGACCAAGGAGAAGGCGCTCGTCAAGCTCGCGGCCGTCATGAACAAGATCGGCTATCCCGACAAATGGCGCGACTACTCGAGGCTTCCGATCGCGCCCGGCGACGCGATGGGGAACTACCAGCGCGCCGAGGCTTTCGAGTTCGCGCGGCAGATCCGCAAGATCGGGAAAGCCGCGGACCGCGGCGAGTGGGACATGACGCCGCCCACCGACAACGCGTACTACGACCCCCAGATGAACAGCATCAACTTCCCGGCGGGCATCCTGCAGCTGCCGAACTTCGACTTGAAGGCGGACACGGCGGCGATCTTGGGCGCGATCGGGGCGACGATCGGCCATGAGCTGACTCACGGCTTCGACGACGAGGGCCGGCACTACGACGCGGCCGGCAACCTCGCCGATTGGTGGACGGACGCCGACGCCAAGGCGTTCGACGCGCGCGCCCAGGGCTTCATCGACGAGTACTCGGGCTTCGCGACGGTCAAGGACGTCAAGCTCAACGGCAAGCTCACTCTGGGCGAGAACATCGCCGACAACGGCGGCCTGATCCTCGCTTACCGCGCTCTAGAAGACGCCTTGAGGAAAGACGCCGGTCCGGTCATCGACGGCTACGACCAGCGCCGGCGCTTTTTCATCAGCTACGGCCAGAGCTGGTGCGAGAACGAGACCGAGGCGTCGCTGCGCAAGGCCGCCAAGGTCAACCCGCACGCCAACGGCAAGTGGCGCGTCAACGGCGTGGTCGCGAACATGCCGGAGTTCGCGCGGGCGTTCTCGTGCAAGGAAGGCGCCCCGATGGCGCCGCTCAAGCGCAACCGCGTCTGGTAGCTAGAGGACGCTCTTGTTCTCGGTGTAGCCGGCGGGAACGACGATGCTCGACTTGATCGTCTCGGCCTTGCCGTCGGTGCGCCAGAGGTTGCCGAGCATCGAGGAGAGCTGGTAGCAGAGCGTCGCCGTGTTGGACGGGTGGCTTTTCTGGTGGAGCTGCGCCACCGAGATCAGCGTCGCCAACCCCTCGCCGTGCGGGTCGATCGAGCGCAGGAACTCGCGCTCGAGTCCGAAGGCGAAGACCTCGCCGTCGATGACCTTGGTCGGGTGCAGCTGATTCCAGGCCTTGGCCAGGGCGTGCGCGGACTCGTGCACGAGCGTGGCCTCGGCGGCGATCCAGGCCGTCGTGCGCGCGGCCTTGAGCATCTCGGCGTCGATCTCTTTGTCGGCGTCGGAGGCCATGTCGAGGATATTGGGATTGATCATGATGCGGCCCGGATCGGGGTCGTTGTCCTTGTAAAAGAACACGCCGGCCTCGTAAGGCGACATCATGCCTTTGGGCGCGAAGTGGACGCGGTCCGCGGAGTTCAGTTTATCCCCGGCCGCGAGCGCGCCGTCGAGCGGGCCCGACAGGACGAGGCCGCGCTCGAAGAGCCGGGCCCGCGCGTCCTGCAGCGCGTTGGAGATCGTGAGCGGCGAATCGGGCGCGGGCTTGACGAAATCCCACCCGCGCAGCTGCGCCTTGAATTGGATCTTGACGGCGTTGGGCTCGCCGAACGCGCGGTCGGCGGCGTCCTTGACCTGCTCGGCCGGGAGGGCCGCGTTGCGCGCGACGGCCGCCACGCCGGCGACGGCGTCGTGGAACTCCTCGTCGGCCCCCACGATGCCCGAGGCGTCGGCGAAAGCCGGCGCGCTCGCCGTGATCGCGAGCATGGTTCCTAATAGGATCGCCGCGCAGATGCGGGTCATCAGTAGAATTGTAGACCGAATTCGCCTCGCCGGCGTGAGACGAAGGGCCTAGGCCCGCGTAGGTCCAAAGGCCTATATTTTTCCTGCGCCAGGGAGTTACACTCTGGTTGATGCGAGCCCTGCTTCTCGCCGCGCTGGCCGCCTGCGCCTCTTCCGCGCCGGCGCAGGAAGTTCTCTCCGTCGCCGCGCCGCGCTTCACGCGAGCTCCGCGGCCCCAGGGCTCGACGATCATCGTGCGCCTGGTCGACGGCGCTCGCCGGCCGCTGCCCGCGGGCGTCCAGGTCCTCATGCACGTGCGCGACGGCAACCAGAAGGAGATCGTCTCAGGCTACTACGCCGGCTCGACGATCGAGTTCGACGGCCTGCCGTTCCACGATAATTTCGGCGACGACTACGCCGTGATCGCCTGGGCCAAGGGCTACGAGCAGGCCGGCTTCTTCCCGGTCCGGATCAAGAAGGACGAGCCGGTCGCCGTCGACCTCATGCTCGTCCCGAAGAACGCGCGCTTCGATTTCAGCCGCGCCGGCTGGGGAGCGCTGAAGACTTCTCGGCCGGAGCTCTGGCAGATCTTGAAGGCGGGAGCCGCCGATGAGGCGGCCGCGCAGGCGCGCTACGAGAAGCTGATGAGCGAGCGGCCGGCGTCGCTGGCCTGCCTGCTCAACATCGCCGAGGCGATGCGGCGGATCAAGCTGCCGGACGGCTCCGACCCCATGCATTATTTCGGCGAGTTGATCTGGGACGACACGATGGCCCAAGACCGCTTCTTCGGCCACGCCGACGTCGAGCTGCTCGATCAGGTGAAGGCCGAGCCGCAAATCTTCACGACCGCGCCTTACATCCTGCACCCCGGCGCGTTCACGAGCTATAAGCAGATCCAGTTCGGCGAGGCGAACGTCCAGCTCACGTTTCACCACGACCAGACGCGCGTCGTGCCCGACGACTGGCACCAGCACGGTCACGCGCAGAAGCACATCGTCGTCGAGCCCGATATCGATTACTACAAGGACACCCTCGCGCATATGTTCCTCGAGGTGATCCCCAGCGCGATCACGGGCGGGCTCAGCGACCCGAAGGTCGTCTACCAGCTGCGCTGGATCGCCGGCCGCCAGGCGGGCGATCCCGACTTCGACCCGCTCTACGACCTGGCGCCTTAGCCCTTAGAACCGCGTCAGCGCGCGGTACGGCAGCTGCTTGTAATACTCCTGGATCGGCTTGGCGCCCATCGTCGCCTCGTTGAGCACGGCGATCGCGTGGACGGCGGCCTGGCAGCTGTGGATGTTCGTGATGCACGGCACGTTGAGCTCGAGCGCCGTGCGGCGGATCATGAAGCCGTCGGCGCGCGCGCGGCGCCCGGAAGGCGTGTTGATGATCAGGCTCAGGTTCTTCTGCTTGATCAGATCGACGACGTCGGGCTTGCCCTCGCCGATCTTGGCGACGCGCGCGGCCTCGATGCCGTGGCGCGTCAGGAACTCCTGCGTGCTCTTGGTCGCCACGAGGGAAAAGCCCATCTGCCGCAGCGAGCGCGCGATCTTGAGCATCTCGGGCTTGTCCTCGTCGCGCACGCTGATGAACACGGAGCCCGACGAAGGCAGGCTCATCCCGCTCGCCTCCTGGCTCTTGGCGAACGAGCGCGGGAAATCGGAGTCGATGCCCATGACCTCGCCGGTCGACTTCATCTCGGGACCGAGCTTGGGATCGACCCCGGGGAACTTGATGAACGGCAGCACGACCTCCTTGGTCGCCGTGTAGGGCAGGTTCATCGGCGACTCCTTGACGAGCTTGGCGGGAAGGAGGCTCTTGAGCTTCTTGCCCATCATGACGGAGGTCGCGAGCTTGGCGACCGGAATGCCGGTCGCCTTGCTGACGAAGGGGACCGTGCGGCTCGCGCGCGGATTGGCCTCGAGGATGTAGACCGTCCCGTCCTTGACCGCGAACTGGATGTTGATCATGCCGAGGACCTTCAGGTGCAGCGCGAGCTTGCGCGTTTGCTTGGCGACGACGTCCAAGACCGCGGGCGTCAGCGAGTGCGGCGGGATCGTGCACGCGGAGTCGCCGGAGTGGATGCCCGCCTCCTCGATGTGCTCCATGATGCCCGAGATGAAAACGTCCTTGCCGTCGCAGACGGCGTCGACGTCGAGCTCCGTGGCGTCCGAGAGGAAGCGGTCGAGCAGCAGCGACGGATGCGCCCCGGGCTTGACGGCGCGCTCCATGTAGTTCTTGAGCTGCTCGTCGTCGTAGCAGATCTCCATCGCGCGGCCGCCGAGGACGTAGCTCGGGCGGATCATCAGCGGATAGCCGATCCTGCGCGCGATCGCCAGGGCCTGCTCCTTGTTCGTGGCGATGCCGTTTTCCGGAGCCAGGATCCCGAGCTTCTTGATCGCGGCGCCGAAGAGCTTGCGGTCCTCGGCGACGTCGATCGAGCGCGGCTGCGTGCCGATGATCGGGATGCCGGCCCTGGAGAGCGGCAGCACGAGATTGAGAGGCGTCTGGCCGCCGAACTGCACGATGACGCCCGCGGGCTTCTCGTGCTCGAGGACCTCCATCACGTCCTCGAAGGTCAGCGGCTCGAAATAGAGGCGGTCGGAGGTGTCGTAGTCGGTGGAGACGGTCTCCGGGTTGCAGTTGAGCATGATCGACTGATAGCCCAGCTCGCGCAGCGCCATCGACGCCTGCACGCAGCAGTAGTCGAACTCGATGCCCTGGCCGATGCGATTGGGGCCGGAGCCGAGGATCACGACTTTCTTCTTCGACTTGACCGGCGGCAGGTCGCCCGTGGCCTCGTAGGTCGAATAGAGATAAGGCGTCTTGCTGGCGAACTCCCCGGCGCAGGTGTCGACGAGCTTGAACGAAGGGCGCACGCCGAGGCGCCGGCGCAGCGCGCGGATTTTTTCCGGCGTCGTCTTCTGCAGCCGGGCGAGCTGGACGTCGGAGAAGCCGAGCCTCTTGGCGTCGAGCAGGAGCTCGGGCGTGAGCGTCGGCGAGCTTCTGAGCACGGACTCGAAATCGACGAGTTCCTTCATCTCGTGGATGAACCAAGGGTCGATCTTCGAGATGTCGGAGATCTCCTCGACGCTCATCCCGTTCTCGAGCGCGGCCTTGATGAAATAGATCCGGCCCGACGTCGGCAGCGCGAGCTTCTCGACCAAGGACTCGACGTCTGTCTTGCCGACGGGCGCGTCCCAGCCGGACTTGCCGTTCTCGAGGCCGCGGAGGGCCTTTTGAAAGGACTCCTTGAACGTCCGCCCCATCGCCATGACCTCGCCGACCGACTTCATCGCGGTATCCAGCGGGAACTCGCCGAACTTCTCGAAGGCGAAGCGCGGGGCCTTGGTCACGACGTAGTCGATCGACGGCTCGAAGCAGGCGGGCGTCGCCTTCGTGATGTCGTTGCGGATCTCATCCAGCGTGAAGCCCACGGCGAGCTTGGCCGCGATCTTGGCGATCGGGAAGCCGGTCGCCTTAGACGCGAGCGCCGAGCTGCGCGAGACGCGGGGGTTGATCTCGACGACGATCCGCCGGCCGGTCTGCGGATTGACGGCGAACTGGATGTTGCAGCCGCCGGTCTCGACGCCGACGGCGGATACGATCTTTTTCGCGTCGTCGCGCATCTCTTGGTACTGGCGGTCCGTCAGCGTCATCGCGGGCGCGACGGTGATGGAGTCGCCGGTATGCACGCCCATCGGATCGACGTTCTCGATAGAGCAGACCACGACGAAATTATCCTTGCAGTCGCGCATGACCTCGAGCTCGAACTCCTTCCAGCCGAGGACGGACTCCTCCAGAAGCACCTTCTTGATCGGGCTCATCTCGAGCGCGGTGTGGACCTTCTGGCGCAGCTCGTCCAAATGGTAGGCGATGCCGCCGCCCGTGCCGCCGAGCGTGAACGACGCGCGCACGATGACGGGAAAGCCGAGCTCGCGTCCGGCCTGCTTGGCCTCGGAGAGGTCGGTGACGACGAGGCTCTTCGGCAGGTCGAGCCCGATCTGCTGCATGACCTGCTTGAAGAGCTGGCGGTCCTCCGCCTTGCGGATCGTGTCCAGGCGCGCGCCCAAGAGCTCGACGTCGTATTTTTGCAGCAGGCCCTTCTCGGCCGCGGCGACGGTGAGGTTCAGCGCCGTCTGGCCGCCCAAGGTGGGCAGGATCGCCTGCGGGCGCTCGCGCTCGAGGATCTTCTCGAGGTACTCGACGGTGAGAGGCTCGATGTAGGTCCGGTCCGCGAGGTCGGGATCGGTCATGATCGTGGCCGGGTTCGAGTTGACGAGCACGACCTGGTAGCCGAGCTCGCGCAGGGCCTTGATCCCTTGCGTGCCGGAGTAGTCGAACTCGCAGCCCTGGCCGATCACGATCGAGCCGGAGCCGATGACGAGTATCTTTTCTATGTCGGTTCGCTTGGGCATTAGGCGGGAAACCTCTCCATTTCGGTCGCGAGCACTCCAAGGATCTCGAGCATTCCCTCGAGCTGGTCGGGGTCGTTGGCCGTCGGGACGGTCCATTGCACCCCGTCCTCTTGTCCGACGATGTCGACGTGCGCCTGGGCCATCAGCCGCTGGCGCAAGACGGGGTCGAAGATCGCCGGTCCTTGCGCTTTGTCGCTGCAGCGCGCGAGCAAGCGCGCGTCGAAAGCGGGATCGCCCGTCTCCACCGGATCGGCGACGATCATGCCGGCGCGCTTGGTGACGAGGTCCTTGGGGCCGACTTCGACTCTCAGGCACGATCGACGCGCCAGCAGGGCCGTCGCCTTCGCGGAAGTCCCGAGGTGGACGACGGCCACCTTCTTGCCGTTCCACACGCCCTGCATCGTGGGGGGATCCTCGGAATACTCGAGCTTGAGCATCCGCGCGACCTTGGGCCAGCGCATCGACGGCGCGCTCGCCTGCATCTGCGTGTAGAACAGGTAGGCGACCGGCACGAGCACGCCGAGGACGAGCAGGAGCGCGTTCAGCATTTCGAAGGCGCCTCCAGGCGCAGGGTCATCAGCTCGCGGAAGCGCTGGAACAGATAGCGGCTGTCGCGAGGACCGGCCTGCGCCTCGGGATGGTACTGCACGGAGAAGGCCGGCAGCTGCGCGTGCGCCAGGCCCTCGCTCGTGTTGTCGTTCAAGTTGACGTGGGTCGTCCGGACCGACTTCGGCAGCGAGTCGATGTCGACGCAGAAGCCGTGGTTTTGCGTCGTGACCTCGACTTTGCGCGTCGCGAGGTCGAGCACCGGGTGGTTGGCTCCGTGGTGGCCGAACTTGAGCTTGTAGGTCTTGCCGCCGAGCGCGATGCCGAGCAGCTGGTGGCCGAGGCAGATCCCGAAAGTCGGGAGCCGCGCGTCGAGCAGCTCCCGGATCGTGTCGATCGCGTATTTGACCGGCTCGGGGTCGCCTGGGCCGTTCGACAGCAGGAGCCCATCGGGCTTGAGCGCCTTGATCGCGTCGGGCTCGGTCGACGCCGGGACCACCGTGACCTTGCAGCCGATGCCGGCCAGGCAGCGCAGGATCCCGTGCTTGACGCCGAAATCCATGACGACGACGTGCAGCTTCTTGCCCGACTCCTTGAAGCCCTCGTGCCACTCGTAGCTTTCGGAGCAGGTGACCTTTTGGGCGAGGTCCTGGCCCGCCATCGACGGGACGGCGCGGACTTTTCTCAGCAGGCTCGCCGGCTCGAGGTCGCGCGTCGACAGGACGGCGCGCAGCGCGCCCTTGTCGCGCAGGCGCAAAGTCAGCGCGCGCGTGTCGAGGCCCTCGATCGCGACGATGGAGTGCTTCTTCAAGAAGCCGCCGACGGACTCCACGGACTGCCAATTGGACGGGTTCTTGCAGAGCTCGCGCACGATGAAGCCGGCCAGGAACGGCTTGCGCGACTCGTTGTCCTCGGCCGTGATGCCGTAGTTGCCGATCTGCGGATAGGTCATGCAGACCATCTGCCCTTCGTAAGACGGGTCGGTGATGACCTCTTGATAGCCGGTCATCGAGGTATTAAAAACGACTTCGCCCGAAGTCTCGCCTTCGGCGCCGCAAGATTGACCCGGCAGGACGGTTCCGTCTTCCAGGACCAACAAGGCTGTCGTTTTCATTCTCTAGTCGTCTCCGTCATCCGCCGCGCGGCGGATGATCAATGCCTGAAGTGCCTCATGCCCGTCATGACCATCGCCAGATTATGCTCGTCGGCGGCCGCGATCACCTCGGCGTCCTTGACGGATCCGCCGGGCTGGATCACCGCCGTGATCCCGAGCGACGCCACCGCGTCGAGCCCGTCTCTAAAAGGGAAGAAAGCGTCGCTGGCCGCGACGAGCGCCGACGGAGCCTGCCCGCCGGCGCGCAGAAACTCCTTATATTTTACCCCGGCGATGTGCGCGGAATCGACCCGCGACATCTGCCCGGCGCCGATGCCGACCGTCTGGCCGGGCCCGGCGAGCACGATCGCGTTCGATTTGACGTGCTTGCACGCCACCCAAGCAAAGCGCAGCGCGTCCTCTTCGGGCTTGGTCGGCTGACGCTTGGTGACGACCTTCCAGTCGGGTCCGAAGGTCATGCGGTCGGGCTCGGCGACGAGAACTTCCTCGCCGAGCGAGCGCAGCCAGACGCGCGACGACGGGGGGTCTTTCCTCACGACGAGGCGCACGTTCGGCTTCTTCTTGAGAATCTCGAGCGCCTCGGGCGTGAAGCCCGGGGCGGTCAGCACCTCGACGAAGCGCTTCGACAGCCGCTCGGCGATGTCCGCGCCGACGACCTGGTTGAACGCGAGCTCTCCTCCAAAAGCGGAGAGAGGGTCGCACGCCCAGGCGCGATCGAAGGCCTCGAGCGGCGTCGCGCCCGTGCCGATCCCGCAGGGCGTGACGTGCTTGAAAATAACGCATGCGGGAACGTGGAACTCGCTGACGGCGTCCCACGTGCCGCAAAGGTCCATCAGATTGTTGTACGAGAGCTCCTTGCCGTGCAGCTGCTCGAAGGTCGGGCGCTTGGCGTCCTTCCAAGTGTAGAGCGCCGCCTTCTGGTGGGGATTCTCGCCGTAGCGCAGGTCTTGGACTTTCACCAGAGGCACGTTGAGCTGCTCCGGGAATTCGACCGACGGTAGTCGGTCGGGCAGGGCGGCTTCAGGGACGGCGTTGCCGCCCTGACTCCACGACGACGAGATCATCGTGTCGTAAGCGGCCGTGTGCTTGAAGGCGTCGAGCGCCAGACGCTTGCGCGTGCTCTCGCCGAGCTGCCCGCGGTTGCTTTCCATCTCCTTCAAGACGCCGGCGTAGTCGGCGGGAGAAGTCAGCACGGCGACGTCCTCGAAGTTCTTCGCCGCGGCGCGGATCAAGGCCACGCCGCCGATGTCGATCTGCTCGATGACGTCGAGGGCGTAGGGCGAGGAGGCCTTCGCGACGGTGGCGGCGAATGGGTAGAGGTTGACGGCGACGAGATCGATCGGCTCGATGCCGAAAAGGTCGGCCTCGCGCGCTTGGTTCGGGTCCTTGCGGCGCAGCAGGATCGCGCCGTGGATGTTCGGGTGCAGGGTCTTCACGCGGCCCGCGAGGATCTCGGGAAAGCCCGTGACCGAATCGAGCGAGCGGATCTCGACGCCGGCTTGCTGCAGCGCCTTCGCCGTGCCGGAGGTGGAGATCACCTCGACGCCCATCTCCTGGAGCGCCTTGGCGAACTCGACGATGCCGGTCTTGTCGGAGACCGAGAGCAGCGCGCGCTTGATGCGCGGCGAGTTGTCGCGATGAGAAGGGAGGACCGTGATGCCGTGGTCGTCGGCCTTGAGGCGCCCCTCGCAGAAGAGCGCGACGGCCTTCGGGTAGATCCAGTGCTCTTGCGCCAGGACGCGCGCGGTAAGAGCGCCGACGGTGTCGGACTGGAGCACGGGGACCGTCGCTTGCGCGATGATCCAGCCGTGGTCGTACTGTTCGTCGACGAAATGGATCGTGCAGCCGGAGACCTTGGCGCCGGACTTGAGGACGGCCTCGTGGACGTGCTGGCCGTACATGCCCTTGCCGCCGAACGCGGGCAGGAGCGCCGGATGGATGTTCATGATGCGCCATGGGAAGGCCTTGAGCAGCGGCGCCTTCAACAGCAGCATGAAGCCCGCGAGGCAGATCAGGTCTACGTTCTCCTGCTTGCAGGCATGCGCGAGATAGGCGTTGTACTCGTCGGCGGACTCGTAGTCGCGCTGCTTGGCGACGAGGGTCTTGATGCCCGCGCGCTGGGCGCGGCGCAGCGCGCCGGCGTCGTCGTTGTTCGACACGACGAGCACGATCTCGCCGCGGATGCGCTTGCTGCTGCAGGCGTCGATGAGCGCTTGAAGATTGGTGCCTTCGCCGGACGCGAACACCGCGATGCGCGTCATCACGCGAGCTCCACCTCGTTCTTGCCCTTCACGATCTCGCCGATGAGCATGGCCTCGGGCAGCGCCTTCTGGACGACGGGCAGGCTCGCCGGCCGCACGACGATGACCAGGCCGATGCCCATGTTGAACGTCGTCCACATGTCCTTTTCCGAGACCTTCCCGCGCCTCTTGATCTCGTCGAAGATCGGCGGGACTTTCCACATCGAGCGCTTGAAGACGGCACGGCAGCCTCGGGGCAGGACGCGCGGCACGTTCTCGACGATGCCGCCGCCCGTGATGTGCGCGAGGCCGAGGATGATCTGGTCCTCGGCGGCGAGGCCCTGCTTGAGGCGCTCGATCTCGTCCACGTAGATCCTCGTGGGGGTGATGAGCTTCGGCGCCCACTTCTTCAGCGCCGCCCCCTTGAAGGCCTGGCGCACGAGCGAAAAGCCGTTCGAGTGCAGGCCGGAGGATTTCAGGCCCAAGATGAGGTCGCCCGGGAAGATCTTCGTCCCATCGATCACTTCGGAGCGCTTGACGATGCCGACGGAAAAGCCGGCCAGGTCGTATTCGCCTTTTTGATAGAAGCCGGGCATCTCGGCCGTCTCGCCGCCGAGCAGCACGGAGCGGCCGAGCCGGCAGCCCTCGATGATGCCGGCGAGGATCTTCTTCGAGCGATTCAAGTCCAGCTTGCCCGTGGCGTAATAGTCGAGGAAGATAAGCGGCTTGGCGCCGCAGGTGATCAGATCGTTGACGCACATGGCGACGAGGTCGATGCCGATCGTGTCGTGCTTGTCGAGCTCGAAGGCGATCTTTAATTTGGTGCCCACGCCGTCGGTGCAGGCGACGAGGTGGTAGCCCTCGCCTCCCGGCAGGTTCAGCGGGTAGAGGCCGGCGAAGCCGCCGATGGCGGGCGCGTTCTTTTGGATGTGGTCGACGAGCTTATCCGCCAAGGCGGTGTCGACGCCGGATTTTCTATAGCTCAAAGTGGCGGTCATTGTTTTCGGCTCCCGGGCTTGATGAACGGCTCTCCTTTCTTGCAAAGCGGGCACGTCTCGGGCTTCCATGAGGGGATCGCGACCGATAAAAGACTCTTGAGCGGGGCCGTCCCGATCGCCGGGCTTTGCCCGCTGCGGTTGACGACCGAAAGCCAGGAGGCGACGCGCCCGCCCCGCTCGGCGATGAGATCGGCGACTTCTTTGGAAGACTTCCCCGTGGTCACGACGTCCTCGACGAGCGCGAGGCGTTCCCCTTCGGAAATCGTGAAGCCGCGGCGCAGCGTCATCTTGGCGTCCTGGTCGCGCTCGAAGAAGTAATGACGCGCGCCGAGCGCCCGCGCCACTTCCTGGCCGATGATCAGGCCGCCCATCGCGGGGGAGACGACGAGATCAACGCTTTCAGAAAGGGCCCCGAGCGAGGCCCCGAGCTCCTCGGCGATCTTCGGACGCGCGAGCAGCAGCGCGCACTGCATGTACTGCTCGCTGTGGAGGCCCGACGAAAGAAGGAAGTGCCCGCGCAGCAGCGCGCCGGTCTCGACGAAGAGGTCTTGCAGCCGCGCGGTGGCCGTCATTTACGCGGAACCTCCAAGGAGTGCGTCGCCGCCGCCTTCATCTCGGCGAGGATGTCCTGGGCGGCCTTGAGCGGGTTCTCCGCGTGGGTGATCGGCCTTCCGATGACGGCGTAGTCGATGCCGAGCTTGGCGGCCTCGCCGGGGGTCAGCGTGCGCTTCTGGTCGTGCGCGGCGCCGCCCGCGGGGCGGATTCCCGGCGTGACGAACTTCATGTCGAGGTGCTTGAGCGTGCGCCGGAGGTACTCGACCTCCTGGCCGGAGCAGATCGTCGCGTCGACGCCGTGCACCCAGCCCATGTGCGCGAGCGAGCGCACCATCGTCGTCACGCGCGCCTGGGGATGGAGGAACTTGAGATCCTTGGCCTGCATGCTGGTGAGCACGGTCACGCCCCAGAGCTTCGGGCGCGGCGCGGCGTCCATCGCGGCCTTGACCATGTCGGCGCCGCCCGAGAGATGGATCGAACACGACTCGACGCCGAGCTTGCCCGCCTCCTTGACGGCGTTGGCGACGGTCTGCGGGATGTCGAGGAACTTGAGATCGAGGAAGACTTTGCCGCCCGCCTTGTGCACGATGTCGATCGCGCGCTTGCCGTGGGCGGTGAAGAGCTGCAGGCCGATCTTGTAGAACGTGATCGTGCCGTGGAGCTGGGCGATCAGCTCCTCGAGGCGCGCGATCGTGTCGACGTCGAGCGCGACGATGACCTGGGTCATTGGAGAGGCTCCGTCATCACCCGCCACGTGGCGGATGATGAATCGAATCGGTACCCGCCGCGCGGCGGGTGCTGAATGATCACGCGACCGCCTCCTGCGCGCCGGTGCCGACCGCTTCAGCCACCGTCTTGAACCCTCTCGCCGCCATCAGACCCTTGAGCTCGCGCTGGATCAGCACGGCCGCGCTCGGGCCGCGGTAGACGAAGCCGGTGTAGATCTGGACGAGGGACGCGCCCGCGCGGATCTTGTCGAGGGCGTCGGCGCCGGAAAAGACGCCGCCCACGCCGATGATCGGCAGCTTGCCTTCCGTCATCTTGAAGATCTTCGTGATCATGCGCGTCGCGCGCTCGCGCAGCGGCGCGCCGGAAAGCCCGCCGCGGATCTCGGGGACGTCGGCCGGGAGCATGTCGCGCGCGACGGTCGTGTTGGTCGCGACGATCCCGCTCGCGAGCTCGGAGACGATGCCGACGATGTCTTGCAGGTCGGCGTCGTCTAAGTCCGGCGCGATCTTGACCAGGAGCGGCTTCTTGGCCGCGTTCTGCGCTTGGATGGCGGTCAAGATCTTTTTCAGGCGCAGCTTTTCCTGCAGCTCGCGCAGGCCGCCGGTGTTCGGCGAGCTGACGTTGACGACGAAATAATCGCCGTGCTCGGCGAGGCGCTTGAAGCAGAGCGAGTACTCCTGCGGCGCGTGGTCCTTCGGGCAGTCCTTGTTGATGCCGAGATTGATGCCGAGCGGGACGGCATGTTCCCCCAAGCCGCTCAAGCGCCGCGAGCAGGCCTCGGCGCCCTCGCTGTTGAAGCCCAGGCGGTTGATGAGCGCTTCGTGCTCGGGGAGCCGGAAGATCCGCGGCTTCTCGTTGCCGGGCTGCGGCCGCAGCGTGACGCTGCCCGCCTCGATAAAGCCGAAGCCGAGGCTTCCGAGCGCGGGGATCACGCGGCACTGCTTGTCGAAGCCCGCCGCCAGGCCGATCGGGTTGGGAAACCGCAGGCCGAAGACCTCGGTCTCGAGGCCTTCCGGAGCCGCGCCCGCCATGAAGCTCAGGACGCCCGGGACCTTTTGCGCCTTCTCGAGCAGGCCGATCACGCGCTCGTGCGCCTCCTCGGGGTCGGCCTTGAAAAGCGACGGGCGCAGCAGCTCATAGAGCATGGACGACCTTGCCCGCGACGATCGTCGCCTTGGCCCGCCCCTTGAGCCGCCGGCCGACGAAAGGGGAGTTGCGGCTCTTGCTGGCGAAGGCGGCCTCGACATTCCACGCGGCATGAGGATCGATGATCGTGACGTCGCCGTCGGCGCCGGCTTTGAGCGTGCCTTTGTTCTTCAGGCCGAGAAGGCGGGCCGGGGCGGCGCTCATGCGCTCGACGAGCTGCCGGCGCGAGAGGAGCTTCTTGCCGACGAGCTCGGTGAGCGCGAGGGAAAGCGACGTCTCGAGCCCGATGACGCCGAAAGGCGCCAGCTGAAGCCCGAGCGCTTTCTTGCCCGGCCCGTGCGGCGCGTGGTCGGTGGCGATGGCCTCGATCGTCCCGTCCGAGAGCCCTTCGCGCACGGCCTCGACGTCGTCGTTCGAGCGCAGCGGCGGATTCATTTTAAAATCGGCGTTGTAGGTCTCGACGTCGGAGTCCGCGAGCGAGAAATGGTGCGGCGCGGCCTCGGCGGAGACCGGCAGACCGCGCTTGCGCGCGGCGCGCACGGCGTCGACGCTGCGCGCCGCCGAGATGTGCGCGATGTGCACCGGCGCGCCGGTCAGCTCGCAGAGCGCGATGTCGCGCAGGACCATCACGGTCTCGGAGGCCCACGGGATGCCGCGCAGCCCCAGGCGCGTCGCGGCCGCGCCCTCGTTCATCGCCGCGCCCGCGGAAAGGTGGTCGTCCTCGCAGTGGTCGATGAAGAGCAGGCCGCAATCCTTCGTGTATTCGAGCGCGCGGCGCATGACCTCGGAGTTCATCAGCGGACGTCCGTCGTCGGTGATCGCGGAGACGCCCGCGGCGGCGAGCTTGGCGGTCTCGGTGAGCTGCTCGCCTTTCTGGCCGAGCGTCGCGGCGCCGGCGACCAGCACGTTGACCGCGGCTTCCGCGGCGGCCTTGGCCTTGATGAAAGCGACCAAAGAGGGATTGTCGATCGGCGGCTCGGTGTTGGGCATGGCGAGGACCGTCGTCACGCCGCCGCGCGCCGCGGCCCGCGTGCCCGTCGCGATCGTCTCGTCGGACTCGCGGCCGGGCTCGCGCAGGTGGACGTGCATGTCGATCAAGCCCGGCGCGACCCAGCAGTTTTTCGCGTCGATCGTCGCGATATCCTTGAGCTGCTTCCAGAGGCCGGCCTTCACCTCGCGGATCTTGCCGTCCTCGATGAGGACGTCGCGCTCGGAGTCGGTCTTAGTCGCCGGATCCACCACGACTCCGCCCTTGATGAGGAGCCTAGCGGCCATTGGCCGTCCTCCACGAGTCGAGCAGCGACAAGACCGCCATGCGCACCAGGACGCCGTTCGAGACTTGCTCCAAGATCGCCGAGCGCGGGCCGTCGGCGACCGCCGAGGAGATCTCGACGCCGCGGTTCATCGGGCCGGGGTGCAGCACGATCAGATCGGGATGCGCCTCCAGGCGCGCGCCGTCGACGCCGAAGGCCTGGTAGTAATCGCCCACGGAAGTCACGAGGTTCTGCTTCTGGCGCTCGAGCTGCAGGCGCAGCACGTTGACCGCGTCCGCGCCTTCCAGCGCGCGGTCGAGGTCGTGGCTGACCGCGCAGCCGAGCTTCTCGATGCCCTTCGGGATCAGCGCGGCGGGCCCGCAGACGGTCACCTTCGCGCCGAGCTTCTTTAAGCCGTGGATGTTCGAGCGCGCGACGCGGCTGTGCGTGATGTCGCCGACGATGACGACCTTGAGGCCTTTGAGCTTGCCCTTCTTCTCCCGCAGAGTAAACATGTCGAGCAAAGCCTGCGTCGGGTGCTCGTGCGCCCCGTCTCCTGCGTTTATCAGAGAAGCTTTCGTCTGCGGCGCCAACGGCTCGAGCACGCCGGAGTGCTCGTGGCGGATGAGGAAAAAGTCGATGCCCATCGCCTCCAAGTTCCAGATCGTGTCGAGCAGGCTCTCTCCTTTTAAGAGAGAGGAGGCGGCCGTCTGAAAGCCGAGGACCTCGCAGCCCAGGCGGCGCGCGGCGACCTCGAAGGAGCTGCGCGTGCGCGTGGACGGCTCGGTGAAGAGGAAGGCGACGGTGCGGCGCTTGAGGGGAGCTTCGGAAAGCGGGTGGGAGCCCTTAAAAGAGGCGGCGAGGTCGAGGATGGATTCGATTTCGGCGGCGCTGAGGTCTTCGAGCCCCAGCAGATCCTTCCGCCCCCACTCGGTTGCCGTCGCTGCCTCCTGTGTCGTCGTCGAGAGCCTCGTCATTTAATCAATTTTGCGACTTCCGCGCAAACTTCGCATGAAAAAAGCGGGGGGAAAGATCAGGCGCTCATTTACTTCTTTGCCTGCGCGGCGCGTCAGGCCTTGACATCGAACATTTGTTCGATTATCCTTGAGTCATGTTCGTCGCCCCGGAGGATTACGCGGACGCCGGCCTCAAGCTCGACGAGCGGTTGATCCGTCGTCCCGCCGCGACGTTCTTCATGACGGCCGAGGAGGACGCGCCGGAGGCGGGTGTGCGCCGCGGCGACATTCTCGTCGTCGACCGCGCCGAGCCGCCGACCGCCGGCCGGACGATCGTGGCCGCGCAAGACGGCGCGCTGCGCGTGACAAGCATGCCGCGCTCCGGGTCCGTCGAGGTCTGGGGCGTCGTGCTGTGGCTCGTGCGCGCGCCGTGAGCGTCCTCGCGCTCCTCGACTGCAACAACTTCTTCGTCTCCTGCGAGCGCGTCTTCGCGCCGCGCCTGGAGGGGCGGCCCGTGATCGTGCTGTCGAACAACGACGGCTGCGTGATCTCGCGCTCGGAGGAGGCCAAGGCGCTCGGCATCCCGATGGGCGCGCCGTTCTTCGAGGTCCGGCCGCTCGTCGTCGAGCGCGGAGTCGCCGCGATCTCCGCCAATCACGAGCTCTACGTCGACATGTCGCGGCGCGTCTCGCGGGTGCTGGCCGGCCACGCCGCCGAGATCGAGGAGTACTCGATCGACGAGTCGTTCCTTCGGCCGCCGGCGGGCGAGCCGTTGGAGTGGGCGCGCCGGGCGCGCGAGGACGTCAGGCTTTGGACGGGGCTTCCGGTCAGCGTCGGCCTGGGGCCGACGAAGGTCCTGGCCAAGCTCGCCGCCGACCTCGCCAAGAAGCGCGGCGGCGTTTTTTCTCTCTTGGAAAAAGCCGCTCGGGACAAGGTGTTGGAGGGCTTGCCCGTCGACGACGTGTGGGGATTGGCGGAAGCGAGCGCGCGGCGCTTGAGCGCGCACGGCCTGCGCACGGCCCTGGACCTCGCGCGCGCCCGCGAGGGGGCCGTGCGCGACGCGCTCGGCGTCGCCGGCCTCAAGATCGCGGCCGAGCTGCGCGGCGAGCCCTGCATAGAACTCAACCACGCGCCGGCGCAACGGCAGTCCGCCACCGTCTCGCGCTCCTTCGCGCGGGCGGTGGAGGGCTTCGCGCCGCTGTGGTCGGCCGTCGCCTCGTTCGCGAGCCAGGCGGGGGAGCGGCTGCGCCGCCACGGGCTCGCCGCCGGCGAGGTCCGGGTGTTCACGGCGTGGCGCGAAGAGGGAGCGATGCGGTGGCAGGCCGCTTATGAAAAGATCGCGCCGAGCGACGCCACCCCCGTCTTGATCGAGGCCGCGCGGCGCGCGCTGGAGCGGATCTTCCGGGACGATCGCGGCTATAAAAAAGCGGGCGTCGTGTTGTCGCGGCTCGAGCCGTCGCGGCCCGCGCAGGCGCCGCTCTTCGACGATCCCGCCGCGCGGCGGACCGGCCGCTTGATGTCGGCGCTCGACGCCGTCAACGCGGGGTTCGGGGCGGGGACGCTGCGCTACGCGGCCGCGGCGCTGTCCAAGCGCTGGGCGCCGCGCCGCGAGAACCGTTCGCCGTGCTACACGACGCGCTGGGAGGACCTGCCGCACGCGCGGCGCGGTCTTTAGGCCCACGGTGTGTTGCTTTAAAGCAAAGAAGTAAAAAGGCATGATGAGGCGATGGCCGATCTTCCGTATTTTGACCTGCTGCTCGAAGGCCGAAAGAAGAGCGATCCCGCGGCGCTCGCTTTCGACCGCTATGTCCATTGGGGCTATTGGGAGCGGCCGGCCGAGTACGCGCGCGATGGCTCGGACTTCCAGGCGGCCATGGCGCGCTTGGACGCCGCCGTCGTGTCCGAGGCCACGATCGAGCGGGGCATGTCGGTGCTCGACTGCGGCTGCGGCTTCGGCGGCACGCTCTGCGCGCTCAAGGCGGGTGACCCCACGCTCAAGCTCACGGGCGTCAACATCGACGCGCGGCAGCTGGCCGTGGCGTCGGCGCGGCCGGAGGCGACGGGCATCAATTGGGTCAACGCGAACGCCTGCGTCCTGCCCTTCCCCGATAAATCCTTCGACCGCGTGCTCGCCGTGGAGTGTATCTTCCACTTCCCGTCCCGCCTGGCATTCTTAAAGGAAGCGAAGCGGGTCTTGAGGCCCGGAGGCCTCCTTGCGCTGTCGGACTTCGTGCCTCTGAAGCCCGGCGCGAAGGGCGGCTTCATCGGGCGCTGGCTCGAGGATCTCGTCTGCAAAGGCTACGGCACGCTCGGCGCGGGGTGGGAGCGGCCGGGTTACGCCGCGCTCGCGGCGGAAGCGGGACTCAAAGTCGTCGTCGACCGCGACATCACGCGTCAGACGCTGCCGACCTATCCCTTATTAATGGAGCTCATCGAGCGCGGCGGCATGGGCGGCGCGGCGGGACTCATGAAAAACCCGACGCGCGCGCTGTGGTGGCTGTCGCGGCTGGGCTTCGTGCGCTACCGGATCGTCTCCTTCGCGGCCTGACCCCTCCTTAGACAATTCAGCCTGACACCCACTTGGGCCCTTGGACCTATAGGCCCTTGGGTCCTAGGCCACTGGGCCTTCGGGGCCACGCCGGTTACCCTCTTGGCACCCTGTAATCCTCGAGATCGGTCGAGGAGCATCCACCCCCGGGCCTAATCCGGGGTCCCCAGGACGGAGGAACCTTATCGGTCGCAAGGCTCTCGCCGTCTTATTGTCCCTGAGCACCGCGCTCTCGAGCGCGGGTCCCGCGTTCAGCCAGCCCTCCGCGCGCGGGCCGTTGAAGCCGACGTTCGACATCGCCGCCATGGTCGGCGGCTTCCAGGGCGCGCTCGCGCCGTTGGCCGATCCGCTCAAGGACATCGCGCGGAGCCATTACTCGGAGGACGATCACGCGCTGATATCCAACGCGCTCCGAGAGGCCGCGTCGCGCGTCGACGCGATCCGTTCCGCGTTCCCCGGGCTCGACACGCGCTCGCTCTCCGCCGCGCTCGCCGAGGCGGGCAAGCGCGAGCAGGCGTTCTGGCTCGCGGTCAAGGATAAGGATTCCTTCGACGCCGCGCTTTCCGCGCCGCTGCTCGCCGAGCTTTCGATCGTCGGCAAAGACCTCGGCGCGCTCGCCGACAAGGCCGGCCCCATGGCCGCGGCCTCGGGAAAGAAGCTCGCGCTCGACCGCCTGCGCCGCGAGCTGCAAGCCGACGCCGAGCGGATCGCGGGCGCCGTTCGTCAGAGCCCGGCCGCGGCTTCCGCCGCGCTCGCCCGAATCTTCGGCCAAGGGACGGGCTTCGCCGGAGCCGGCGCCGTGCGCGCGCGGGCGACGGGCTCGGTGGCAACTCCCGCGCCGACGCCCATCCAAAAGCCCGTTCCCGTCATCGTGCCCGCCGAGTCCTCCCGCGACGATCACGCTCCGCCCGCGCCGGCGCAATCCGAGCTCGAGGCGAGGCAGGCCGTCGCGGCCGCCGCGGCCGCCGCGCTGCCCGCTCCGCTCGACGGCCCGGCGCAGGAGCAGTTCAGCGAGGCCGAACGAGAAAAGATGCAGCTCGAGTGGGCGGCGAGCGCTAAGGATTGGCTGGAGCAAAACCGCGCGAAGGTCAAGGACGCCGATGCCGCGCTCGCGGCCCTCGAAGCGGGGCTCGCGCCCGGGCTCTCGCAAGACGAGCGCCGCGGGCGCCTGGCCGAGGCCCAAGCCGAGGTCGGCGGCGCGCTCGTCGCGCAGTACGTCGCCTATACCCGCGAGCATCTCGCGAAGCTCCCCGACGGAGCGCGGTTCTCGCCCGAGGAGCTGGGCTTGCCCGCGGGACAGGCGACGTGGACGAAGACGACGATCGGCGGCGTCCCGGGGCTTTCGAGCGGCAAGCACTGGGAGAGCCTCGACGGGACGCTTTCCCGCGATGAGCGCCCGGACGGGACCGTTTCCGAGACGAAGACCTCCGCCACCGGGCTCGTCGTCGCGGTCTACGACCAGGGAGGCCGCGCGCTCTCGAGGACGACGTTCACTCCCGTCGACGGGCAGCAGGGATTGTTCCTCGCGTCCGACGCGAGCGGCTGGCCGAAGTCGGTCGGCCGCTTCACGAAGGACGGCTTCGTCGTCGACGAGCGGCGCGACGAGGACGGCTCGTCGGCGGCGTTCTCCGGGCCTCTGCGCGCCGTCGCGTTAGGCGGCGCCGTCGCCGGCTGGAGCGTCGAGGAAGACGAGATCTCCGACGCGAAAGCGCTCGCGCGCGCGATCGCTCGGCGGCGCGGCGCGGGCGACGCCGAGGCCGAAAGCCTGGCCGCGCTTCTTTCGGATTATCTCGGGCATACGAAAGGCGCCTCCGCCCGTCTGACGTTCCTGCCGGACGGCGGCCTCGTCGTCGACGAGAAGGGCGGCGCCGGCGTCTATCAAGTCGTCGCGAGGCGCGAGGGCGATCTCCTGGCCGTTTATGGAAGAGAGACGAACGATCCGAGCGACCACGATCTCCTCAAGTTCTCCCGGCTCTACGGCTACCGCGACGGCGGCGCGCGGGAAAAATACCCGGCGCGCGCCGCGGCCAACGTCGCGCACTGGTACTGGTGGACGCAAGACGAGCGCGCCCAGGACGCGGCGGGAGGCGGCGACTTCGCGGACGGCGCGCCGCTTGCCGCCGCCGCGCGCGTGGACGCCGTTCTCGGCGACGGCCGCGCGCCGGGCGCGGGCCTTTTCGCCGGCGGCGCGACGCTCTCCGGGTTGTCGGGCCTGGCCTCCGGCGAGCTTTCGTGGAGCGACGCGCTGCTCGAGAAGGCGGGCTCGACGCTCGGCTTCGACATCCCGGCGAGCGCGCTGAAATTCCTGACCCAGCCGCGCGCGTTGAACGGCCAAGAGAAGGCCGAGTACGACAAGACGCTGGCGGAGCTGGAGAACCGGCCCGACGAGGGTTACGCGAAGGACAAGCTCGCGCAGCGTTACGACCTCGAGAACCCGAAGCCCGAGGACTTGGCCGAGCTGCGCGAGCTCAAGTCGCTGCAGGAATACTACGACGGCCTGCTCTTGCCGGGCGGCCAGGCCAAGCCCGGCTACGCGGAGAGCGTCGACGTGCGGCTGGCCCAGCTCAAGGCGCTCCAGGAGCGGCTCGCGGCCGCCGACGAGGACCGTCCTGTACGGCGCGGCGACGGGACGACGCCGCCGGTCGATCAGGGCACGCTCGACAAGATCAAGGCGCTGCTCGATCAGATCGAGTCTCTCAGAACGGAGGCCAAAGGCGAGCTCGCCAACCGCGACGCGGCCAAGCAGCTCTTGGCGGTCCAGAGCGCGCTGCGCAACGAGGCCCTCAAGCAGCGGCGCGACGGCAAGAACGAGCTCCAGCTTCATGAAAACCTGTCTCGCCTCGATACCGTCGTGCGCGCGAGCTTCGCGCTGAAGATCATCCTCAAGAGCGAGGAGTTTATTAAGGAGAGCATCGCGGCCAAGCAGCAGGAGATCGCCGCCGCGCAAGCCAACGAGACGCAGGCCCAGCAGAATTTGGCGCAAGCCCAAGCCAACGCGGCGCAGGCCGCGCAGTGGAAGGCGCAGGCCCAGCAGGCGGTCGCGAGCGACCAGACGACGCAGGCGACGATCGTCGCCGACGAGAAGAACGCGTCGGCGGCGGCCAAGCAGTTCCGTTCGTTTCAGACGGACGTCTCCGGGCTCGTCGCGGCGGTCAACGCGCGCGACAAGGCCAAGAGCGCGGACGCGCTCACGGAGGACCAGCGCCGCCTCGCGCTGCTGCCGTCGATCGTGCAATCGCGCACGAGCGGCAACCCCGCCAATCCCAACGCGTTCTCGCTCAAGCAGTTCACCGACTTGAAGGCGACCGTCCATCAGGACCTCGCCCAAGCGCAGGCGGGCTTGGCCCAGCTCGCCAACCCGAGCAACGCGCTCAACTTCGCGGGCGTCGTCATCAACGCCGTCCCCGGACCCTCGGGCAGCTTTTCCAGCCGCGCCGACTTGCGCGCGATCATCACGGCGCGCAAGGCCGACTACCAAAGCCAGGCGGCGAGCTACCAGGCCGACCTCGACACGATCCTGCGGATGCTGGGCCAGAACGACTCGAAGGGCAACGCGCCGGGCACGACCGTCGACGAGTTCGGCGACGCCTATCCTGAGTCTCTGCCGAAGTGGCGCGACCAAGCGAGCTCCGAGGAGACGCAGAAGCAGGGCGACGCCGCGACGCTGCTCGCGCAGATCGACGCCGCCGCGGCCCAGATCAACTCCGTCGCCGGCTCTAACCTTCCGATGCTTTCCGGAAAGTCGCTGACCGACCTTCAGGCGTCGATCAAGGCGTACGGCAGCCTCGTGGAGAGCGTGCGCGTGCCGGGCGGCGACCAGAACGACGCCCAGCACCAGGCGTCGCTCAACCTGGTCCGGATCGCTGACCTGCTGCCGCGCGCGGCCGACGACGTCGTGCTCTGGTCCAAGGACGACGGCACGGTCAAGGCGATCGACGACGCGCTCACGAACACCCTGCCGCAGGCCAAGGCGGGCATCGGCGGAGTCATCGCGATGGTCGACGCCATCGTCGCCGACTGCGACAAGGACCTGGGTTGGATCAACGGCGCGGGCG
This sequence comes from uncultured Elusimicrobia bacterium, assembly GCA_964600165.1. GTDB lineage: Bacteria > Elusimicrobiota > Elusimicrobia > UBA1565 > UBA9628 > CAZRIP01. Next base: position 2,422 of record CAZRIP010000015.1, on the reverse strand, counting down.
AGAGCGATCAGAGCGTCTTCGACCGCAAGCTCGCCTTGGTCAAGAACGTCGTCATCCCGCCGCTCCAAGCCGCCGACGCGATGCTCGATCAGCTGATCGCCTACCAGAAGACGTCGATCGCCCAGGCGCAGCCGAACACCGGAGATCTCTGGACGCTCTACGACGCCAAGACCACGCTGCAGCAGCAGACCCTCGATCTCTACAACAAGACCGTGCCGTGGGGCCTGGCGACGTTCGGCGGCTCCGTCGGCGACGCCTCGGGCTCCCACGCCTCGATCAAGTCGTGGCGCGACATGCTGGCGAAATACATGAGCCCGAACGGCTACGACGACGCCGCCGGGCACGAGGAGAGCATCCCGCAGTATCAGGCCGACGTCGCGCGCCGCAAAGACCCCAATTACGCGGGCACGGAGGTCCTCTACGGCGAGACCCAGCCTTACAGCTTGCCGAAAAAGATTTCTCAATACACGTCTGAGCGCGGCCAGCGCACGCCGCAGATCAACGCCAACGACCAGCAGGTCAACGACATCCTGGGGCAGATCGAGCAGCTCGCGAAGGGGAAATACTCCTTCGGCGGGCTGCGCCTGCCGGTCGCCGTGACCGACGACGCGGCGGGCGTCGCGAAGGTCCAGGCCGTCGTCGACGCCGGGACGATCAATCAACTCTCGGACAAGCTGAAGTCGATCGGCAACGACGCCAACGCCAACAGCGGCGCGATCCAAGTCGGCACGGGCGGCGGCGACACCGGATTTCCGACCGGCACGCAGCCGCCGATCACGGCCAACGACCTGCAGCGCATCGCGCTCATGTGCGTCGACGCCGGCAAGCGCCTCGTGCCGACGGCCTTCAACGCGGCCGCTCCCGATCAGGGCAACGCGACCTACGCGATCGCGCGCTTCCTCTATTCGGACTCGGTGGTGTCCGCGGCGCAGGACGCGCTGCAAAACCAGGTGCCGGTCGCCGAATCCTTCCTTCAAGAAGCGGCCGGCGTGCTCAACGCGACGATCGCCAGCACGAGCCTCGACGACGCCTACGTGGACTCGAACGGCAAGTCCGAGAGCCCGGACGCGGTCTACGCGCGCCAGATCGCGCTGTTCTCCAATTTGGATAAGATGCTCGTCGACGCCAACGCCTTCTTCAACCAAAAGGTCGCCTGGGACCAAGCTCCGGCCGACTCGGGCGGCACGATCGACAAGGTGACGGGCTACTACAACTCGCTCGTGCAGATCTACAACGGCGCGATCAGCGCCGACCAGAACGTCGTCACGGCCGACCAGAAGATCCTCGCCGCCCTGCAAAGCACCTTCGACAGCCTGGAGCAAAACCGGACCAAGCTGGCGGGCTGGCTCGCGCAGCTCGACGACCCGCACGACAGCGCGCTGCGCCGCGTCAACGAGAGCATCGACGGCATTCAGGACCAGACCCGCGCCGTGCTGGAACAGAACCTCAAGTGGCACGACTTGAACGACCAGCTCGACCGCTCGAACGAGCTCTTGAAGTCCGAGCTCGGGCGCATCGACGACGCGCAAGCCGAGCTGAGCGCGATCCTGGCAAACCCGAGCCTGCAAGACGCGCTGCCCCCGGACCTCGTCGCTCGCGTCGATAAGCTCAAGCTCGGCCGCGGTATGTGGGACCTCGGCGGCCAGGGCGGCGACGCCATCGTCGTGCGCAAGTCGCAGTTCGCGTCCTTCGTCGACGCGATCATGGGGATGTTCGCCAACCAAAGCACGACGCCGAACTTGGCGCTGCTCAAGTCCGACATCCTGAGCAACCCGCAGAGCCTCGCGAGCCTGATCCCGGACGCCCAGCTCATCGACTTCGGCGGCGGCGACGCCGACGGCTTCTATCTCGTCTACCAGACGAACTTCTCGGTGCCCAACGGGCTCAACACGGAAAGCTGGGTCACGCTCGGCAACGTCGGCAAGATCTGGGGCAACAATATCAGCGTGGCAGGCTACGAGTTCTCGAGCCCGCCCGAGGACACGAACGCGCCCTACGGCGACAAGGGCGTCGAGGTCAAGGTCGAATCCCTGCAGGGCCGCAACTGGGTCAACTATCTCGACGTCGATCTCCACCGCTTCGCCTTCGACATCCCGCCGGACATGCAGACGATCTCGCAGGTCAACACCAGCCGCGTGATGATCTTCGACGACTACGCGGTGATGCTCATGGGCGACCGCCTCTACGTCGGCGCCGCGGGGTTCGGCGACGTCTCGATGAGCGATCCGGGCGGCCAGCCTTCGTATTACGGCGGCAACGTCAGGACGTCGCTCAAGCTCACCGAGGTCATGAAGCTCGACGCCGAGCAGCAGGTCCTTTTCGCCAAGGACCCGCAGCAGTTCCTGCAGACGGTGGACGTCACGGGCTACGACAGCTACTTGAACGGCACGATCTACGCCAAGGCCGACGACAAGAACTACTA
>CAZRIP010000014.1:0-44743 GCA_964600165.1 uncultured Elusimicrobia bacterium | reverse complement strand
GCGCACGGCGGCAAGATCTGGGCCGACAGCCTTCCGGGAAAAGGCGCGCGCTTTCACTTCGTGCTGCCGGCCTCGACGGAGCCCTCGTCGGCGACGACGTCACAGGCCCTCAAACATTGATTTACCCCAATGCGATGGCCCGTTCCCGGACTCGGGCGTATAATCGACAACCATGAGGAACAAAGCGGAGCCCGAGATCGCGACGCAGTTCCGAGTGACGGTCCCCAACCTGCCTGGGATGCTCGCCAAAGTCACGAGCCTCCTCCTTCGAAACAAGATCAACATCACCGGGATGATGACGGAGAGTCTCGGCGACGTGGTGCACATCCGTCTGCTCGCCGACCGCGAGTCGGGCGTGACGAGAGTCCTCGAGAACGCGGGCTACCCGGTGCTCGAGGTGCAGGTCTTCAAGATCGACGTGCCCAACAAGCCCGGCGGCCTCAACCGGCTCGCCAAGGCGCTCGCGGAGGAGGACGTGAACATCCTCTGCGTCTATGGGACTGCATCCGTCGGCGCGCGCGCCAAGATCGTGCTCGCCGTCGACCAGCAAGAGAAGGCCGCGCCGATCGTCGCCAAGTGGGGAACCGACGGCGAGGCGCTAAAAACGGAGAAGCATAGAAATGAACGTGAACGAGCAGCGATTAAAGCTTGAAGGCGACGGCGACGTCGTCGCCGCGTGGAAGGCCGGGATGGCGCTCGGCCGACGGCTGGGCCTGCCGGTCTTCAAGCAGGCTTGTTTCTCGAGCGCCATCCTGGAGCTGAGCCGGGTGGCCGTGCAGAACGGCCGCACGGGCGTCTGCGTGCTGCGCGACGAGTCCGACGCGCGTGCGGTAAGGGCGCGCGTCGTCATCGAGACGTCGGGCCGCGAGGCGGCGGAGGCCGCCAAGGAGCGCTTGCGCGCCGAGCTGGCCGTGGGTCCGGCGCTGCCGTCGGTCAGGCTTCAACAGGTCGCGGATTCTTGCTCCGTCGACAGCGAGGGCGACCGCACGCGCCTGAGCCTGGCGATCGGCCAAGCGCGCCGGCCGGCCGCGGTCCCGGCCCCGCGCCTGATGCCCGTCGTGCTCGGGGAGCGCAGGGTCTCGGCCCGGTTCTAAGCGGGCACTTGCTCGACGACGCCGCGGCACGCCCGCGCGCAGTCCAAGCAGGCGCGCGCGCAGGCGCGCATCTCGGGCTCGTCGAAGCGCTCGAGGTCGCGCGCGACGTCTCCGCAGACTTTCGAGGTCGCGTCGCACACGGGAACGCACTCGGGGGAGTCGTCCACGCAGAACTCGGCGCAAGCGTCGCAGAGCGCCGCGCACTCGGTCAGCCGCATCAGGCGGCGCGCGTCGGAGTGGCGCCCGCTCTTGCGCAGGCAGAACTTGATCGTGCGCCGGCAGGCCGCGTGGCACTCCAGGCAGGCATCGCCGCAAGAAGCCATCGCTTTAGTCATGAATTTAGTGTACGCCGGGCCGCGTCGGCGGCCTAGGACTTTTTTTTAACGTTCTCTCGACGGATTTCGATTGCACCGGATGGGCCGAATAGTCTAGACTCGGCCTAGGACGTTTGGAACCATTGAAGGAGGAGATTGATGAAGAAAGTGCTCGTCTTCGCCGTGTTGCTCGCCGCCGCGCCCGCAGGCGCGCAAGGCCTCGAGGAGGCCGCCGCGCAGTCTCATCTCAACTTCGCCAACGCGTTCGGTTCCTTCCGCGTCCAGGCGTTCCAGAAGACCGCCGCTCCCGCGATCCAGTACGACGCCAAGAGCGCGGCCAAGGCGACCGCCGACCTGTCGGGGCTCTTTGACAAGGGCACGAAGGTTTCCGCGGCCGACCTGCGCGGCTGGTGGGCCGGCCGCCGGTTCCTGTCGATCGGCGTCGCGCCGGCGCTGCTCGTCGGCGCCGACGTCCCGAAGGACAACTCCGAGGGTCCGATCTCCGGGACCGTCTTCAAGACCTTCCTGTTCCCGAAGATCAAGCTCCCGGACGGCATCGGGGCCGGCGATCTCAGCCCGGCCGAGTACTACGACGTGCTCGGCTCGGCGGTGTCCGACAGCGTCTCTTGGATCATCCATGAGGACGCCCAGGACTGGGTCGAGACCAAGTTCACGGACTCCGGCGCGATCACCAAGAAGGGCTACGATCAAGCCGAGATCCGCAAGAACGGCGACTACTTGCTCGCCAAGTTCGAGGACGGCTCGTACGCGTACTTCTTCAAGCGCGTAAAATAGCCGTCTTCGCCGTCCGTTATATAAGGAGAGCCCCGGGGAAGCCCGGGGCTCTCTCTTTTCCAGGATTCGGAACTTTTCGCCAATCCCGGTGTCACATGATCATGGCTGACACCTCTGCGTCCGTATCCACCGACCTCTATCAACAGTACCTCACGGAGATGGGCAAGACGCCCTTGCTCAAAGCCGACGAGGAGCGCAAGATCACGTCCGGCCTGGAAGCCGACGTCGCGGCGGTTCGACGGCTCGTGCTGCGCTCGCCGTTCGCCCTGCGCCAAGTCGTCAACTGGGCGGAGCTGATCCGGTCCGGCGAGGTCGATCCCAAGGAGCTCCTGCCGCGGGGCAGGCCGTCTCCCGCCCGCGTGCGCTCGGCGGCGCAAAGGATCCAGAGGATCGCCGCCCTTTCGCGGCGCCCGCAGGCCGCTTACGACATGATCGAGCATTTGGGCCTGAGCGCAGACAAGATCCGCCGGCTGACCAACCGCCTGCGCGATCAGGCGCGTCGCCTGCGCGAAGGAAGGCCGACCGATCCTCTGCCGGCCCCTGCGCGCGAGGTGCTCGCGCTCGACGACGAGCTCGGCCGCCTCGAGCGCGGCATCGACGAGGCCAAGACGCGTCTTTTGCGGGCGAACCTCCGGCTCGTGGTCTCCGTCGCCAGGCATTACGCTTCTTCTCATATGGAGCTGGCCGATCTCATCCAGGAAGGCAGCCTCGGGCTCATGCGCGCGATCGAGCGCTACCGGCCGCAGCGCGGCTTCCGGTTCTCGACCTACGCGACGTGGTGGATCCGGCAGGCCATCTCTCGCTCGCTTTCGGAGCAAGAGCGCACCGTGCGCCTTCCTTCCCACGTGCAGGAGGACATCGCCCGCTTTCGCAAGGCGCGCGTCGGCATGGAACGCGCGACGCACGTCGACGAGCTGGCCAAGAAGCTGCATATGCCGGAGCGCCGCGTCGAGCGGTTGCTGCGCGCGATGCAGGACACGGTTTCCCTCGCGGCTCCGGTCGGCGAGGGCGAGGAAGGAAGTTTGGGCGATCTGCTGCAGGACCGCGCGGAGCCGACTCCTGTACAACGGGCCGAAGACGCTTCCTTAAGGAACGAAGTGGATCGCTGGCTGTCGACGCTGGCGCCGCGCGAAGCCGATCTCCTTCGGCTGCGTTTCGGCATCGGCACGGGCCTGCCGCAGACGCTCGACGAGGTGGGGGAGCGCTTCCGCGTCACGCGCGAGCGCGCCCGCCAGATCCAGCTCGAGGCCCTCAAGAAGCTGCGCGAGTCCCCGCGCAGCGAGATGATGCGCGAATACCTATCCTAGCGGAAGACGGCGGACGCGAAGCTGACCATGCCGCCGGCGGGATCGGGGGCTTGGCCGTAGGTCAAGAGCTCGCCGTCTTTGGCGCCGAGAGCGTTCAGGCAGCGCAGCGACGAGTAGATCGCGGACAGGCCGCAGACCTTGCGCCAGTGGCCGTCGGCGACGACCGAGAGGTAGAACGCGTCGGCGTCGCGCTTCATCGCGTGGGCCAGCGACTTGCGGTCCTCGGTCTCGACGCGCTTGTCGAGCTCGGGCCCGAGCTCGAGGTCGTCGCCGAAGCGCGGCCCCACATGAGCCAGGTCGACGCCGCCCAGCACCAGCACGCGCCGGCCCTTCGCCGCCTGCTTGGCGAGCGCCGCGCCCATCTTTTCGAGCGCCTTGTCGACGGTCTCGACCGAGGAAGGCGGGCGGTCCGGGCAAAAGCGCTCGAAAGACGAGCAAAGGATCGGCACCCACGGCGGCGTCTTGTCGCGCCAGAGAAACCGCAGCCAAAGCGCTTGGAACTCCAAGGAGTGCTCCCGCCGGTGCGCCCACTCGTCGGCGGTCGGATCGTACCAGAGGGCCGACGACAACTCTCCGTAGAGCTCGGCGTCGACGGCCATCGCGCCGTGCGGCGTCTCGTACTCCTTTTTGGTCATCACCCACGGCGAGTCGGGCGAGGCGTGCGCCACGCCGAAGGCCACCACGACGTCGGGAGGGGGGGCTTCGGCCAGCGCGCCATAGGACCAGGCGTAGGCGGGCCCGCCGCGCGCGAGATCGATGTGGGGGCTCAACAAGCCCAGCGGCGCGTCGGCGCGCGTCGGCTTGTCAGCCAGGGGCTTGCCGGGCCCCTTCGCGTCGCGGAAGTACGCGCCCAGGCTGCCGGCCAGCTCGAGCGGCGCCTCGGGGTAGGCCCCCTTGAGGGCCATCGGCCGCTTCGGCGAGGCTTTGAACGCCTCCAGCAGCGAGCGGCGGCCGCGCGCGACCTCGGGGGTCTCGAGCATCCCGGCGGCGTCGAGCTCCTTGGCCAGCCCGGCGATGTCCGATTCGAGCAGCGCGCCCGCGCCGTCCTTGGCGAGGTCCTCTTGGAGCCGGCGGAAGCTGCGCCGCCCGTCGAAGAGCGCCGCGACGGCGAGCGCGCCCGGCGAGACGGCGAGGACCTTGTCCGTGAGGCCTTCGGGATCGCGCAGCACGAGGATCGGCCGCCCTTCGTGCTCCGTCGGGACGATGTCGAGGTCGAGCCGCAAGGGAGCCGGAACGCCGGTATTCTCAGCCATGGCAAGCATTTTACCGCATCTCAAGGCCGCCGCAATGGACCGCGTGCTATGCTTGCGTGATGAAGCTGCGCGGCGTCTTGGGCGAGACCGCGGCGGCGGCCGCGTTCCTCGCGGCCGCCTTGGCGGCGCTCGCCGGCGTCAGCCGCACCGCGCACGTGAACACTCGTCGGGTGCTCGAGACCTCTGAGCTCGTCCTGCACACGCAGAGCGTGCTGACGGAGATCGAGCGCGTCGTCGCGGCGATGCTCTGGGTGCAGGGCGTCCATCGGTCCTATGTGATCACCGGCGATGCGCGGTACATGCGGGAGTACGCGCGCACGATCCCCGAGGTCTACGGCGAGCTGGATGACTTGGGCCGCCTCATCGCCGACAATCGGCGCCAAGTGGAGCGCCTGGCGCGAGCGCGGGCGGCGATCGAGCGGAAGACCGACGTGATCGCCGAAAGCTTCGCGTTGATGCACCAGCACGGTTTCCGGCGCGAGGAGCAGTCCCGCCTGGTCGGGCTGGGAACGGCCGCCCTGGATTCCCTGCGGGAAGTCACCGACGAGATGGAGATGGAGGAGCGCCGCCTGCTCGTGGCGCGGATCGACGCCGAGCGCGCGGCGGCCGGCCGGGCGCTCGCCGCCGAGCTCGCGGAGGTCGTCTCGGCGGCCGTGTTCCTGACGGCGGCGATCGTCCTCATTCTCGCGCAATTGCGCCGGCGCCGCGAGGCCGAGGCGGCGCTGCTCGAGCGCACGCGCGAGCTCCAGCGCTCCAACGAGGAGCTCGAGCAGTTCGCCTACGCGGCCTCGCACGATCTCCAGGAGCCTTTGCGCAAGGTAGCCAACTACGCCGAGTTGCTGGCCAGACGCTACCAAGGGAAGCTCGGCGAGGACGCCGATCGCTACATCGCCTTTCTCGTCGACGGAGCGAAGAGGATGCGCGAGCTCATCAACGACCTGCTGGCCCTCTCCCGCGCGCGCAGCCGGCCGATGGAGCCCAAGGCGATCGAAGCCGGGCAGGCCCTGTCGGCCGCGCTGGCGAACCTCGACGAGTCGGTCCGGGAAGCGTCGGCGAAGATCACGGCGGGGAAGCTTCCTCGCGTGCTGGCGGACGAGACGCAGCTCGTCGCGCTTTTTCAAAACCTGATCGGCAACGCCGTCAAGTTCCGCGCCGAGGGCCGCGCCGTCGAGGTCCGCGTCGAGGCCGTCAAGCGGGAGGGATCGTGGCTCTTCATGGTCGCGGACAACGGCATCGGCATCGAACCCGAGCACTTCGAGAAGATCTTCCTCGCCTTCCACCGGCTGCACGGGCGGGGGGAATATCCGGGGACCGGGATCGGCCTCGCGCTCTGCAAGCGCGTCGTCGAGAACCATGGAGGGCGCATCTGGGTTGAGTCCGAGCTCGGCAAGGGCACGACCTTCAACTTCACGCTGCCGGGAGCGCCGTGAACTCCCTCAGGGAGTGGGGATCCAGATGTAGTGCCCGGTAGTGTCGATGAAGCCGTTTGTTCCGTTCACGCGCAGCCCGGCGACCCCCATGTCGTCGTTGAAGGAAGGCGTCCGGACGAGCGTCGAGGTCGACGCCGCGGACGTGAAGCCGTTGAGTCCCTCCGGGCGCGCGTGGGCCGCGGGCTTCGAGGAATCCAGATCCGGCGTGATCGCGACGCTGCCCGACCGGTCGATGTAGAAATAGTCGTCGCCGTTGCGCACGAGGGCCAAGCCGTCCGAGAACGCGAAGGCGCCGTCGTATTGAATCGGGATCGCGACGTTGCCCGAAAGGTCGACGTAGCCCCACTGCCCGCCGCTCTGGATGAGCGCGAGGCCGTCCGAAAAGCTCAACGCGCAGTCGAAGCCCGGGCTGATCGCGAAGTTGCCGGCCTTGTCGATGAAGCCCCAGGAGCCGTTGAGCTCGGCGGCGGCCAAGCCCTGCGAGAAGCCCCACGTCTCATCGAAACGCGCGGAGATGGCGAGGTTTCCCGCGTGGTCGACGTAGCCCCACTTGCCGTCGATCTCGACGGCGGCGAGGGCCTCCGAAAAGCCGAAGGTGCGCTGGAACTGCGCCGGGATCGCCATCGCGCCCGTCTTGTCGATGAAACCCCAGCCGGAGCCGAGTTGGACGGGGGAGACGCCCTCGGAGAAGCCCTGGGCGCCGTCGAAGCGCGGCTCGATCGCCATGCTGCCGGCGTGGTCGACGAAGCCCCATTTCTCGCCCTCGCGCACGGGCGCGAGGCTTTCGCCGAAGCTATAAGCCGCCTCAAAGGAGGCCGGGATCGCCATGTTGCCGGATTTGTCGACGAACCCCCAGGAGTTGCCGACGCGGACGTTATCGACGTCCTCGGCGAAGCCCCACATCTCGTCGAATTGGGGGTCGATGACGATCCTGCCGGTCTTGTCGATGAAGCCCCATCTCCCGTCGACCCGCACGGACGCGAGCCCGCCGCTGAAGTCTCCGGCCTCCTCGAACTCAGGCGTGATCGCCGCTTGGCCGCCGTGGTCGATGAAGCCGTAGCGGCCTTCGACGCGCACGGCCGCGAGGCCTTCCTTGAAGCTGCGCGAGAAATCCCAGCGCCGCTGCGAGGGCGGCGTGCCGTCCGGCCGCGCCAGCCGCTTGCGCCCGTCTTTTTCGACGAGGACTTTGAACGCGCGCTCCACGCGCTTTCCTTTTGGATCGACGTAGAACGAGTCGCTGCCTTGCCGCACGTGCGCGACGCCGTCATGATAGCGGCCTGCATGGTCGAAGCGCGGAGACAGCTTCATCTTCCCTTTCAGGTCGATGTAGCCCCATTTGCCGCCGCGCAGCACGGCGGCCCGGTCCCCGGAGAATTCCCGAGCGTCGTCGTAGCGAGGCGCTATGACGACGCGCCCGTCGCGGTCGATGAAGCCCCACTTCCCGCCGAGGCGCGCGGCGGCGAGACCTTGGGTGAAGCGGCCCACGCGCTCGAAGCGCGGCGCGATCACCAGCCGACCGGATTGGTCGACGTAGCCGAAGTCGAGGCCGACGCGCACGGCGGCCAGCCCCTCGGAGAAAGGGCCCGCTTCGTCGAACCTCGGCTTGATCGCGAGATGATCGCGCAAGTCCACGTAGCCGTGCTTGCGGCCGACGCGCACGGGCGCGAGGCCTTCGGAATAGCCGTTGAGGCCTTGCTGCGGCAGGTGCGGGTCGAGCACGAAGCGTCCGTTCGAGTCGAAATAGCCCCAGCGATAACCCGAAAGGACCGTCACGAGACCGCCGTCCTTGCGGCCGGCGAAGGCCGTCGCGGCGAGCCCGAGCAGGATCAGCGCGATCAATGGGCGCATCGGCAGATTATAGATAATTTAGATGCGCGTAGCGGCTGGTATTGACATATCCATGCTTTTCGGTTACACTTCCCGCGATGGCGATGGCATCCTCGCGCAAGTTCCTCGTCGCGCTGTTCACCGCGGTCTTCGTCAACGCCGTGGGCTTTCGGGCGCTGACCGCCTCGGTCGTCTGGCCGGGGCTCCGGGGCGCTCCGGCGGCCATCGCGGCCGCCGCCAAGACCGCGCCGGCCGGACAAGCCGTGCCCGCGCGCAAGCTGCGCCGGCGCCGCCACCACGCCGGCCAAGTCGCGCTGCCGCAGCAAGGCGCGACGCCGGCCGCGTCGGGCGGCGAGGCCGGCAAGCCCTTCGAAGACGGCGACTCGGCCGACTCGCGCGCGCCGTCCTCTCTCGACCACCCACCCGCCTAACTCCGCGCCGTCCTCGCGCGCGCCCATAATCCGTTCCCGTCGTTCGACCGTTGGGAATCTTGAATGAAAAACATCATCTTGCTCCTTCTTCTCTCGCTCGCCGCGCCTTGCGGCGCCCGCGAGTTGTCCTTGGACGACGCCCTGGCCGCGGCCGAGCGCAGCAGCCCGCTGCTCAAGGCGGGGGATCTTCATGAGCGCGCGGCGCGCGAGAAGGTCGGGCAGGCGCGCGCCTATTATTTCCCGGTGATCGACGCCGACGGCATCGATAGCTGGGGCTTCCCGGGCTCGAGCGGCTACCTCGGCGAGGGCGGCGTCGCCAGCTCTCCTTACAGGAAGGGCCTCGCCGGCGACGTCGTCGCGCGGCAGACGCTCTTCGACTTCGGCCGCGCCCAGGCGAAGGTGCGCGAGGCTAAAACCGCCGTCTTGGAGAGGCGCGAGGACGCGGCCGTGGATCGATATAAAGTGGACCAGGACATTCTCGTGACGTATTACCAATGCTCCCGGTTCCGCAGCGAGCACGAGGTCTGGGACAACCTGCACGCGGAAGTCGAGCTCGTGGCCAAGGAAGTCTCGCGCTTCGTCGACACGGGGCAGCGCTCGGTCGTCGACCGCTACTTGGCGCAAGCCCAGGTCGAGGAGGCCCGGACCAACCGAAACTATTTCAAATCGCGCGCGCTCTCGACGGAGAGCCGCCTGAAGACTTTGATGGGCGAGCCTCAGGAGGAGGTCGCCTGCCCCGTGCTGCCGGCGATCGGCGCGGAACCCCAGGCCGTCTCGAGCGGCCCCGCCGCGGGCAATCCCTACATCGCCCGGGCTGAAACCGAAGTGGAGGCCGCCGAGACGCGCGTCTCGGCCGCTAAGGCCGATTTTTTGCCGCGCGTCGTCGGCGTGGCGAGCGCGGGAGGGATGGAGCACTCGCGCCTCGTGCCGTTGCAGGATTACTCGGGCGGCCTCGGCGTGATCGTCCCGCTTTTCAGCGGATTCGGCACGGTCCATGAAGTCAGGGCCGCCGACGACGAGCTCGAGGCCAAGCGGCAGGAGCTCGGAGCGGCTCGGCTCGACATGGACGAGGTCGACGCGCGCTACCAAGAGATCGTCGACGCCTCGCGGGCGCGCATCGAGCACCTCGAGCGCGAGGAGAAGCTCGCCGTCGACGGATTCAACGTCGCGAAAAACCGCTATTTCAAGTTCCAGGGCACGCTCGTCGACCTGCGCGACGCCTTGCGCAACCTCGGCCGCATCGAGGTCGAGCTGAGGGACACCCAGGCGGACTTGCTCGAGGCCTCGGGCGCCCAGACGCTGCTGGCGGGCCGGAGGCCGTGAGATGAGCGAGTCCCGATTCGACGAGGAGGAGCGCATGCAGGACTTGATCGAGGACGTCGAGGGGCGCGCGAGAAAGCCGCGCCTCGAGCCCGCGGCCGAAGAGGCCGCGCCCGAGGGAGGCGGCCTTCCCGGCTTCGCGGTGAGCCACTCGCACGTCGTCGTCGTCGGCTGCCTGATCGTCGGCATCCTCGGCGCGCTTTCGCTGTGGACGATGCCCAAGGACCTCCTGCCGAGCGGCAACTTCCCGGCGGTGCAGATCATCTCATTTTACGCCGGCATGCCGGTGGCGGACGTCGCGCAGGACCTGACGACGCAGTTCGAGCTCTACACCGGCGCGGCCGTCGGCATCGAGCGCCAGGAGTCCAAGTCGATCGTCGGCGTCAGCATCACCCGCAATTTCTTCAACTCCTCCATCAGCTTGGACTCCGCCATCGCGCAATGCGCCTCGCTGGTCATGTCCGTGCTGCGCCAGCTGCCTCCGGGCACGCAGCCTCCGCTGATCCTGCCCTTCGACCCGATGGCGTCCGTGCCGCTCGCGCTCGTCGCCGTCAGCGGCGACCACACGGAAAAAGAGCTCTACGACACGGCGCGCTACCGCGTGCGCAACGTCGTGCAGGCCGTGCCCGGCGCGATGGCGCCGACGGTCATGGGCGGCACCGTGCGCCAAGCGATCGCCTACGTCGACTCCGACAAGCTCAACCAGTACAACCTCTCGCCCGTCGAGATCCTCGACAAGCTCGGCAGCCTCAACACTTTCCTGCCGGCCGGCGACGCGAAGATCGGCGGCCTCGACTATCAGATCACGACCAACGGCATGGTCGATCGGGTCGACCAGATGAACGACTTCCCGCTGCGCGCGTTCAACGGCGTGAACGTCAAGATGTCTCAGGTCGGCAAGGCCCAGGACGCGAGCGCCATCCAGACGAACGTGGTCACGATCGACGGCAAGCGCCAGGTCTACGTGCCGGTCTATCGGCAGCCCGGAGCGAACTCTCTCGCCGTCGTCGACCAGGTGAGGGCCTCGCTTCTGGACCTCCACGAGCGGTTCAAGGACTACACGTTCACGCTCGTCGCCGACCAGTCGCTCTTCGTGCGCAACGCGATCCACAGCATCACCGAGGAGACCTTGATCGGCGGCGGATTGGCCGCGCTGCTCGTCTTCCTGTTCCTCGGCAATCCGCGAGCCACTTTGGCGATCCTTCTTTCGTTGCCGCTTGCGATCCTCTCCGCGTTCCTCGGTCTCGAGGCCACGGGACAGACCATCAACGCGATGACGCTCGGCGGCCTCGCCCTTTCGATCGGCGTGCTCGTCGACAACTCGATCGTCGTCATCGAGAACATCTCGAAGAAGCTGGAGTCCGGCCTCAGCCCCATGCGCGCGGCGGTCGAGGGAGGCTCCGAGGTCGCCATGCCCGTGCTCACCTCGACGATCGCGACGCTGATCGTCTTTTTCCCGGTCGTCTTCCTTCAGGGCATCGTCAAGACGCTGTTTCTCGCGCTGGCGAAGGCCGTCATCTTCGCGATGATCGGCTCCTATTTCGCGGCGATGACCGTCATGCCGTTGTTCTCGTCGCGGTTCCTCAAGCCGACCGAGCGCGAGGACCTTCCTAAGTTCCTGGCGCTCATGCAGGCTCTCGTCGACCGGTTCACCGACGCCTACTCGCGCGCGTTGACCCGGGCGCTCGCCGCGCGCAAGGCGGTGCTCGCGGTCGTCGTCGTCTCGCTGACGCTCGCCGCCGCCGTTTGCGCGCCGCGCATCGGCACGGAGCTCTTCCCGAAGGCGGACGCCGGCAGCTTCCAGCTCGACCTGCGCTTGCGGACGGGCACGCGCATCGAGGTCACGCAGGCCTTCGCCGAGCGGGTCCAGAAGAAGCTCAAGGAGTGGATCCCGCCCTCCGACCTCAAGCTCGTCATCTCCAACGCCGGGGTGTACTATGGATTTCCGGCGGCGTACACGCCGAACAGCGGCACCCAGGACGTCTTCTTCATCGTCGATCTCAAGGAAGATCGCAAGCGGACTTCCCAGTTTTACGCCAAGCTCGTGCGCGAGAAGATGAAGGCCGAGTTCCCGGACGCCGACGTCGGCGTCGAGCTCGGCGGCTTGCTGACGTCCGCCCTCAACGGCGGCCTGCGCTCGCCCATCGACGTGCAGATCGCCGGCCCGGAGCTGCCGGTCGCGCACGAAGTGGCCGAGGAGCTGGCGGCCAAGATCAAGGCGCTGCCCGGCGCCGTCGACGTGCGCATCCAGCAGCGCCTGGACGCCCCCGAGATCCGGCTCAATATCGACCGCCAGCGCACCGAGGAGCTCGGCCTGACGACCAAGGGCGTCATCGAGAACGTTCTGAGCGCCGTCGCGGGAAGCTCGACCTTCAGCCCGCTGATCTGGGTCGATCCGAAGACGGGCGTCGAGTACTTCCTGGGCGTCCAGTTCGCGGAAGGCGCGGTCACCAAGATGGAGGATCTCGAACGCATCCCGATCCGCGGTCCCGAGCAGACGCGCGCCGTGCCGCTCAAGCGCATCGCCAAGATCGACGTCGGCGCGAGCCCGAGCGAGATCAACCACGTCAACCTCGACCCGGTCGTCGACATCTATCTCGACGCGCAGGATCGCGACGTGGGCGGCCTTTCGCGCGACATCGTCAAGGCGATCGGGGCGACGAGCATCCCCGCGACGTACAAGGCCCGCGTGCGCGGCGAGTTCTCCCAGATGCAGAAAGCGGTCGGCTCGCTCGGCGGGGGCTTCTTGCTCGCCGTGGTGCTGGTCTATCTCGTCCTCGTGATCCAGTTCCGCTCCTACATGCTGCCGTCGATCATCATGACGACGATCCCGCTCGGCCTCGTCGGCATCATCGTCATGCTCGCGATCACGCGGACGTATTTCAGCATCCAGGCCGCGATAGGCGCGATCTTCATGATCGGCATCGCCGTCGCCAACGGCGTCCTGCTCATCGAGTTCATCGCGCACTCGCACGCGCAAGGGACTCCGATCGACCACGCGATCGTCCGCGGCTCCTCGGCGCGCTTGCGGCCGATCCTGATGACGTCGTTGGCCTCGATCTTCGGCCTGATCCCGATGGCCGTCGGCTACGGCCACGGCGCGGAGGCGAACATCCCTCTGGGCCGCGCCGTGATCGGCGGCCAGCTGGTCTCGGTGACGCTGACGCTCTTCGTTGTGCCGATCCTTTATCGCATGCTGGCGCGCCAGCCGCAGGCGGCCGCTCATGGGCAAGAGTGAGAGGACGATCCTCTGGGGCATCGATCCGCGCCGCGACGGCGCCGCGGCGCGGGCGGCGGTCGCCGGATTCCTGAAAGCCTGGACGCGCGGGCAGGCCTTGCGCGTCGAGCCCGTCTACGTCGCCGGTCCGGATGAGGACCTCGCCGAGCCGACGCTCGACCTGCCGCCGCGCCAAGACGGCGTCGCGGCGACGCGCGTCGTGCGCGCCGAGCACGCTTCGCTCTCCGGGCGAGTCGACGCGCTGCTAGGCGAGGCCGAGCGCGCCCAAGCCGCGGTCATCGTCGTCTCCACTCACGCGAAGGGCCGGCTCGAGCGTCTCGTGCTCGGCAGCTTCGCCGAGGAAGCTCTGCTGCGCGCGACGCGGCCGATCGTGATCGTTAATCCGAACGTGACCGGCCCGTTTCGCCTAGAGCGCGTGCTCGTCGCGACCGACCTCAAGGACGCCTCGAAGCGCGCTTTCGACGCGGCTTTAGACGAAGCGGCGCGGCGCGGCCTGCCGACGACGATCGTGCGCGTGGCGCGCTTCGATCGCGACCGTCCCGACGCGGCGTTCGGCTCTCCCGAAGGCTACGATCAGGCGCTGGCCGATTATATCGCCGGAGAAAGGGCGAGGCTCGAATCATGGGCCGCCGCGGCGCGCCGCCGCGGCCCGCAAGTCGAGGCGACGGTCATCGAGGACGGCGACGATCCCGCGCGGGCCATCGTCGAGCTCGCTCAAAAGCGGCGCTGCGGCCTCATCGCGATGGCCCCGCACGCCGACCGGCTCGACGCCGCCGTCGGCGGCAGCGTGACGCGGCAGGTGATCCGAGGGGCGGCGTGCCCGGTCTGGGTCGTGCATGCGGAGGCGCCGTGAAAAAAGCGCTCAACTTCGGTGCGTCGCTCGGGATGCTCGGCGCGGTCTGGGCCGTCGACCGGCTGGTCGCGGGACAGGCCAGCATGTCGGTCCTTTATCTCATTCCGATCGGCTATGCCGCCTGGTACTGCGGCGCCCCTTGGGGCTATGTCGCGTCGGTTCTTTCCGCGGCCGCCTGGCTTCAGGCCGACATCGCCGTCAGCCGCTCGTCTTCGCACTGGCTCATCCCCTATTGGAACGCGGCGGTCCGATTGGGCTTTTTCGCGGTCGTGGCGGTGCTCTCGGGCGCGATCTCGCGGCTGCGCGAGTTGGTGGACCGGGAGCGGGCCGTCTCACAGCTCAAGTCCGACATGGTCTCGCTTGTCAGCCACGAGTTTGGAAGCTCCTTGACGGTCCTGCGGCTGTCGATCGACCTGCTCAAGGACTCGGAAGGCGACCAAGCCGCGCCGCGGGCGACCTTCTACGCGACGATCGACCGCGTCTATACGCACCTGCTCAGCTCCGTCACGACTTTTCTCAACCTCAACCGGATCGAGTCCGGGCATTTCACTCCGGTCGTGCGTCGGACCGAGTTGCGCACTCTTGTGCATGGGCTGGTCGCGCAGCTCGGCCCGCTCATCGAAATCAAGGCGGTCAAGTTGAGGCTCGAGCTGCCCGATTTTCCCGTTCCCGTGCTGGCCGATCCGGACGCGCTTTCCGTGGTCTTGAACAATCTTTTGGGCAACGCTTTCAAATACACTTCCGACGGCGGCTCGGTGACGCTTCGCGTGACGCCATGGCCGGAATCCGGCGTCTGCGAGGTCGGCGTCGAGGATACGGGCATCGGCATCCAGAAGGAGGAACTGGCGCACGTGACGGCGGGCTATTACCGGGGCCCGAGCGGCCGCCGAATGGCGCGCGGCTTCGGCGTCGGATTGAAGGTGGTCCGGGACCTCCTCGACAGCCTCGGCTCGCGCCTTGTCATCGACAGCGAGCCCGGCAGGGGCAGCCGGTTTTCTTTCGTCCTACCGCTTTGGGTCCGAGACCTGTCGCAGCGGCAGCGGCATAAGCGCTAATGCCTCGAGCCACGACACCATTCGCGCCTTCTGATCGTCCAACGAATGAGTGAGATGAAGCACCTCCTGTTTTCGACCGATCTCAGCGAAGAGTCCGGGGCCGCGTTCTCGCGCGTGATCGAGATGTCCCGCCGCAAGGGGTTCGTCGTCCTGATCCTTCACGTCGCGGCCAAGCGGGCGAAGGGCCTGGAGGACAGGCTCGAGCGGTTCGCCCGTCCCGCCATCGATCGGGGCGTCGAGGTCGAGCCCCTCGTCCTCGAGCACTCGGACGCTCTTTGGACGATCCTCGAGGTCGCGCGCTGGCGCGGCTGCGACGCCATCGCCGCCGTCGAGGGCGAGCTGGCCGACGCCCTCCGCCGGTCGACGCGCCTGCCGGTTTGGCCGATCAAAAAGCGCTAAGATAACGGCCGTGAACTGCGTGCTGGCGCTCGCTCTCGCCGCGCCTTTCGCGCGCGCGATGGACATGGGCGGCTCGCTCGGCCAATACCCCATGGCCCGAGAGGCCTCGGGGACGGCGTGGCAGCCGGACTCGAGCCCTGAGGAAGGGCTTCACGTGATGCGGGGCGACTGGTCCTTCATGGCGCACGGGTTCGCGCAGCTCGCCTACGATCATCAAGGCGGCCCGCGCGGCGCCTCGAAGCCCTTCGCCGCGAGCATGCTGATGGGCATGGCGCGCCGGGAGCTGCCGGTCGGCACGCTCGGCCTGCGCGCGATGCTCAGCCTCGACCCCGCGACGATCGGCAAGGACGGCTATCCGCTGCTCGCCCAATCGGGAGAGACCACCGACGGCGTCACGCCGCTCGTCGACCGCCAGCATCCGCACGACTTCTTCGACGAGCTCGGCGCGACCTACAGCGCGCCGATCGGCGGCGCGGGCTCGGCGTTCGTCTACGCGGCGCTGCCGGGCGAGCCCGCGCTCGGCCCCGCGACGTTCACGCACCGCGCTTCGGGCCAGGAGATCCCCGAGGCGCCGATCACGCATCACTGGCTCGACTCGACGCACGTCGCGATGGGCGTGGCGACCGTCGGCGGGACGTGGGGCCCCGTCAAGCTCGACGCCTCGCGCTTCACGGGGCGGGAGCCCGATCAGAATCGCTGGGACATCGACCGGCCGCTCTTCGACTCGAACTCGATCCGGGCGACGTACAATCCATCGCAAGAATGGTCGATGCAGGCGAGCTACGGCCACCTGCGCTCGCCCGAGCAGCTCGAGCCGGGAGTGGACGTCGACCGCGTCACGGCCTCGGCGACCTGGAACCGGGCCTGGGACGACGGGAATTGGCAGACGACCTTCGCTTGGGGGCGCAACAACCACATCCCCGGCCCCGGGCTCGACGCGTTCCTGCTCGAGTCGACGGCGCGGCGGGGAGCGCACACGGGCTTCGCGCGCGCCGAGCGCGCGACCAAGGACGACCTGCTGCCGTCGGCCGGGCCCGAGCCCGCGAGCAAGGTCACGGCCGGCTACCTGTACGATTTCGCCGAATGGAAGGGCTCACGCTGGGGCGCCGGCGCCTCTGGAAGCCTGCTCTTCCTGCCCCGGGCGCTGCGCCCGTCTTACGGCCCGCTGCCCGGCGCCTTCATGCTTTTTTTGCGCGTCAAACTCGTCTAGATAGGAGAGGAACTCGCCATGAATAAAACGCTGCTCGCCGCCGCCGTCTCCCTGATTCTCGCCGCCGCGCCCGCCTGGGCCGCGGCGAAAAAGGCCCCGAAGACGCTCAAGGAAGGCAAATACCAGGCGCAGGTGACCGCGCTCGCCTGCGAGGCCTGCGCGGCCGAGGTCGAGACCACCCTCAAGTCCTTCGACGGCGTCGAGGGCGTTTCGGTCGACCAGAAGGCCTCGTCGGTCGCCTTCGCGATCAAGAAGGGCGCGAAGGTGTCCGTGGCCAAGCTCCAGAAGAGCCTCAAGACGGCCTCGGACAAGATGGGGATGGGGGCGGATTACACGCTCAAGGACATTTCTCCCGTAAAAGAGCTCAAGCCGGTCAAAGGCTGACGTGCGCCGCTGGCTGGTCTTCGTCTCGGTCGTCGTCCTGCTCGTGCTCTACACGGGGCTCGAGCTGGGCTTTCTCGTCCCGAAAGCGCCGCTCGCCGCGATCTGGTCCGTCGACGTCGCGTTCTTCTGGCTGCTGATCGGCTGGCAGCTCGCGCAGCGCCGCGGCGCGTCGGCGCGCTCGCGCGCGTGGGCGGCGTTCGGCTGGGTCGCGGCCTTCGCGACGGGCTTATGGGCGACGTTCGTGCTGCTGACGCTGCCGGTGGACCTCGCCGCGCTCGCGCGTTCGGCGGCTCCGCCGCGGGCGCTCATGCTCGGCGTCCTCGCGGTCTCGGCGCTGTTGGCCGCGCTCGGCTTGCGGCAGGCCCTCGCGGGGCCCGTCGTGCGGGAAGTGAGCGTCCCGATCTCGGGCTTGCCCGAGGCGCTCGCGGGCCTGCGGATAGTCCAGGTCAGCGACCTCCACGTCGGGCCCATGATCGCCAAGGACTACGTGGGCGCCGTCGTCGACGACGTCTTGTCGCTCGAGCCCGATCTCGTGGCTCTCACCGGCGACATCGCCGACGGCGCCGTCGAGCATCTGGCCGCCCACGTCGCGCCGCTGGCGCGCCTGCGCGCGCCGCTCGGCGTGTACTACGTGACCGGCAACCACGAGTATTACTGGGGCGCCGAGCCGTGGGTGCGGAAGATGAAGGAACTCGGGCTCACGCCGCTGATCGGAGAAGGAAAGATCGTGGAAAAAGACGGAGCGCGCCTGCTCGTGGGGGGGATCCCGGATCCCGCCGCGCTCTCCTTCGTCCCGGCTCATCGCGGCGACGCGTCGGAGGTCGCCGCGGCCGGCGAGGCGGACTTCAAGCTCCTGCTCGCGCACCGGCCGGACGCTTATGAGCAGTCCGAGCCCGCGGGCTTCGATCTCCAGCTCTCCGGCCACACGCACGGCGGCCAGTTCTTCCCGTTCAGCGTGATCGTCGGGCTGGCCCACCGCTACCGGCGAGGCCTCCACAAGCACGGCCGCCTCTGGCTTTACGTCAATTCGGGGACGGGCTACTGGGGCCCGCCGCACCGCTTCGCTGTTCCCGCCGAGATCACGCTGCTGGTCCTGCGTCCGGCTTGAGGCCCGTTTTGCTAGACTAAGATCATGAAAAGGATGAAACTGAATTTCGCGTCATTGGCCCTGGCGTTCGGCCCGCTTTCCGTCGCCGCCGCCGCGCAGACCCCGATCAACGGCGAGGTCGGCGAGCTGTTGAAGGGCGTTCGAAAGGAGGCCCAGTCCATGGCATCGACGCCCGGACAGCCGTCCGCCGCCGAGAGCGGCGTGATCGCCCTGCTGCGGTTGAAATCGCCGGACGCGCCGCCCTTTCAGATCTTGAAGGAAGCGTTCGACCAGTCGAAGGACCCGATCCAACCCCAGGATGTCGGCGCCTCGAGACAGCAGTTCGCGTCCGCGGCGGCGTCCGAGGCCGCGCCCGCGCCGGACGCCTTGGTGACGGCCGTCTCGCATAAGACGATCGTTGCCGCCGTTCCGGACCGCCCGGCGACGCCCAGTCAGGGACCGCTCTTTCCGGGCAAGCCCGCGGTCCCCGGATCATCCGCCCAGATTGCCGTGAAAACCTTCATCATCACGGGCAGCCCGGGGCAAGGCATCGTCGACAGCGTGTTCGACAACATCGTCGTCGAGAACGACCGGACGCAGCTGATCACCCGCATCACCGCCACGCCCGCCGCCAACGACACGCCGTTGAGCCTCAGCGTTCGCAAGAGCGGGAATCTCATCACCTACTCCCTGCGAACGACCGTCTGGATCGGAAAAATATCGAAGGGCGAGAGTGTCCGCTACGGCTATTGCTGGGACTGAGAAGACGCGCTTAGGCCCTTAGCCTTTCTTGCCGTCCTCGTCGCGATCCTTGCCCTTGCCGCGTCCCGAGCGCTGCCAAAAGCTCTTGCGCCCCTTGGCCATGCCGAGGACCATCTTGGCGCGCTGCGTCGGCGTGAGGATGCCTTTGGACTCGTCCATGTGCTTCTCCATGGCCTCGCGCAGCGCGGTCCGGTCTTTTTGAAGGGAGTCGAGGGTCGATTGGATCTCGTCGTCCTTGGCCTTGGCCCTGACCTGCTCCTTGAGCTTGGCCATGTCCTGCTTGAGCGCCTCGCCCAGAGGCTTCATCGTCTCCTTGGCGGACTTCATCGACGCGTCGAGCTTCTGGACCTGCTCGTCGGTCAGGCCGAGCTTGTCCTTGAGCTTGGCGGCGGACATCTGATGCTCCGGCGGCGGCGCGTCCCCTTCGTCCTCCTGGGCGCGCGCGGCCCCGGCGGCCGCGAGCAATAGCAGGCCCGCGAGCAACGTCGCGGCGGTCTTGACGGTTCTCATCTTATCCTCCGTGATTGGGTTCGGACGGCTTGCGCTTGGCGTCCCAGCGCGCGGCTTTCTCGTCGAATTTCTTCTGCTGCTCCGAGTCGAGCGCGGCGCGCATCTGCGCGCGCATCGACTTCCTTATCTCCCCGAGCTTGCCCTCCGTCTCGCGATGAAGCTCGTCGAGCCGGCGGGCGTTGTCGTCGAGGACGGTCTTGACCGCGGCCTGCTGCTCGGGGCGCAGCGAGAACTCCCTGGTGAACCGCCGCAGGACGGCGTCCTGATCGGGACGCCGGTGATGCCAGCGGACGCCGTGATAAAGCAGAGCCATGGCGCCCATGCCGGCCATGAAGCCGATGGTCGAGGCGACCGTCGTCCGCCGGGAAGGCTCGCTCACCGGTCTTCCGTCGCGAACGCGAGGACCTCGTCGTGGCTCGCCGGCGCGGGTTGGGACGCCCAGGCGTAGAGCCCGGTCTCGCGCTCGATGAGGGCCTCGGCGGGGTCGGCGGGCGTCCTGGGGAAAGCCAGCGACAGGGCCGCCGTCGCGAAGGCGAGGCCGAAGGCCGGGGCGACCAGCTTCTTCCAATCGAAGGCGGGTTTCTCGACGCGCGCCATGACGGCGCGCACGAAGAACTCGGTCTCGGCCCGCGTCGGTTTCGGCCGTTTCCGAGAGAAGAAAGCGCGACGAGCGGCCCGCCAGCCGTCCAGCGCGGCCCGGCACGACGCGCAGCCGGACAGATGCGCCTCGAGCTCGGCGCGCTCGGCGGCGGCCAGCTCTCCGTCTTCCAGCGCCATGATCCTTTCTCTGATCTCTGGATGGTTCATCGCGGCCTCCATTCGTTAGACGCGGTCCGACCCCTCGATGTGTCGCAGCTTTTCGGCGAACTCGAGGCGCGCCCGGCGCAGCCGGGCCTTGACGGCGTCGAGCGAGCAATCGAGCGTCTCGCAGAGCTCGTCGTAGGTCAGACCGCTGACTTCGCGCAGGGTCAAGATGAGCCGGTAGCCTTCCGGCAGGGCGGCCAGGACGCGCTTGACGAGCTCGGCGTCGGCCGCGGAGCGCTCCGGGCCCTCCTGCGCGACGAGGGCTTGGACGCGCTCACCCTCGTCTTCGAGAAGGGCGTCGAGAGACTGGGTCTTGGCGCGGCCGGCGGCGCGCAGGATATCGAGGCAGCGGTTCGAGGCGACGCGATAGAGCCAGGTCGAAAGCGCGGCGTCGCCGCGAAAGCCCTTGAGCGAGCGGTAAGTCTTGAGGAAGACGTCCTGGGCCGCGTCGTCGGCGGCCGCGTCGTCTCCGAGCATCGAGCGGCACAGCGCGAGCACGCCCGAGTGATGGCGGCGCACGAGCTCGGCGAAGGCGTCCTGATCGCCGCGCTGGGCTCGCGCGATGAGCTCTTGATCGGTCTCGTTGGTCACGTTGGGCCGGACTCTGGCGTATTAGACGCCGGACGCGGTCATTTTACGACATCTTTCGATCCGTTAGAGCTTTCCCAGATCGACGATCCCTCTAAAACCGGGCTTCAAGGCCTTGACGAAGGCGTTGCGCACGAGCTCGACGAGCGCTTGCAGCGGGTGGATTTTGGGATCGTCGAGGCTTCCCGAGAAGCTCACCTGAGTCCCGATCTGGTCCTTTTTGGGATTGCGGAACAGCTTCGCGGCGATCTTCTCGAGCTCGCCCTTGATCTGCTTGGGGATCGACTTGCCGCCGCGCACTCGGACCGTATGCAGCCCGACGACGAGCGGCTTGACGTAGCCCTTGATCTTGCCGTCGACGGCCTCGGCTTCGTTATAGAGATCCAGCGTGCCGTCGTGGACCTCGACGTCGAGGTGCTTGCGCAGCCATTCGTCGAGGGCCGGCAGCGAGACGCTCGAGAGCTCGAGGCTGTACTTGAAGGTGGGCTTTTCCGCGAGGGCGTCGGCCTCGAAGCGCAGCTTGAGCTTGCCGTCGCCGGTCGACGAGCCGCTTATCTCGGCGCGGATGGTCTGCTTGGTGAGCCCGGGTTTCGTCCCGATGTTGTAGGCGACGGCGTCGATGCTGCTGACTTCCAGGATATAGCCCGGCCGCACCTCGTCGTCCTCCCATTCCAGCCGGCCGGCGAGGACCTCCAAACGCCGGATGTACGCCGTCCTCTGCGTTTGGGCCTGCCGCGCGGACTTCTTCGCGATCTTCGCCGTCTCCTTCGGCGGCTTGAGGTAATGGACGACCGGCCGGCGCAGCACGACGTCGCCGACGAACCCTCCGTGGAAGAGCGCCTTCCAGCTGTATTCGGCGTCGATGGCCTGGACTGAGATGAAAGGCACCGGCGATTTGCCGCCTCGGAGGATCAGGGTCAGATCCTCGAAGCGCACGGCGCCGCGCCACGGCCGCAGCGACACGCCGTCGACGTGCCCGACGTAGTCGTCGAGCCGCGCGAGCTTGGCGTTGACCTGGCTTTTGACGACGAACGGCAGGGCGAGATAGGCGCCGAGGATGACGCCGAACGCCGCGCCGCCGAGCCCAAGCGCCGCCTTGCCCTGTTTTTTCACGCGCAGATGATAGCGCCGCGCCGCGGGGCGTCTCCATGGCCCCGGAGTCAAACCGCTGTAACGGATCGTCACTCCCGCGTCCTAGGGCCGCGCAGCGCCCGCGCCTATAATAAAGCGTGGCCTACAAGCCCATCGGCGATTACGGCGTCATCGGCAACATGCGCACGGCGGCGCTCGTCGGCGACGACGGCTCGATCGACTGGCTCTGCTATCCTCGCTTCGACTCGCCGAGCGTCTTCGCCGCGCTGCTCGACGACAAGAAGGGAGGCTTTTTCCG
The DNA here is from genome assembly GCA_964600165.1 of uncultured Elusimicrobia bacterium. Classification (GTDB taxonomy): domain Bacteria; phylum Elusimicrobiota; class Elusimicrobia; order UBA1565; family UBA9628; genus CAZRIP01. The sequence continues at coordinate 22,692 of CAZRIP010000014.1, read as the reverse complement.
GATCGCTCCGGTCGGCGACGCGGCGCGCAAGCAGTTCTATTGGCCCGCCACGAACGTCCTCGTCTCGCGCTTTCTTTCCGACGACGGCGTCGCGGAGCTGACCGATTTCATGCCGCTCGGACTCGTGCCGGGCCAGCATCCGAACGTGATCGTCCGGGACGTGCGCGTCACGCGCGGCAAGGTCACGTTCCGGCTCGAATGCCGCCCGGCGTTCGATTACGCGCGCGCGCCGCACGAGATCCAGCTGACCCGCTCGGGGGCCGTGTTCGCGGCCAAGAGCGCCGGGGCCATATCCCTCGCGTCGACGGTGCCCCTCAAGCTCGACGGCGGCGCGGCCGTCGCCGAGTTCACGCTCGGCGAAGGCGACCGCGCCGTCTTCACGATCGGGCAGATGGACCCGGCCGACGCGTGCGCGCGCGTCCTCACGCCGGACCAGGCGCACGAGCTGTTCATGCAGACGGTGGCTTATTGGCAGCGGTGGCTTTCGAAGTGCACCTATCAGGGGCGCTGGCGCGAGATCGTGCACCGCTCGGCCCTCGCCCTCAAGCTCATGAGCTACGAGCCGACGGGCGCGATCGTCGCGGCCGTGACGACGAGCCTTCCCGAGCGGGTCGGCGGGCCGCGCAACTGGGACTACCGCTACACCTGGATCCGCGACGCCGCATTCACGCTCTACGCGCTCATGCGGATCGGCCTGCTCGATGAGGCCACCGGCTTCATGGGCTGGCTCGACGCGCGCTGCCGCGAGGTGAGATCGGGCATGCCGCTGCAGATCATGTACGGCATCGACGGCCGCCACGAGCTCAAGGAGGAGCTGCTGACCCACCTCGACGGCTACATGGGCTCGCGGCCCGTCCGCGTCGGCAACGCCGCTTACGACCAGCTCCAGCTCGATATTTACGGCGAAATGATGGACTCGATCTACCTCTACAACAAGTACGGCTCGCCGATCTCCTACGAGCTTTGGGAGCACTTGCGGCGCATCACGGGCTGGGTCTGCAAGCATTGGACGGAGCCCGACAAGGGGATCTGGGAGGTCCGCGGTGGCCCCCGGCAGTTCACTTACTCGAAGATGATGGCCTGGGTCGCCGTCGACCGCGCGCTGCGGCTGGCGGACAAGCGCTCGTTCCCGGCCGACCGCCGGACGTGGTACGAGACGCGCGACAAGATCTACGAGGACATCATGACCAAGGGCTGGAACGGGAAGCGCGGCGCCTTCACGCAATATTACGGCGCGGAATATCTGGACGCGTCGGTGCTCATGATGCCGCTCGTCTTTTTCGCCTCGCCCAACGACCCGCGCATGCTCTCGACCATCGACCGAATCTGCGAGTCGCCGGGCAAGGGCGGACTCCTGGCGGACAGCCTCGTGCATCGCTACCACCCTGATTCCGACGCGCAGACCTTCGGCGACGAGGGCAGCTTCAACATCTGCACGTTTTGGCTCGTCGAGGCCTTGACGCGCGCGGGGCGCACGGACCGCGCGCGTCTCGACGAGGCCCGGATCATCTTCGAGAAGATGCTCAACTACGCGAACCACCTCGGGCTCTTCGCCGAGGAGACGGGCCGGCGCGGCGAGGCGATGGGCAATTTCCCTCAGGCGTTCACTCATCTCGCCCTGATCTCGGCCGCGTACAACCTCGACAAGGCTCTCGGAAACGGGAAAACCTAACCTGTGACTAAAGAGGCTTCTCGAGCTCGGCGAAGTCGACGGGCGCGGCCGCGCGCGGCTGCCGGTAGCGCAGTTCCTCGGGGGGGAACGGGACGACTTTGCCGGTGCGCCGGTAGCCGCGGCGCTCGTAGTAGGCGATGAGCTCGGCGCGCGTGGTGATGACCGTCATGCGCATCCGCGCGCAGCCCCAGCCGCGCGCCAGCTCCTCCGAGCGCTCGAGCAGAGCCTTGCCGAGTCCGCCGGACTGCCTGCGGGGGTCGATCGACAACATGCCGAGATAGCACTGCGCGCCGTCGCGGCGCAGCTCGACGCAGCCCGCGAGCGCGCCGCCGTCGAGGCACAGCTCCACGCGCGCGCCGGGCTCCGCGAGCAGCGCGAGGATCCTCCCGCGGTCGGTGCGCGGGCCCCCGAGGAGGTCCGCCTCCGTCGTCCAGCCGCGCCCCGCGCCCTCGCCGCAATAGGCGAGATTGACGAGCTCGGCGACCTTGTCCGCGTCGTCGGCGCACGCCGCGCGGAAAGCCAACTCGGTCATGGCGCAGAGTCTAACAAATCGCTAAGATGGGCGGGCATGGGCGAAAGCGAGTCGCGCGTCCTGACGATCCTGCTCACCGACATCAGGAACTTCACCGATCGTACGTCGCACAGCAGCCGCTCCGGCGTCGTCGAGCTCATCGAGAAGAACAAGCAGCTCGTGCTGCCCGCGCTGCAAAACCGCGGCGGGCGCCTCATCAAGACGATCGGCGACGCGTTCCTCGTCGTCTTCAACAGCCCGACCGACGCGGTGCTGGCCGGCCTCGAGGCGCAGCGCAGCCTCGCCGCCTACAACGAGGGCAAATCCGCCGCCGAGAGGATCGAGGTGCGCATCGCCATCAACGTCGGCGAGGTCACGCTAGTCGACAACGACGTCTACGGCGACGCGGTCAACGTGACCTCGCGCATCGAGGGCGTCGCCGAGGCCGGAGAGGTCTTCTTCACCGAGGCCGTTTATCTGGCCATGAACAAATCCGAGGTGCCCTCGAGCGAAGTCGGCTGGCTCCAACTCAAGGGCGTGCCGGAGAAGGTGCGCGTCTACAAGGTGCGCCGCGAGCTGCCGGTCGGCGGCGAGGAAGTCGAGGCGCGTCCGGTGCAGTTGGAGGAGAAAGGGGCCAAGGCTTGGTCGGTGCCCGCGACTCCTCCGGAAAAGGAACGAAAGAAGAGAAGCGGGCTCGGCGCCCTCATCCCGGTGATCGTCCTGCTGGGCGTCTTCGGGCCCAACCTGATCCGCGCTATTAAAGGGAGACCCGACGAGGACTCCGATGGCCTGATCGACACCCAGGCCCGTCCCTGCCGCGTCGAGATCGCCAAGTTCTGCCAGGACGTCCCCAAGAATCGGCGGCACGCCTGCTTGCTCGAGCACGAGGACGACCTTTCCGACACCTGCGCCGATTCGAGTTGGTTCGCGGGCAAGGGCAAGAAGGCGAAGGTCAAGTCCGCCATTCTGGCGGACGCGCCGGGCCTCCGGAAGCCGCCGCGGCCGCCCGCCGATTGGAATCCGCGCGCCGTCGATCCGGGCTTGGTCGAGGGCGTCAACGCCGTCTGCGGGGGCGACCAGAAACGTCTTTGCGGAGGCGTCCAGTCCGGTAAAGGCCACCGCTTCAACTGCTTGTGGGAGCATTGGGACGAGCTCTCCGTCGCCTGCCGCGGCGCGGCGCAGCCGCTGCTGACTAAAGCCTCCGCGCGCTAGCCCTGGGGTCGGCCCCATCTAAAACACTTCGTTGCATCGTAGCAACGCTTGAGAGCGTTGCGGGAATGCAACGAAGTAAAAAGGGTGGGTTGTCCGTTCGTCGGCCCGCTCTTATTCGCAGAAGCGATTCTTGTCGAGCCGGTCGAGCCATTCCTCCAGGTTGAGGTCGTGATCGTCGGCGTGGAGCTTGCGCGCGTCGCGCAGCGCGGCGGCGACGTCCGGGTCATCGCGGTGCTCCGAGGCGAAGGCGACGGCCTCCGTCGCGAGAAGCGGGCTCTTGTCGCGCAGCGCGGCCAAGAGAGCGGGCTTGAAGGCCGTCCAGGCCTCGTCCGAGCGCGCGTAAAGCGCGAGCGCGCGGGCTTCCTCGTCGGAAGGCGGCGGGGGGCGAAGCGCGGCATCCGGGGCCGTTTGCGCGCGGGGTCGCGCCTCCCAAAGGCGCGGCCCTCGGACGTACTGCGCGGCGTGATCGGGCGCGACGATATCGGCGCTGCTCTTGCCGACCGCGTACGAATACACGTCGAGACCCGCGCTCCGGAGGGCCCTCGGCGCCGGCGCGCCCGCGGGGATCATCGCGTAGGCGACGTCGCTCAAGGAGAGGTCTCCCCAGATCTGCGCCTCGCAGTAGTTGCCGCAGCGGTTGCGGTCGCCCGGCTTGCGCCGGTAAGCGAAGGTGCGCGCGAGGACCGGATTGGCCGCGCCGACCGGCTCGAAGCGGCCCGTTTGCGCCTCGAAATCGAGGCTGTCGGCGTAGGTCCAGGTCGCGCGACTCGAGACCTCTTTCTTTAATATAAAGGCGACGTCGCCGTAACGCGTCGGCAGCGCGAAATGCCCGGCGTCGGTCCCCCGGAGATCGAGCACGGCGTATTTCGGCAGCAGCGCGCGGCCCTTCTCGTCGTACGGCAGCCGGGCCATCGCCAGCTCCTGCTCGATCGCGAAGCGGTCGCGGTGAAAGCCGCGCGTCGAGCCCGTTTGGTGCCAGTTGAGAAACCCGCGGGCGGCGATCGAAGCCAGCGCTTGGCGCGGGGCCATGACGATGATCCGCGCGCCCTCGGCGACCGGCGGCCCGGAGCCTTGCTTTCCGGCCAGGTCGCACTCCTCGCGCACGCGCGCGACCACGCGCCCGGCCAAGGCGCGCGCGTCGAGCCGCCGATCCTCCTCGGACGACACGTAGAACCGGTGGGCCGGAACCTGCGGGAAAGCGGGCCGGCAAAGAAACAGCGCGAGGAGCGCCGCCCCCGAGGCGAGCTTCATGAGACGCGACTCTAGCAAAATGCGCCGGTCAGCGCTTGCCGGTCAGCTGGGCTTGGATCGTCCGGGCGGACTGCAGATGTTCGCTGACCATGTCGCGAGCTTTCTGGAGCAAGGCCTTGAGGTCCAGGCTCGACGCGCTGGGGAGAAGCGTCTTGTCGATCGTGTCGAGCACGGTTTGATGGTCGGCGACTTGGCGGTCCATGTAGGCCTGATCGAACGCCGCGCCTTGCAGCGAGCCGAGGACGTCCTTCTCCGACTTGGCGGTCTGCGTCAAGGAGCCGCTTTCGGCGCTCGTCTGAGGGGAAATGTTGAGCCGGCGCGCGAGAGCTCCGACCTCGGTGTTCGACGCGGAGTGATCGGCCGACATGTGCTCGGCGAAGCCCTTGACGTGAGGATCGGCGGCCTTCGCCTGGGCGAGGCGCGCGGCGTCGAGCTCCGCGTCGTTGGCCGCGGTCAGGACGCCGAGGACCTGGGCGTCGGAGAGCTTGGCGAGCTGCGACTGGACTTGGCTCTGGATCTTCGACCAGGTCGCGGCGGACAACGCGAGAGCCGACAACAGGACGAGGGCGTTGCGCATAGTGCCTCCTCGGGCGGCTTCGTCTATTGTACCGCTGCCGCGATGGCGGGGACTTGACGGCCGCGGGAAATCTGGATATACTGACCGTGCGGACGGTATTTAAATGGCCAGGCCACAAAACCTAGCGGCGCGGGAAGGCATCCTGACGGCGGCGACGAAGCTGCTGCACGCCGGCGGCTATCGCGGCGTGAGCATGGACGACGTGGCGCGCAAAGCAGGACTCCAGAAGTCGAACCTTTTCCATTATTACCCGACCAAGGAGGAGCTCGTCCTCGCCGTCATCGAGCGCGCCGCGCGCGAGCGCCGGGATCTCATCGCGCGCAAGCTCGCCGCCTCCGGCGACCCGATCCGCCTGCTCGAGCGCGATTTTTCGGAGTTGGCGGACGCGATGGAGAAGGAGGGCTGCTGCAAGGGCTGTCTCATCGGCAACATGGCCGAGGAGATGAGCGACGAGCGCGAGAAGATCCGCCGGGCGATCGCCGATCATCTCGCGTTCTGGATCGGGGCCTTGTCCGATTTCCTCAAGAAGCACAAGGCGGCGGGTTATTTTCGCAAGGACTTCGATCCTTCGGACGCGGCCTCGGCGATCGTCGCGCTGATCGAGGGCTCGATGCTCGTCGCCAAAGCCAGCCGCAAAGCGGAGCCGATCCGCCAGGCGGGAGCCATGGCGGCGGCATATCTCAAGGCGGGGAGGGCATGACCATGGAGGCGACACTGCTGGCGGGCGACGAGGCGCTGCTGGACGCTTACTCGAGCGCCGTCTCTTCCTCGGCGGAGCGGATGAGCGGCGCCGTGGTGCACGTCGAGGTGCTCAGGGAAGACGGCCGGGGCGCAACGGGCTCCGGGTTCCTCTTCACCTCGAACGGCTACATATTGACCAATGCCCACGTCGTGGCCGGAGGGACGCGCCTGGACGCGAGCCTCCACGACGGCCGGCGCTTCCGCGCCGAGCTCGTGGGCTCGGACCCGCACACCGACCTCGCGGTGATCCGCGTCCACGCCGACGGTCTCGCCGCGGCGGCGCTCGGCGACAGCTCGACGCTCAAGCCCGGGCAGATCGCCGTCGCCATCGGCAGCCCGTTCGGCTTCCAGACGACGGTGACGGCGGGCGTGATCAGCGCGCTGGGGCGGTCCATGCGGACGCAATCCGGGCGGCTCATCGACAACGTCATCCAGACCGACGCGGCGCTCAACCCGGGCAACTCGGGCGGCCCGCTCATGAACTCCCGCGGCGAGGTCGTCGGGGTCAACACCGCGATCATCTCCTCGGCCCAAGGCATCTGCCTGGCGATCCCGATCAACACGGCGAAATGGGTCGCCGGCGAGCTGATCAAGCACGGCAAGATCCGGCGCGGCTGGCTCGGTCTCGCCGGCCAGGAGGTCCCTCTGCGCGCGGCGATGATCCGCCTGCTCGGCCTTCCGGTCCGAAGCGGGATGCTGGTCATCGGAGTCGTCGCCGGAAGCCCCGCGAGCCGGGCGGGCGTCGAGGAAGGGGACGTCGTCGTCGGCTTTCGCGGGCGCCTCGTCTCCGGCGTCGACGAGCTGCACCGTCTGTTGACCGAGGACGGCGTCGGCGTCGAGGCGGCGCTCGAGGTCATCCGCGAGGGCGAGCGCGTCGCGCTGCGCGTCGTTCCCGGAGAAGCGTCTTAATGATCAAGGAGAGTGACATGATGAGGAAAGAAGAGCTGGTCGAGGCGCTGGGTTGGCGGTACGCGACGAAGAAGTTCGACGCGTCGCGAAAGATCCCGGCCAAGACGTGGTCCGCGCTGGAGCAGGCTCTCGTGCTCGCGCCGTCGTCCTACGGGCTGCAGCCGTGGAAGTTCTTCGTCGTCGATAAGCCGGAGCTGCGCAAGAAGCTGCAGGCGGCCTCGTGGGGCCAGTCGCAGATCGTCGACGCCGACAAGCTCGTCGTTTTCGCCGTGAAGAAGGACTTCGGCGCGGCCGACGTGGAGCGCTACGTCGCGCGCATCGCGGAGGTCCGCAAGGCCCCGGCGGCGGCGCTCGAGGACTATAAGCAAAGGATGCTCGGCTCGGTGAACGGGAAGACCAAGGAGACGCTGCACGATTGGTCGGCGCGCCAAGTCTACATCGCGCTCGGGACGTTTCTGACGAGCGCGGCGGCGCTCGGCGTCGACGCCTGCCCGATGGAGGGCATCGATCCGGCGCAATACGACGCGCTCCTCGGCCTGCCGGCCAAGGGCTATCACGCGTTGTTCGTGGCCACCGCCGGCTATCGCGCCGCCGATGACGCGTACGCGTCCCAGGCGAAGGTGCGCTTCGCGGTGAAAGACGTCGTCGAGCACGTCTGATGAACCGGATCATCATCGCGCTGGCGCTGCTGTGCGGGACGTCTCATGCGGCGCCGTCCAAGGAGTCCGCCATGAACGACTATAAGAAGCCGTCGGACGCCGTGCTGCGCAAGACGCTGACCTCCGAGCAGTACGAGGTCACGCAGAAGGCCGACACCGAGCCTCCGTTTCAAAACGCGTTCTGGGACAACCACGCGCCTGGACTCTACGTCGACGTCGTCAGCGGCGAGCCGCTGTTCTCGTCGCTCGACAAGTTCGACTCCGGGACGGGCTGGCCGAGCTTCACGAAGCCGCTCGAGGGCGCGAACCTCGTCGAGAAGTCGGACCGGGAGTTCGGCATGACGCGCACGGAAGTGCGCTCCAAGCACGCCGACTCGCACCTCGGCCACGTCTTCGACGACGGCCCGAGGCCCGCCGGCCTGCGCTACTGCATCAACTCCGCGTCGCTGCGCTTCATCCCGGCCGCCGACCTCGAGAAAGAGGGTTACGGGAAATATGCCAAGATGTTCGGCGCCGCCGCCGCCAAGGGAAAGAAAGCCATGACCAAGACCGAAAAGCAGGAAGTCGTCGATCTCGCGGGAGGCTGCTTCTGGGGCATGCAGGAGATCCTGCGCGCGATCCCGGGCGTGATCTCCACCGAGGCCGGCTACACGGGCGGCTCCGTCGCCAACGCGACCTACGAGAACCACGAGGGCCACGCCGAGTCCGTGCGCGTCGTCTTCGACCCGTCGAAGCTCTCTTTCGAGCAGCTGCTGCGGTGGTATTTCCGCATGCACGATCCGACGACGCTCGACCGCCAGGGCAACGACATGGGGACGTCTTACCGCTCGGAGATCTTCTACCACACCGAGGAGCAGCGCAAGGAGGCGGAGGCGTTCATCAAGCGGATCTCCGAGCGCGGCCGCTTCGGCAAGCCCATCGTCACGCAGCTCGCGAAGGCTGGTCCGTGGTGGAAGGCCGAGGACTATCATCAGGACTATTTGCAGAAGCACCCGAAGGGCTACACCTGCCACTGGCTGCGCCCCGAGAAGATCCTAGGAGACTAGCGTTTCATGCCCAACGTCAAAGCTTACGCCGTGAAGAACGCCCAGGCGCCCCTCGCGCCGTTTCAGATCGAGCGCCGCGAGCCGGGCCCGAAGGACGTCGAGATCGAGGTGCTTTACTGCGGCATCTGCCATTCGGACCTCCATCAGGTGCGCAACGAGTGGAAGTCGTCGAGCTACCCGCTCGTGCCGGGCCACGAGATCGCGGGGCGCGTCGCGCGCGTCGGCAAGAAAGTCCGGAAGTTCAAGGCGGGCGACCTCGCCGGCGTCGGCTGCCTCGTCGACTCATGCCGCAAGTGCCCGCAGTGCAAAGCCGAGCGCGAGCAGTTCTGCGACAACGTGCCGTCCTTCACCTACAACGGCCTCGAGCGCGACGGAAAAACGCCGACCTACGGCGGTTACTCGAAGAGCGTCGTCGTCGACGAGGCTTTCGCGCTGAAGATCAAGCCCGGCCAGCCGCTCGAGCAGGTGGCGCCGCTCTTGTGCGCCGGCATCACCACGTACTCGCCGCTCAAGCGGTTCAAGGTAGGCAAAGGCGACAGCGTCGGGGTGATGGGCCTGGGCGGCCTCGGCCACATGGCGGTCAAGCTCGGCGCGGCCATGGGCGCCGAGGTCACGGTGATCTCGCGCGCAAGCGCCAAGAAAGCGGACGCGAAAAGGCTCGGCGCCGCGGACTACGCCGCCACCGACGACCCGGCGACGGCGCAGAAGCTCCAGAAGCGCTTCGACCTCATCATCGACACGGTCTCGGCCGACCACGACGTGAGCGCGGCGCTCGGCTGGCTCAAGATCGGGGGGACGCTCGTGCTCGTCGGCGCGCCGCCGAACCCGCTGGCCGTCGCGGCCTTTCCCTTGATCACGCAGCGCGCCCTCGCGGGCTCGCTCATCGGCGGCATCGCCGAGACGCAGGAGATGCTCGACTTTTGCGCGAAGAAGAAGGTCGCCTGCGACGTCGAGGTCATCGCGATCAAGGACGTAAACCAGGCCTACGACCGCCTCGCGCGCGGCGACGTGCGCTACCGCTTCGTCATCGACTTGGCGACTCTTTAGGCCGGTCCTTTCCTCCCGGTCACGCTGGCCGGAACGTTGCTTAGCCAATCCTGACGTAGCCCGGAAACGCCAGGAGGGGTCATGGTGATGCCGCGGACGAAGAAGCCGTCGCCGCTGGGTCAGGCGGGCTGGGCCTTGCCGCTGGTTCTCGTGGCGGCGTCATTCGCGGTCTTCGCCGACTCTCGTGGGCGCGAGACGGTCGAGATCGAGCGCCAGTTCGCGCGGGACGCGCGGAGCGTCGCGCTCAACCTCGTGGAGGACGTCGAGCTCGACATCCACCGCATCGAGCTCCAGGCCCGGCAGATCGACTGGTCGCGGGTGAGCGACCCCGCCGGACGCGCCGCGGCGCTGAGTGACGAGGACCACGGCATCCATACCGCATGGATCGCGCGCGACGGCCGCGCTTGGCGGCTGGAGTCCTACGTCGCTGGCCGCAAGCAGCCGAGCCGCGCCCTCGTTTTCCCTCCCGCACTGGAGCGCGAGCTTGCCGGCGCGCGGGCCGCGCGCCGCTCCTTTTTCGACCGCCCTCCTGAGGGCGCGCCTGAGCTGTGGGGAAGCGCTCTGTGGCTTTTCGTGCCGGCGTTCGCGCCCGACGGCCGCTTGCTCGGCTACGCCGCGGCCTTCCTGGACCTCGATCCCTTCCTTCATTACTGCGTGCTGGCCTTGCCGCCGCGCGGCATCGACTATCTGGTCGAGGACGCGGATCTGCGCGGCGCCCCGCTGGCCCGGCATCTCGCGAGGGGGACGACCCGCGCCGGCGCGCTCGACCGTTGGCTGCTTTCTGCCCGGCTGCGCGAGACCATGCCGATCACGGTGCACGGCGACGGGCTCGTCGTCCTGGCGGAAGGCACTCCCGCGTACGAGGCCTCCCAGCGCACGGGGGAGCCGTGGCTGCTGCTGGCTTTTTGTTTGTCCTTTACGCTGGCGGCGTCCGTCTACCTGCGCCGGCGGCACGCCCATGACGAGCTGCTCGCGGTCGCCGAGCACGAGCTCGGCCGCGTCGTCGACGCCACGGGCGCGATGATCGTCTCGGTGGACGTCGAAGGGCGAGTCAAGTTCGTCAACGCCCGCGCGCTCGCCGCGTTCGGCCTAAAGGAACACGAGATGGTCGGACGTCCTCTGGCGTATTTCACCGACGCCATCGGGCGCGTCGAGCTGGAGTTCCGCCTCTCGCGCCGCCGCGAGGGCTCGGTTGAAACCTATGAGATGAGGTTCTTGCGCCGGGACGGCTCGACGTTCTGGGTGCTCGTAGCGGCCGCGCCCAATGTCGACGAGCGCGGCCTGCTCGCCGGCTCGACGGGCATCATGACCGATATCTCGGACCGCAAGGCGGCCGAGGAGCGCGAACGAGAATGGATGGAGCGCGTCAAGAGCCTGCAGGCGGCGCTCGACGAGCACGCCCTCGTGACGATCACGGACGCGGCCGGAGTCATCACCTACGCCAACGACAAGTTCTGCGCCGTCTCGGGCTACTCCCGCGCCGAGCTGCTCGGCCGCGAGCACCGCGTCGTCAACTCCGGCCGCCATTCGACGGAGTTCTGGGCGACCTTTTGGGAGACGATCACGGGCGGCGCGGTCTGGAAGGGGGAGATCCTCAACCGAGCGAAGGACGGGCGGACGTTCTGGGTCGACGCCACCGTCGTGCCGTTCCTCAGGCCCGACGGGAAGCCGTACCAATACGTCGCCATCCGCACCGACATCACGCGCCGCAAGCAGGAGATCGCCGAGCGCGAGCGCCTCGCTCAGATCGTCGAGTCTTCCCGCGACCTCATCGCCATGGCCGACCCGTCCACGCAAAGGATCACGTATATGAACCGCGCCGGACGGGAGATGTGCGGGTTCGGCGCCGATGAGGACATATCCTCGCTCACGGTCCAGCATTTACATCCTCCCCACGCGACTCAGTGGATCGAGGGATCGATCCGCGAGACGTTGAAAACGGGATCGTCGAAGGGGGAGACGTTTTTCTTGGACGTCCGGACCGGAGAGGAGATCCCCGTCGCGCTGCACGGGATACTGCATAAGGCCGCGGACGGGACCTCTCTCTTGCTTTCCTGCGTCGCGCGCGACCTCCGTTCGGAGCGCCGCGCAGCGGCCGAGCGCGCGGACCTCGAGGACCAGTTCCGGCAATCGCAGAAGATGGAGGCGATCGGGCGTCTGGCCGGAGGCGTGGCGCACGACTTCAACAACATCCTGACCGCGATCAAGGCGTACGCGGAGTTCCTGGCGCAGGCCCTCAAGGACCAGCCCGAGCCGCTCGCCGACGTCAAGGGCGTCATCGCGGGCGCGGAGCGCGCCGCCGCGCTCACGCAGCAGCTGCTCGCCTTCTCGCGCAAGCAGGCGCTCACGCTCGTCGCGCTCGACGTCAACGACGGGATCAGGAACCTCGGCAAGCTCCTGCGCCGCGTGCTCGGCGAGAACATCAAGGTGGAGCTGCGTCTAGCGGAGAGTTTGTGGCCCGTCAAGGCGGATCAGACGCAGCTCGACCAGATGGTGCTCAACTTGGCGGTCAACTCCCGCGACGCCATGGCCGGCGGCGGGACGCTGGCCATCGAATCGAGCAATCTCGTCGTTTCCGGCGCGAGCCCCGCGCGGTCGGGCGTGGCCCCGGGCGATTACGTCGCCCTCTCCATCGTCGACGACGGGGCCGGCATCGCGCCGGAGGTCCTGCCGCACGTCTTCGAGCCGTTCTTCACGACCAAGGAGAAGGGCAAAGGCACCGGGCTCGGGCTCTCGATGGTCTACGGCACCGTCAAGCAGCTGGGCGGGCACGTCTACGTGTTTTCACGCCTGGGAAGCGGGACCCGGATCGAGCTGCTGCTGCCGCGCTGCGCGCGGACGGGCGCCGCGGGCGACTCCACGGACGACGCCTCGGCTCCGGCGTGCGGGCGGGGCGAAACCGTCCTTTTCGTCGAGGACGACGACGCCGTGCGCACGCTGACGCTGCGCGGGCTCAGGAAGCACGGCTTTCGCATCGTGGCGGCGTCGAGCGGCGAGCAGGCGCTGAAGCTGTTCGAGGCCGCTGAAGGGAAGATCGATCTGCTCGTGACCGACGTGATCATGCCCGGCATGAACGGCCCCGCGCTGGCCAAGACGCTGCGCGGCCGCCGGCCGCGGCTCAATGTGCTCTTCGTCTCCGGTTATACCGACGACGCGCTGGGCGCCAACGGCGTCCTCGACGCCGGCGTCGACCTCATGCAGAAACCGTTTTCCGCGGATCAGCTCGCGGCGCGCATGCGCCGCAATCTCGACGAAAAAGCACGCTACTCAGGAGGCGCTCATGGCGAAGATACTGGTGGTTGACGACGATCCGCACGTGCTGGTCCTCATCAAGCGGCTGTTGGAGCAGAACGGACACAGCGTGGACCAGGCGACCAACGGCGAGCTGGGGCTCGAGCTGCTCGCTCATCGTAAATACGATCTCGTGCTGATGGATCAGGCGATGCCCGAGCTCACGGGGATCGAGACGGTCTCGATCATCCGGACCAACAGGCGCTTCGACGCGCTCAAGATCCTGATGCTGACCGGCGGCAGCGTGACGTCGACGGTCGACGCCGCTTACGAAGCCGGAGTCGACGGGTACATCCTCAAGCCGTTCGCGGCCGCTCGCGTCCTCGCGAAGATCGAGGGCGCGCTTTCCCAGGAGGCCTTATGACGAAGAAGACGATCCTCATCGCCGACGACGAGCCCGAGGTGCGCAACGTGGCGCGCCGCGCGCTCGAGCAAGCGGGTTACGCGGTCTGCGAGGCGGCCGACGGCGACGAGGCCGTTTTCGCGGCCTTCAAGCACAAGCCGGACGTCGTCATGCTCGACCTCCACATGCCGCGGCTCGACGGCCTCGCGACGATGAGCGAGATCCTCGAGGCCGACCCGGACGCCGCCGTGATCGTGTTCAGCGGCGACGGCGACGCCGGGCACGCCGACGTCGCGCTGCGGCGCGGCGCGTGCGACTACCTGGCCAAGCCGCTCGATATCAAGCAGCTGCTGACGACGGTCGACATGCACTCGCTGCTGCGGTCCTAGCGCCCGACCTGCAGGACGATCTTGCCGTCGACCTTCTGGCCGCGGTTGAGCTCTTCCGCCTCGGCCGCCTTGTCGAGCGGCATGATCTTCGCGACCTCGACCTCGATGTCCTGGGCGTCGATGCGCGTGGCGAGCTCCCGCAATTGGCCGGCGTCGGGCTTCATGCGGAACATCATGGCCGTGATCTTGTTTTTCTTCGCCAGCCGGTCGTCCGGCGGCTGCACGGTCGAGATCAAGCGCCCGCCGGGCTTGACGCACGCGAACGCGCGCTTCTGCAGCTCGCCGCCGACGAGGTCGAAGACGAGGTCGACGTCCTTGGCGACGTCCTCGATCTTCTCCTTCTTGTAGTCGACGACGACGTCGGCGCCGAGGCCGCGCACGCGGTCGACGTTCGCCGCCGAGGCCGTGCCGATGACGCGCGCGCCCTTGAGCTTGGCGAGCTGCACCGCGAACGAGCCGACGCCTCCCGAGGCGCCGAGGATGAGCACGGTCTGGCCGGACTCGAGGCCGCCGTGAGCGTACAAGCCTTGCCACGCCGTCATCGCCGCCAACGGCACGCTCGCCGCCTCGATGGGGCCCAAGACGCGCGGCTTGCTGGCGAGGTTCGCGGTCGGGCAGACGACGTACTCGGCGTCGGCGCCCACGCTGCCCGGCGCGCATCCGTAAACGGCCTGGCCCTTCTCGTACTCCGTCACGCCCGCGCCCAGCTCCTCGATCGACCCGCAGAAGTCGCCGCCGGGCGTGAAAGGCAGCTTCAGGTCCTTGAAGATCCCCTCGCGCAGCTTCCAGTCGATCGGGTTGATCGCGCAGGCCTCGACGCGCACGAGGACCTCGCCGGTCCCCGGCTTCGGCTTGGGAATCCGCTCGATCTTGACCGTCTCCGGGCCGCCGAAGCGCGCGACCCGCACGGCTTTCATGGTATCGGTGTCCATGCTCCCTCCTTGCTCTTCTTTATTTTACGGCGGAGGGATTGCGCTAGAGTGAAGCTTTCGCGCCTTGCGGGCGACGATCGGCGCGCGCGACCGGAGGGCCGCGGCCCGGACCGTCTCCGAGCTTCCCGCCACCTCGAGGGCGACGAGCTGCGGGTAGGCCAGCGTCACCTCGTCACCGGGTGACGGAGCATCGGCGCTCTTCTTCGAGCAGTCGGCGAGGCTGAAGCACGGCGGCTCGGAGACGACGCGCTTCATGAAGGCCCAGTCGGCCGCCTCGGACAGGTTCTTGCCGAGCAGATAGACGATCGTGCCGCGCTCGTTGACCTTCTCGCGCGGCAACGATCGGTATTTCTCGCGAAAAGCGCGCTTCTCCGCGGCCGACAGGCCCTTGAAGTCGCGGTCCAAGCGCGGGTCGTTGTCGCCGCGCGCGGCCAGGATCTCGTCGAGCTCGCGCAGCCGGTCCTTCGGTCCGGGGGCCGCGAACGACAGGCCGGCGAGCAGGACGAGGATTACGGCCGGTATAGGTCGGCCCGCATCGTCTTGATCGCGTCCTCGTCGATGATCCGGCCCATCTGGTCGTCGGCGTAGAGCCCGGCGTCCATGCGGACCTTGTCGGTGCAGCTCGCGCAGAACTTCTGGATGTTCTTGAGGAGGATCGTCGACGAGCCGTAGGAGCCCAGCGGCGTCACGTCGCAGGCGGGCTCGCCGGCGAGCGTCGCGCCGGTCCAGATGCTGACCATCGGATTGTGATCGGCGTCGTTGAAGGGATCGGGGCAGGTCGCGTGCGACCAGTTGCCGTTCTCGGACTCGGTATGGCGCGCCTCGTGGTAGACGATCATCATGCGCGAGACCTGCGGGTGCGAGAACTTGACGAAGTTCTGCGTCAGCCACATCTTCGTGGGGTTGCGGAACGGGATCACGCAGGCGACGGCTTTCGCGCTGCCGCAGGAGTTCATGCCGATCGCGGTGACGCGCTTGTCGAACCAGTCGTAATAGGTCGCGCCGTCGACCTGGCCGAAGATCTGCTGATGCAGCGGCGTCGCGCCGGAGCCCTTGATCGACTTCATGAACGCGAGGTCGGCGAGCATCTGGCTCTTGATGTCGGCCGGCACGTCGCGGTCGAACGTGAAGCCCTTGCCGGGCTTCTCGAAGGCTCCGAAGCGCTGGAGCGCCGCCGCGGCCTCGTCCTTCGAGAAATAGTACAGGTCCTTGCCGGACTGCTGCTTCTCCGACGGCGCGGCCAGCTCGCGGACCGGGTTCTTCTTGAACTTGACGGGGGGAAGCGTGAACTGAGCGAACGACGGAACGGCCAGCGACAGGATGAGAGCGACGATTCGGGACATGCGCACCTCTCGGGTCGGGGTTTAACGTCGATGCTAGCATGCTACCCGGAGGGCCTAGTCGTGAAAAGGGCCAAAGGACCTATAAACACGAAACCCCTGGGCTTAGCTCGCCCAAGGGCCGGTCCCGACATTTCTGGTTACGGGTTCGAAAGCGACATGATTATCGTAGCATAGAACGCGCCGGATTGCAAGGCGAGACCCTTGACCCCCGCTCCGCGCGCGTCTTATACTGAAGGCCATGAACCGCGCGGCGCTTGGGGTGATGGCGGCGGCGTTGGCCGCGTTTCCCGCGCGCGCCCGGGCGTATCTCCACGAGGCTTCCCCTGCCGAGCTGCCGCGGCCGACGGAGATCGAAGGTCAAGTCTGCGGATGGCGCATCGAGGACCCGAAAGCGCAAGGCTCCTATTTCCGCAAAGCGCAAAGCGAGCCCGAAAACGGCTCGGCGGCCGTGCGCCTCGAAGGCGCGGCGAGCCTGCCCCGGTTTTCGCCCGACCCCGCGCGCCAGGCCCTTGTTCTTCCGGCCGCCGAGCGCGACAAGCCCTGGCTGCAGGGTCCGTTGGACCGGCCGAGCGTCTACGTCGGCGCCGCGACGGCCCGTTCTCAGATCGACGCGGGTCTCGCTTGGACGCGGGTCTTCCAGGACGACGATAAGACCAAGCCGTTGTATACGGACAACGCGGACGGCTGCGATCACGGCGACGCGGCCCACCGCTTCCTGGAGAGCAACAAGGGCGGCAAGCCGCTCGAGCCGGACTTCGCGTACCGCCCGTTCTGGCGCGTGACGGAATCGGGCGGCCGCGCGGACGACACGCCGCACGGAGCCGTCTTTTACCCGGGAGACGTCGTCGCGATGTCGCTGACGATCGAGACGGACGATCATCTGGCTCTCAGGATCGAGACGCTTTCGTCTTCCACGGGCGGCCGCGCGCCCTTCGAGGCCGCGTTTCCGGCAGGCGGCTTCCCTCGAGTCGTCGCGCGCGTCGAGGACCGGCGCGTTTTCAAGCGCGTCAACGCCCTCGACCAATACCGCTTCGACCGCTCGGCGGGAACGATCTCGGCCAACGAGGGCACGCCGGCGCTGCCGACGCAGGCCCGGGCGCGCGGCGGCGTCTGGACCGCGGTCAAGCTCGTCGACGCGCGGGGCTTGGAGACGCCGCTGGCCGGAGGGGGCTGCTCGATCGTCATCAGCGGCGCGGATCGCGGAGCTTGCCTTCCTCCCTCGGTCGAGGCGAGCGCGCCCAAGCCCGACGGCGGCGAGGCGATCGAGCTGAGCCCTTCGCGTTGACCTACGCGGCCGAGACGCTCAAGATCTTGAGCGTCCGGACGCCCGCCGGGCTTTCGAGCGTCCTCGCGTCGCCGGCCTTGGCCCCGATCAGCGCGAGCGCCAGCGGCGAGCTCCAGGCGAGCTTGCCGGCGGCGGGGTCGGCCTCGTCTTCTCCGACGATCGCGTAGCGCGTCCGGGCGCCGGCCTCCTCGAGCTCGAGGGCGCAGCCGAAGCGCGCCTGCGAGACGTCCGGCGCGGGCGGAGGGACCGGGATCGCCGAGGCCAGCCGCGCCTCGTAGTAGCGCAGGTCGCGCTCGACGAGAGCGCGCGCGGGATCGTCCTTGCCGAGCGTCTCCCGGCGCCGCGCGAGCGCCTCGCCCTTTTGCCGCAAGTCCGCCAGGCCGGCCGGCGTCACGTAGTTGGGCCGGTCGCTGACCGGGCGTTCCGGGAACTCGTCGGGCGCGTCGCCTTCCTTGGCGAAGGCCTGGCTCACGCTTACGCCGCCGTGAAATTCATGATGCCCGGGGTGTCGATCCATGCGGAACCGTCGGGCAGCGCGGTCAAGATCGCGCCGGTCGTCGTGTGGCGCCCTTTGCCGGAGGCGGCGCTGACGTCGCCGACCTTGCCGAAGGCCGCGTCGCCCAGCAGCGCGCGGATGATCGACGTCTTGCCGACGCCCGAGTGGCCGCAGAACGCGACCGTCCTGCCGCGCACGAGGGCCTTGAGCTTGGCGGCGCCCTCGCCGGACTTGGCGCAGCACTCGACGACCGGGACCTTGTAATCGTTCCAAGGGCGAGCGGCCGAAGGCTCGAGAAGGTCGAGCTTGTTGACGCAGAGCGCGGCGGAGATCTTGCGCTCGGCGGCCGCGGCGAGGAAGCGGTCGACGATGCCGGGCGTGAAATCGGGCTGGCGCGCCGAGGCGACGACGAGCAGAAGATCGATGTTCGCGACGATGGCGTGGACCAGCGGATTGCGGGCGTTGGGCGCGGAGCGCGTGAGGGCGTTGCGCCGCTCGCAGCGGTTGACGACGACGCCGGCCTCGACGACGACGCGGTCCCCGACGCAGACCGGCGAGCGCTCGCGGGCGGCGCCGCGCGCGGCCAGGGTCGCCATCCGGTAGCCGCAGAGCCGGGCTTTTTCGACTCCGTCGAGGCGCACGAGGGCCTGATTCGGGAAGATTTCTATGATCGTGCCGTTGCCGGCCTCGTAGGGAAGGACCTGGGCTCGGTCCTGGAGCGGCTTCTTGGCGGAGGCCTTGGGCCGCGGCTTGCCGTCGACGTCGTCGAGCCAGTCGTCGTCGGCGCCCGAGAAATCCCCGCGCATCAGCCCTCGAGAAGCGCGGCCACCTCGCCGCGCAGCTCTTTGACGCCGATGAAGTCCTTCACGCTGACCCAGGAGACGGCGCCGGTCTCGACGCCGAGCTGCTGGGCGATGCCGGCGCGCTGCGCGTCCGCTTGCGACTTGCGGACCTGATCGGCCTTGGTCGCCACGACGCGCCAGGGCAATCCGCTTCCTTGAAGCCAGCCGAGCATCTGCACGTCGAGCTTGCTCGGGCCCACCTTGGCGTCGACGAGCGCGAAGACCATCTTGAGCGAAGGGCGGTCCTTGAGATAGCCCTCGACCATCGCGCTCCAACTCTGCTTCTCGCGCTCTGACCCGCGGGCGAAGCCGTAGCCCGGAAGATCGACGAGCCAACGGTCCTTGCCGGCCAAAAAAACGTTGAGCGTGCGCGTGCAGCCCGGCGTGCTCGAGACGCGCGCCAGGTCTCGGCGGCAGACGGCGTTGAGCAGCGTGCTCTTGCCGACGTTCGAGCGGCCGACGAAGGCCACCTCGGCCAAGCAGGGCCCGAGCCGGGCGGGGTCGGTCTCGCTTTTGAGGAATTTCACGACGTCGAGCGGCGCGCTCATCGTCCACATTATACTCCTTATGCGCGAATCGGCGGGCTCGGCGCGCCGATGAAGACCGTGAAACCGTTGACAGGCTGTACGGTTTCGATTACTCTTCAAAGAAGCGATGAGTCGCCGGAATTTCAGCCCGACAGCCTGGAGGCCCCGCCGTTCTGTCTTGCTGGCGGTTTTATGGAGCGGACTCTCGAGCGTCGCGTGGTCTACATGCAATCCGGGAGGAGGCGGAATATCCCAGGATGATTGCGACCAAATGTACAACGACAAGTGGATCTGCCATGGTCAAGGCGAATCCTGTTATTATCGCTGCGACCCCAATGGAAATTATCATCTGGCCGGGCAGCAATCCTGCGGCTCCGGTTGCGGCGCCTGCGGCGACGGACAATGCACCCCGAACATCGGAACGGCGTGCAACCGCAACGCCTGCGGCGGGACGGGCACCATCCAATGCGGCGGCTGTTCCGCCCCCGCGCCGACGCTGCACGGCAGCGCGCCTTGCGGTTGCGGCGGCGCGACCGACAATTGCACGGGCGCCTGCGGCGGCCAATTGCCCATGGGACTGGGCGCTTGCCAGACCTGTTCCAGCGCCTGCCAATGCGCCGGCGGCAGTTGCGTCGGAGGAGTCTGCGGGCCCTGCGCCGCGATGGGGACCTGCCCCACGACCTGCCCGACGTGCGCGATCAACTGGACCGATTCAACGTTGTGCGCCGCCGGCGACTCCGACCCCGCTTGCGCCGATCGCCCGGCGACCAATATCCGGGCGATCCATTTCACGGAACTGCGCGACTGCATCAACATGAAGCGGGGGTTGTGGCCGGAGCTTTCGAGTTATCCATGGAGCGAGGCTTTGACGCCCGAAACGACTCGCGTACGCGCGATCCACGTCTCGGAAATGCGAAAAGCCATAGCCGATGTTTACGCGCAAACCGGCGCTCAACTGCCTTTTGGCGCGTGGACCGACTCGACGGTGTATTCCAGCGCCCAGTCGGCTCCGACAGGAATCAGAAAGATTCACATCAAGCAGCTCCGCCAGGCCGTCGAGGGCGCGCCGCACCCGTAGAGACGCCTTACCGCGATTCGGAATCGCCGCGCGCCCGGAACAAGAACGCCGCGACGGCCTCGGGGCACTCGCGCTGCGGCAGGTGGCCGCAGGCGGGCAGCGGGATCAGGCGCGCGCGCGGGATCAAGCGCGCGAAGCGCAGGCCGATCTCCCGGGGGATCACGCGGTCGCTTTGGCCCCAGAGGATCGTCGTCGGCGCCTTGATGTCCGCCGCGCGGCGGTCGAGGGTCTGCTCGAGGCTCATCGCGGCGACCATTTTCGCGGCCGGCGAGCGCTTGATGGCCGCGACGAGCTCGGGCCAGGCGCTCTCGGGCGCCTCGCGCACTTGATGGTAGGCGCGGCCGGCGAAGGCTTTCATCTTCTCGACGGTCGGATCGGCGAGGATACGCGCCGTCTCCTCCGAGCGCCCGCTCGGATCGGTCAGGCCGGCGGGGTCGATGAGCACGAGCTCGTTGACGCCCTCGGGCCAGCGCAGCGCGAGCCAGCCGGCCACCCAGCCGCCGAGGCTGTTGCCGACGATCGTCCACGCCGGGCAGATCGGCTCCAGGGAGGCCCGCACGTCGTCGGCCAGGTTCGGGATCGCGTAGCCGTTCGACGGTTCCGGCGTTCCCGCGGTGCCGGGCAGCTGAAGCGCCACGAGCCGCCAGCCTTCGGGCGGCGCGGCCAAGAGCATCTTGTCCCACGTCATCGCGGAGTCGCCGAGGCCGTGGATGAGCGCCATGCAGCGGCAGGGCTTGTCCGGCGCGCAATGCCCTATCTCATAAGCGTTGAGCCGGCCGGCCGCGACCGACCGCGCGCCGCCGCGATAGAGCGCGACGCGGCGCAGAACGCCCTCGAGCTCCAGCGGATAGAAGCGATAGGCCGCGCCCGCGGCGACGGCCGCGCCCAGCACCAGCGCGACGAGGCTTCGCATGAGCACGCTAGCGGCCTCCGGGCGCGCCGGCCAGAAACCGCGCCGCGGCGCGCGCGTCGATCAGGCAATGCTCGCCCTTGGTCGCCACGAGCTCGACCGAGGCGCCCGCGGCCTTGAGCGCGCGCTCAAAGGCCAGCGCGCCCGCGTAAAAGCCGAACTCGTCGTCCTCGTCGGCCTCGATCCAGAAGCGCGGGACGCCGCGCGACGCCGCCGCGCGGGCCGCGGGATCGTCGGCGCGCCAGGCGGCCTCGTCCGCCAGGCGCCAGGTGAACATCTCGCGGCCCTCGTTCTCGCGGGGAAACGGCGACGACGCCGGCGCCTCGCGATATGGAGACTCGGGCTCGAGGGCCGGGCACTGAAGCGCCACCGCGGCCCAGTCGCCGGGCGAGGCCAGCGCGGCCTCGGCCGCGTTGTAGCCGCCCATCGACATGCCCCAGGCGTAGCGCCGCCGGACGGGGCCCAGGCCCTTTTCGATGCGGGCGCGCAGCGCCGAGAAGTCTTGCAGCGTCACCGTCTGGCGAAGGCCGGCGCGGCTCGACAGCAGCCAATGCTCGCCGTAGCTGACCGTGACGACTCGCGGCGCGGGCGCGCCGAGCCGCCGCAGCTCGCCGTAGAACGCGCGTGCGAGCCCGAGGCGTTCCCAGCTGCGCTCGTCGCCGGTGGCGTAGTGGAGGAAATAGACGAGGTCGCCGCTCGGCTTGCCCTTGGGCTCGTGCACGCACCACCGGGCCGCGCCGTCCCGGCCGCAGACGACGGAGGCCGGCGCCTCTCCGGAGAGGCGATAGCCGATGAAGCGGCGCGTGCGCGCCGCGCAGCCGCAGGCGGCGGCCGCGAGCAGCAGAAGCGCCGCCCGGCTCACGCCCTCTGAGTCACCTCGATCAAGTGGTAGCCGAACTGCGTCTTGACGGGACCGAGGACCTTGCCGACCTCGCCCTTGAAGACGACTTCGTCGAACTCGCGGACCATCTGGCCGGGGCCGAACTCGCCGAGGTCGCCGCCCTGCTTGCCGGACGGGCAGAGCGAGTGCTTCTTGGCCACGTCGGCGAAGCTCTCGCCGCCTTCGATCTGCTTCTTGAGGGTCTCGCACTCGGACTGGCTTTTCACGAGGATGTGGCGGGCGCTGGCTTTGGGCATGTTCGTTCTCCTGGGTAACGGATTTTATTAGGAACCGCCTTCTCCATCGGCGGCCCGCTCGGCCGCCAGGACCTGGCGTTTGTGCTCGAGAGCTTGGGAAACGAGGACCGACTCGACGCGATCCTCCTCGGCGGCGACGTAGCGCGCCCAGAGCGACGCGTAAACGCGCGCGATCGAAAAGAGCAAGAGGGCGTAAGCGAGCAAATGAAGCGAGCCCGAGCCGACCGGCGGCGGGAGCGGAGCGGCCGGGCCTTTCGCGAAGGCGCGGCCGCAGCCGGGGCAAGCGGACGCTTCTCCCGGCTGAGCGAAGCCGCAGTGGGCGCACTGCATCGGGCCAGTATACAACTTCGGGATGGAGCCTAAAGAAGAAGCGCCAGCGCCGTCGCCGCGAGGCAGAGCGCGCCGAACCAGTCGCCGTGGCGCGTGTAGAACGAGCGCCGCGGGAAAAGGTCGGTCAGCGGGACGTCGGCGTCGAGCCGCCCGCGCGCGCCGAG
>CAZRIP010000013.1:0-50196 GCA_964600165.1 uncultured Elusimicrobia bacterium | reverse complement strand
CTCGAACGGGTCGAGCAGGTCGGCCGGATACGACGCCGAGCCCGTGCGGTAGAGCTGCGCCGCCGAGCGGATCTGCGGCCGCATCGCGCCGACGAAGTCGTCGGCCAGGCGCAGGTTCCCGGTATTAGCCTCGCGCGCGATCGAGGCGAAGTCCCGGCCGTTGAGATTGCCGGAATGCACCCGGGCGACGACGGAGTTGATCCCGAGATTGGCGCGCTCGAGCTGGAACTCCATGGGCGAGAAAGCCTTGTTGAGGAGCCGCGCTTCCCCGGAATTCTCGCCGTAATAGCTGCCGTAGGCGCCGGGGCGGCACTCGTCGTTGAGCTCCGTCGTGCCGAGGTCCATGGGCTTGCCGGTATCGGCGAACTCCCGCGCCAGCACGACGATCTTGCCGTCGGCCAGCTTGGCTTTGAGATCGAAGGTCCCGATCACGCGCTTGCCGTCCTCGCCCTGGAGGTCGAAGTAGGCCCTTCCAGGCGCCTGGCTGTCGTCGGCGAAGTCGAGCTCCTCGATGACTTCGGGCTCCCGCACGGCGCTGAACGTCGGCAGCGAGACGAGCGGGTCCTTGGCGGGCCAGAGCGTGTAGAGCGGCACGTCCTTCATATAGGAAGCCGAGAAGCCCTCGGTCGCGACGATCTTGCTGCGATTGACGTTCTTCGACGGGCCTTGGTAGCGCAGGGCGTCGCAGTCGGACGCGTGGCACCAGTACTCGTGCTGCAGGCGGCTGCCGTCGATGAACTTGACCTTGAGCCAGTTCGAGGCGGGCTCGGAGCCGCCGTCGGCGACGCGATTCGATTCCGCGGCGCGCGCGGCGAGAGGAAGCGACAATAAGAGAGAGAGCAGGCTCGGGAGATATCGGTTCATGGCTCCATCCAATATCAGGGGTTTGCCGACCCGCCCAGGATAGCCCCGGAAGCCGGAAAGCGCAAGGGTTATTTCAGCTCAACGGTCGAAGAGGCCGACGAGCTCGACGTGGGAGGTCTGCGGGAACAAGTCGACGGGCTGGACGCGCTTGAGCTTGAAGCCGGAGTGAGCCAGGAAGTTCGCGTCGCGCGCGAAGGTGGCCGGGTTGCAGGAGACGTAGACCAGGCGCTTGAGCTTGGGCGTCGTCAAAAAGCGCAGCGCCGGCTGGGAAAGGCCGGCGCGCGGCGGGTCGACCAGGGCGGCCGCGCCGTCGGGAAGCTCCGCCTTGAGGCGCGGCAGCGCCGACTCGACGCGCGCGGCGATGAAGCGCGCGTTCGTGACGCCGTTGCGCTTGGCGTTCTCCCAGGCGTCGCGCACGGCGTCGCGGTCTTCCTCGACGCCGATGACCTTGCGGGCCGATTTCGCGGCCCAGAGCGTCAGCGTCCCGGCGCCGCAATAAAGATCGAGCGCCAGCGGCGGGCGCAGCCCGCCCTCGCCGAGCGCCGCCGCGGCGGCGTCGTAGAGCCGCTCGGCCGCGCCGGTGTTGACCTGCAGGAACGCTCCCGGCGAGACCAGAAATTTGAACTCGCCGACTTTCTCCTCGATGCGCTCGGCGCCCCACAGGCGGCGCCATGTCGGGCCGAGCACGACGGACGTCTTCTCGGGCTGGACGTTCTGGTAAAGCGAGACGATCTCGGGAAACGCCGCGCGCAGCGTTTCGACGAACCGGTCCTGGCGCGGGAAATCGGGAGAGCGCGTGACGAGCGCGGCGAGCGCGCGCCCGTCGGCGCTCGTGCGCACGAACAGATGGCGCAGCCAGCCGCGGTGCTTGAGCGCGTCGTAGACCGGCCAGCGCTCCGCGACGGCCATCTCCTTGACCTTGAGCGCCAGCCGGACCGAAAGGTCGGGCTGCACGGGGCAGGCCTCGAAATCGACGATCGTATGAGAGCCCGGGGCGTAGAATCCGGCGACGACCCTGCTCGTCTTGCCGTCGAAGCCGAAGGGGATCTGGACCTTGTTGCGGTAGGCCCACGGCTGGGGCGAGGGGATCGTCTCGGCGATCGGGACGTCCCGCATCTTGCCGATGCGCGCGACGCAATCCTGGACGATCAGCCTCTTGTTCTTGAGCTGCGCCTCGTAGGCGAGCTGCTGCCAATCGCAGCCGCCGCAGGAGAGCGCGGCTCGCGACGGATCGAAATGGAGCGGGCACGGCGGCTTGACTCTGTCGGCTCCGGGTGAGACGACGCGCAGGAGCCTGCCGCGCGCGTAGCTCGACTTCGTCTCGACCTGCTCGATCTCGAGCCGGTCTCCGGGGACGCCGTACGGGACGAAAACGACGCGCGAGGACCCCGGCGCCTTGGCGAGCGCGGTTCCTTCCGGCGCCATCCTTTCGACGTCGACGATGAGCTTGTTCACGCGGCTTGCTCCATTATGCATTTTTGGTATGCTGGGCTCCATGCGTGCCCTCGCCGCCCTGCTCGTGCTGGCGCTTTTGGCCGCCTGCGTGCCGGTCCCCGACGACATGAAAGACGAGGTGGCGCCGCCCTCCTCGTTGGGCGGGGGCGGGCGCGACTCCTCGCCTTTCGCTCCTCTCGACGACGGCGGCGCCGAATCGAGCGGTCTCCACTTCCGGGTCCGCGCCTACGGGCAGGACGCCGCGGCGCGCATCGAGCAGGACGCCGAAGCTTCCTTCGGCCGGCTCACCAACGACGCGAACCTCATCGGGTTCCAGCCCGGCAAACCCTACGACATCGTCGTCTACGGCTCGCAGAGCGAGTATCATTCGAAGACCCAGCAGCCGGCCTCGTCCGACGCCGTGGTCGTCGGCGGGACGCTCTACACCTATTACGGTCCCGCGCTGGCGCAGACCGTCGCCCACCACATGACGCATCTGGTCTTGCGCGAGTATCTCGGGAATCTGGCCGTGCGCAACGCCGACTATCGCTGGATCGACGAAGGCCTGGCCTGCTACGAGGAAAGCGCCGCCGCGCGGACCGCCGGCGACTCGAGCGACTTGTTCGCGCCGGTGCGGGCGCTGCTGCGATCGCAGCCGCTGGCGATGACGCAGATCCTGCAGATGCCGCCGAACAACGACTACGGCCGCGCGTCCAGCATGTGGTTCGCCGAATCCGAGAGCCTGGTCGAGTTCATGCTGCTCAAAGGGCGTCCCCAATTCGCGGAGTTCGTTCAGTCGATCCGCGACGGCCGCACTTCCGATCAGTCCATCACGCGCGCCTTCCCGGGACAGTTCATCGACCTCAACTCCTTCTACGTCGCTTGGGATCAGTCGCTCTCGCAATGATCCGGGCCTGGGCCGCCGTTGTCGTCGTCCTCGCCCTCGCGCTGCCGGGCTGCGCTCCCGTTCCGGACGACATCGGCTCGACGACGCAGGCGACGGGAACGCTGCGCATCGACGGGGGGCCGTTCCCGCTTCTCGACGCCGGCGCCTCGCAGCTCGACAGCCTGCACCTGCGCGTGCTGGCTTACGGCCCGGAAAACGCCCGGCAGATCTCCGAGCAGGCCGAGGCCTCGTATAGCCGCATCATGGTCGACACGAACCTGTTCAGCTTTCATCCGAGCGAGCTTTACCAGATCGTCGTCTACGCCTCGGCCGACGAATACCGCGCCAAGACGCGGATGCCGTTCTGGTCGGGCGGCGTGACCGTCAGGAACTCGATCTACACGTTCCAGGGCCCGGGGCTCCAGCAGACGGTCGCCCACGAGATGACGCACGTGATCTTTCACGAGTTCATGGGCGACGCGATCGTGCAGAACAACGACTATCGCTGGATCAACGAGGGCCTGGCCGTCTACGAGCAGCAGAAGGCCGCCGTCGCCGGCGGGTTCCAGGGAGACATCTTCGGCTCGGTCCGGCCGCTCGTGCGCGCGCAGCCCCTCACGATGGACGTGATCGTCCACTTCGTGCCCGGCGGCCCGCAAGAGGACACGATCAATCAACAAGAGCAGGACAAGATCCGGCAGCAGGTCACGATCTGGTACGCGCAGTCGGAGGGCATGATCCGGCACATGCTCGAGCGCGGCGGAACGCTCGGCTTTTCCACTCTGCTGACGACGATCCGCGACGGCGGCACCACGGATCAGGCCCTCGCGCAAGCCTACGGCGGCACCTTCAACGGCCTCAACGGCTTCTACCAGAGCTGGCAGCAGCACCAATGACCGGTGAAAGGCAGGTCGTCCTCCCGGTGGCGGGCATGCACTGCGCTTCGTGCGTGTCGAAAGTCGAGGGCGCGTTGTCGAAGCTCGCCGGCGTGCGGCGGGTCTCCGTCGACTTGCCGTCGCGGACGGTCGCCGTGATCTTCGAGGAGCGTCCCGGCCTCGAGACCAAGGACATCAAGCGCGCGATCGAGAAGGCGGGCTACGACGTTCTCGGCGCCGCGGCTTCCCGGGCCGAGGCGGAGACCGTCAGCCTGCTCGAGCAGCAGCAGGATCAGCGGCGCCTCATCGCCCGATTGCAGGTCGCCGTCGCGCTCTCGCTGCCGCTCGTGTTGTGGCGCTCGCTCAATCTTTCGCCGTACACGGCGCTGCTGCTCGCGATCCCGCTCCAAGTCTACGGCGGCTGGCACTTTCACGAGGGCTTCTACCGCAGCTTGACGCGCCGGACGGCGGACATGAACACGCTCGTCTCGCTCTCGACGTGGGCCGCGTTCCTGTTCTCCGCTTACGTCACGCTCTTCCCGGAGACGCTGCCCGCGGCGGCGCGCCGCGCCCAGTGGGACGCGGTCGCGGGTTTGATCGTGCTCGTGACTTTCGGGCGCTGGCTCGAGGCCAAGACGCGCGGCAAGACCAACGAGGCCGTGCTCAAGCTCATGCGCATCGCGCCGAAGACCGCGCGCGTCGTGCGCGACGGCAAGGAAGTGGTCGCCGTGCTCGCCGACGTGCGCGTCGGGGAGATCGCGCGCGTGCGGCCCGGCGAGCAGATCGCGCTCGACGGCGTCGTCCTGTCGGGCGCGTCCACCGTCGACGAGTCGTTGCTGACCGGGGAGAGCATGCCCGTCGAGAAGGCGCCGGCCAGCCGCGTCTGGGGCGGCACGATCAACAAGACCGGCGCCCTCGAGATGCGCGTGACCCGTCCCGGCGCGGAGTCCGCCCTCGCGCGCATCGTCGAGGCCGTGCGCGCGAGCCAGGCCACCAAGCCCAAGATCCAGCACTTCGTCGACCAGGTCGCCGCGCTGTTCGTGCCTGCCGTGATCCTCGTCGCGGTCTCCGCGGCGATCCTCTGGTCGCTCTACGGGCCCGAGCCCAAAGTCCTGTTCGCCCTGACGGTCCTCGTCTCCGTGCTGGCGTCCGCGTGCCCGTGCGCGCTGGGCCTGGCGACGCCGCTGGCCGTGATCGCCGGGACCGGACGCGCCGCCGAGCGCGGGATCTTCATCCGAAACGCCGACGTGCTCGAGGAAGCCGGACGCATCGACGTCATCTTGTTCGACAAGACCGGGACGCTGACCGAGGGCCGCCCGAAGGTCGTCGAGGCCGTCGTCGTCGACGGCACGCTCGAGCGTATGCTCGCTTACGCCCTCGCGGCCGAGCAGCGCAGCGAGCACCCGTTCGCGGCCGCCGTCCTGGCTTACGGGCGCGAGCTCAAGACCGCGGCGGCGCCGGTCGACGCGTTCGAGGCCTTCCCGGGCCGGGGCGTGCTCATCCAGAGCGAGGGCAAGACCGTCCGGGCCGGAAGCCTCGCGTGGCTCAAGCAAGAGGGCGTCGCGACGCCTCCGCCGGAGGCGCACGTCTTCCACGGCGCCGTCTCGATGCTCGGCGTGGCCGTCGACGACCGGTTCCTCGGCGCGTTCGTCCTCGCTGACTCGCTGCGCTCCTCGGCGCGCGCGGCGGTCAAGGCGCTGACCGACATGGGCCTCGAGGTCGTGCTCGTGTCCGGGGACCGCAACGAGATCGCCTACAAGGTCGGCGAGGAGGCGGGCATCGGCCGCGTTTTCGCCGAGATTCTGCCGGAAGAAAAAGCCGCGATCGTCGCGCGCCTCCAATCCGAGGGCAAGAGGGTGGCGATGGTCGGCGAAGGCTTCAATGACGCGCCGGCGCTCTCGAGAGCGGATATCGGCATCGCGCTCGCCTCGGGCACCGACATCGCCATCGAGGCCGCCGATATCACGATCATGAGCCCCGACCTGACCGCGATCGCGACCGCCGTCGCCTTGAGCCGCCGCATCCGCCGCGTGATCCGCGAAAACCTCTTTTGGGCCTTCGCCTACAACGCGCTGTTGATCCCGATCGCGGCCGGCGCGCTTTACGCCCCGTTCGGCGTGCTGCTGCGGCCCGAATACGCGGGGGCGGCGATGGCGCTGAGCTCCATCTCCGTCGCGCTCAACTCGCTGCGGCTGCGCCGCGGGGGCGAGCGCGAAGCGGCCTAGCGCGTCGCGATGGCCGGAGTGGTCGAGCCCACGGTGACCACTCCCGTCGCTTTATTGCCGACGAGATCGTAGGCCTCGACGACGTAGATCCCGTTGGCGGTCGGGACGGGAAGCTCGACGACGGCGGGGGGCAGGCCCTTCTCGGGCGGGATCCACGTCTTGAGCGGCTTGCCTTTGGAGAACGAGCGGACGTCGAACAGCTCGATCTTGGCGAGGCCGGCCTTCGCGACGTCCTCCAACCGCACGAGCCGCGCGCCCTTCTCGTCGATCTCCCCCATCAGCGGCGGCCGATCCTCCGTCACGAGCAGCATCAGGTACTTTTGCGGCGTCATCCCCTGTCCGGGGAAGCGCTTGTCGAGCGAAGGGAAGACCTTGCCGTAGAAATCGGAGCCCGGATCGGTGTGCCCGTCGTGGCGGCCGCGCTCGTTGACGTGGTCGGCGTCGGCCTCGAGGTGCCCGATGATGCCCGGCGTCTGCGGATCGCTCCAGTCGCGCGGCACGCCGGTCTCCTCGGCGACGGCCCGGATCAGCCAGGCGAGCGACGAGAACATCTTCCAGTGGGCGGCCGGGTCCCAGTCGTCCGGCGCGTAGCCGCCCTTGAAGAGGCCCGTCTCCGTCTCGATGCCGACGGAGGCGTCGTTGATGCGGTCCGTCTTGACGTGGAGGCTGATGTTCTTGATGTCGACGAGGCGCGTGACGCTGCCGTCCTTGCAGACGATGAAGTGCGCGGCGGCCTCGTGCGGGACCTCCATCGTGTTGATCGCGCTGCCGCACGAGCCCATCGCGGAGTGCACGACGATCCACTTGATCTCGCCGCGGTCGACGCGGTCGGCCTGCCGGATGTCTCCTTTATACTTGAGCGGGCGGCCGATGATGATCTTCTTGAGCCGGTCGTTGATCTCGCCGTATTGGAAATTGACCTGCACCTGCTCGGGCAGCGGCACGGGCTTGCCGTCCACGGGAGGAGGCGGCGGCGTCGCGCGCGGGACGGCCTGGATCGACGGCAGCTCGAAGGGCATCATGCCGATGAAGGGGTCTTCTTGGGCGGCGGCGGGAAGCGCGGTCAAGACCAGCGCGAGCAGGGCGGCCGTTCGTTCCATGCGACTATGGTGGCTTTAGAAGAAGCTTATTTCCAGGACCGCTTGGTCCTGGAACGGCCGGGACGAAGGGCCTATGCCGGCTCTTCGATCAGCTCGCGCAGTGCGCGCTCGACGTCGGCTTTCTGCGGCTGCGTGAAGTACTCGAGGTTGGGCGAGAGGCCGATGCCCGGGGTGGCCTTGCCGGCCAGGAGCCGCGGCCGCACCTTGAGCTCGTAAAACATCTCGTCGACGGTGCGGCGGATCAGGTGCTCTCCGAAATTGGTGATCTCCGTCTCTTCATTGATGAAAATGACGCGGCCGGTCTTCTTGATAGAGCCCTTGACGCAGTCCCAGTCGTACGGGATGAGCGTGCGCAGGTCGATGACCTCGACGCTGCCGGCGCCTTCCTTCTCCAATTCGCGCGCGACTTCCAGGCAGATCGGCGCCATGCGGCCGTGCGTGACGACCGTCGCGTCCGAGCCGAGGCTCGAGATCTTGGCCTTGCCGAGGGGAACCTCGTAGTCGCCGAGCTTGGGCCAGCGCGGCTTCCACTTGGAACGGTCGCCGATCGGCGCGTCGATCATCGCGCGAAGCTCTTTCTCGTCCGAGGGCTCGCCGGGGATGAGCTCCTCGCCCTTGCTGCGCAGGAGCGCCTTGGGCTTGAGGAACAAGACGGGGTTGTCGTCCTTGATCGCCGAGATCATCAGGCCGTACGCGTCGATGGGAGTCGACGGGCAGACGACCTTCATGCCGTGGAGCTTGGTCGCGATGGAGTCGAACGAGTGCGAGTGATAAAGAGACCCGTGGATGCCGGAGCCGGTCGGCGTCATCAGGACCATCGGCGTCTTGAAGCGGCCGCCGGAGGCCCACGTCGCGTTCGCGGCGAGCTTGAGCATGTCGATGGCGTTGAAGATGTAGTCGACGAACTGCACCTCGGCCACCGGCCGCTGCCCGGCCCAGGCGAGGCCGAGCGCCGCGCCGACGATCCCGCGCTCGTCTAAAGGAGAGTTCCAGGCCGTCTTCAGGCCCTGCGTGGCGGTGAACACGCCGCCCAGCGGCGCGCCCACGTCCTCGCCGAAGATATCCTTGACGCCGAGCTTCTCCTCGCCGACGTGCAAGGCCATGCGGATGGCCTGCGCCATGTTGGCCATCTCAGCTGCCTCCCTTCGTCGGATAGGAGCGCGGCAAGGGCTCCGAGAACACGTCCTTCCAGATCGACTCCGGGTCGGGGAACGGCTCGGTTTTGACCTGCTGGTGGGCGCGGTCGATCTCGGCCAGGTTCGCCTCCCAGACTTTCTCGCGGCCTTCCTTCGACAGGACGCCGCGCTTCTCTAGCTCGGTCTCGAGCAGCGCGATGCAGTCGGGCTCCGGGATGCGGTTGGCGCCCGACGACGACGAGTGGCCGTAGAGGCGGCTGCACTTGGCCTCGAGCAGGTAAGGGCGGCGCTGCTCGCGCACGTAGGCGAACGCTTCCGTCAGCGCCGCCCAGGACTCGAAAAGATCGTTGCCGTTGATCGTCTTCGCGGGCATGCCGAAGACCTTGGCCCAGTCGGCGATGCGGCGCTCGCCGTGCTGGGTCGACTCCGGCGTCGAGATCGCGAAGCCGTTGTTGACGACGACGATCAAGACCGGCAGCGGCAGCGCGGGCCGGTTGGACCAGACGAGGCACGAGTGAAAGTCGCCTTCGGCCGTGCCGCCGTCGCCGCCGTTGACGATCGAGATCGCGTCCGTCGTCGCGCGCGCCTGCGCGATGCCGGAGCCGATCACCGTCGAGTACTGCGTCTCGATGGTCGGCGAGACCGGGACGACGTTCCACTCCGGGATCGCGGGATGGTTGACGAAGTTGCGGCCCTTCGAATAGGGGTCCGTCGCCACCGAGCGCATCTGGCGGATGTCGTCGATGACCGTGGCGCCCATCGCGAGCAGGATGGCGCTCGAGCGATAGTGCAGATGGAGAAAGTCGTAGTCCAGGCCCTTGCCTTTCTTGACGTGCAGGCCGAGCGCGACGTTGAAGGCTTCCTCGCCGGGCCCGCCGATCCAGAAGAAGCCGTCGCCGGACTTGCTCATCTTGATCAGGCGCTCCTCGAGGCAGCGCGCCTTGACCATCAGGTCGTGGGCGCGCAGCAGCTGCTCTTTGGAGAGAGTGGACGCGGACGCGGCGGGAGCGGCGGCGGCTTTGGGCATGAACGCTACTTTAGCATAACGAAATATTGTTCTTCAAAGCCTCTTCCTATTGACAGAATATAGAGGCGGGGGTAACCTTCGGATATGCGCCCCTCTGCCTTATTCGCGCTGACGATCGCGGCCGTTGTCATCCCCTATAGCACGGCGTTAGCCGCTCCCTCATGCGACGGCAGCGGCTATCAGAAGACGCTCAACGCTTGCGGACCGAAGGGTGAGAGGCTTACCGACCAGCGCTGCGTCGATCGACTGGCGGCGACAGTCAGCGCCTGCGACGAACGCCTCGCCAGGAACGAGCACGACCTCAAGGGCGAAGACGACGCGGAGCACAAGCGAAAGATAGCCGACATCAAGCGGTACCTCGACACGCTGCGCCCGATGGTCGCGCAACAGCAGCAGCAGGGAGCGCAGGCATCGAAGCTTGGTGGAGCGGACGACGACGATCATCTCGCCGGCGGCGCCACGATCGACGGCCACGGCATTAAGACCGATGCAGCCGGTGGCGGCAACGTCGCGCACGGGGATGGCCTTTATCACCCCGAGGACGTGAGTGACGACGTGCAGACTTCGCTCGCCAACGGCGATCTGAAAGGCGCGGGCGCGGGCGTCAAGAAGATGCTCGATCATGGCGACCAGACGAACGCTCGCAGCGCGCTCGATCAGATGATCCAGCAGGAGCCCGGCGATCCGCAGGCGCGCAGCCTGAGCGCGCAACAGCGCATGGCGACGGGGGACGTCCAGGGCGCAGCCGCCGACGCGCGGATCGCGCTTCAGGGCGACCCGAACAACGAGGCCGCGCGGCGGATCACGGCCTGGGCGGACTCCCAGGGACGCGACATTAATTTAAAGAAAGGTCTCGCGCTCGACTTCGGCGCGCGCGCGAAGAGCGACCTAGGCGCGGGCGGAGGGGCCGGGGACGCGCGGCAGCTCGCCACGGCCATGCCGGGCGGCTGGGACGGCGCCGGCGCGGGCTCCGCGAAGGCGGCGCCTGGCGTCGTCTTCACCGCGATCGGCGGTCCGGCGGCGGAGGCGATGGTGCAAGCCCGCCGTTATGCCGCGCTCGGCGATTACGCCCGCGCGCAGAGCGAGATCGACCGCGCGCTTTCCTACAACTCCAAAAACGCCGAGGCGCTCGCGGTCCGCGCGCGCGTGATGAATCGCAAGAACGATTTCGAGGGGGCCGTCCGGGACGCCGACGCGGCGCTCAGCCTCGACCCGCGAAACGTCGCCGCCTTGCTCGAGCGCGGCTTCGCGCGGTATTCCCTCGGCCATTATCACGATGCGCTGTCCGACGTCGAGCAGGCCCTTTCGATCGACCCGCTCAACGCGATGGGCCACCTCTATCGCGCGATGATCCTCGAGCGCATGGAGCGTGCGCAGGAGGCGGTCAAGGAATACTTGAAAGCCGCCGAGCTCGACGCGAGCTTGGACCCGATCGTCGAGGAGGCGCTCAAGCGCTTGGGCGTGAGCTCATCCTCGGCCGCGGTCCGCGCGGCTCGGCGGTATTGGCCGCTGTGGGCCGGCGCGATCCTCGCCGCGCTCGTCTTTCTCGGTATCGGCTTCAAGCGCGTCATCAAGCCCGAATGGGCCACGCCGGTGACGCCACTGCAATGAATATCCTGGCGCTCGCGCTTCTCCTGGCCGGCCGCTCATCCGCGCAGCCGAAGACGCAAGACGCGACGACTCCGGTCTGCGCGACGAGCGCGGACTGCAACGCGGCGCTCGGCGACATCGACAATATCCTCAATCGCCGCTTCGGCGAAGTCGGCGACAAGATACTGACTCCCGACGAGCGGCGGTCCGTCGCGCGCGTGGACGCGATCGCCGCGCGTTTGCGGGACATAGCTCGAGAAGCGGGGCAAGCCGATCCCAACGGCAGCGAATCGGAATTCGTCACTTATGTGAAAGGGCATGCCGCTCAATACGGGGTTCCGACCGCTCCTGACGCGCAAGGCGGGCATTCTCCCGGGACCACCCTCCATGAGCAGCACCAATATGGCGTGGCCGCAGCGCCGGACGCAACTCCGCCGATCGCCGGCCTGGGAAGCGTCGGGGTGATCGCCGGGCAAGTGGCCGACGCCGGCACCGACGCCATCGCCAGGAACTGGGACCAAGGGCTGACGGCGCGGGTCGTGGCGCAGGTCCGCACCGACCCGTCGGCTCTGCCGACGATCGAAAAGGCGGCGAAAGCGCAGCAGGACAACTCCGACGTCCAAGCGCTGCTGTCCTTGGGGCGCTCGGCGGCGGGAAACCAAGACGGCGCTCGAGAAGCTGCCGAGAAAGCCATCGCGCTCGATCCCGACAACAGGCTCGCGCGCCTGATCATCGGCCATCCCGATTATTTCGCGACGGCGAGCTCCAAGCTCGGCTCCATATCGAACCCATTCGAGAAGAAAACGGGTTCCGGTATGGAGTCCGACGGCGCCGTGCGCGCGCTGCCCGCCGATTACAATAAAGCCGAGGCCGCGCTCGCCGCCGCCGCGCTCGGCGTGCCGCCCGGCGCCAAGGCCGAGGCGCTCTTCCAGTCGGCGCTCGACAAGATCGCGCTCGGCGATCTCAAGGGCGCGCTCTTCGACGTCTCTCGGGCGTTGCTTAATGATCCAACCAACCTCAAGGCGCGCGTCCTGCGCGCGCACTTGTCGAATCTGCTCGGCAACTATAAAGGAGCGCTGCAGGACGTCGACGAGATCCTGAAGCGGGACCCGACGAACGCCGCCGCGCTCTTCGAGAAAGGCTACGCGCTTTTGCAGACGGGCGACGTCCAAGGCTCGCTCGCGGCGATCGAGCGGGGCTTGAAAATCGCGCCCAACGACCCGATGGGCACGCTCTACCACGCGATGGCCCTCGAGAAGGCGGGGCTCGCCGCGGCCGCGATCGCCGAGTATCAGCGGGCGGCCGCGCTCGACGCCTCGCTCGCGCCGCTCGTCGAGGACGCGCTGGCGCGGCTGCGCGACGTGAAGACGTCGATGCCGAAGCTGCCGAGCAAGATCCAGACGAAGTACGTCCTTTGGCTCGCGTTCCTGGTCGCCGCGCTCGCGCTGCTGCTCGAAGGCGGCAAGCGCGTCTTTTATCCCGACTGGAAGACGACCGTCGCCGCCAAGCCGGACGAGGCGCTGCCGGCCACGGCGAGCGGGACGCTCGCGCCGGGCACGATCCTCGGCGGCAACTTTCGGATCGAGGGCGAGGTCGCGCGCGGCGGCATCGGCGTCGTCTACAAGGCCACGGACATCATGCTCAAGCGGACGGTGGCGATCAAGCACCTGAGCCGCGAGGCCTACGAGTCCGGCGAGGTGCGGGAGCGCTTCTTAAAGGAAGCGCAGCTCGCGGCCAAGCTCCGGCACCCGAATCTGGCCCAGATCTTCTCCGTCGTCGGCTCCGGGGAGCTCTATCTCGTCTTCGAGTTCGTCGAAGGCGAGACGCTGCACCGGCGCCTCGTGCGCGAGCGCGCGCTCAAGCTCGACGACCTCAAGACGATCGTCGGCGAGATCGCCTTGGCGGTCGACTACGCGCACTCGCAAGGCGTCATCCACCGCGACCTCAAGCCCGCGAACGTGATGATCACGCCCGAGGGCCGCGCGAAGGTGATGGATTTCGGCATCGCCAAGGAGACGCGCTCGCAGGACGCCACGCAGACTCAGGCCTGGGGCACGCCGCCTTACATGGCGCCCGAGCAGGAGATGGGGGCGGTCTGCAAGGAGTCGGATCTCTACGCGCTCGGCGTGATGATCTACGAGCTCGCCGCCGGCGAGCGGCCCTTTCAAGGCGCGTACAGCCTCGACAAGAAGCTCAAGGCCGATTATCGTCCGATCAAGCACGCCAACCCCGACGCGCCGGGGGAGCTGCACGCCTTTTTCAAGAAGGCGCTGGCCCCGGACCCCAAGGAGCGCTTTCACTCCGCCGCCGAGCTCGCGCGCGCGCTCAACGCCATCGAGCCGACTCCGGTGCGCGGGTGACGCGCGCGCTCGTCGTTATCGCCGCCCTTTTTCTTTGCCCGCTCGTCCGCGCCGCCGACGACCCCTCCAGCGGCAAGTATCACCTGGCGCAAGCGGAGGACCTCGCGCGCCAAGGCCGCGCCTACGAGGCGGCCCAGGAGGCGCAGCAAGCGTTTTGGCTCGACCCGTCGCTCAAGGCGCAGGCGGACGCCGTGCTCGCCAAGGTCCACGGCGGCAAGGGCGTCGATCGGGAGTTCGGTCAGGGGCGGGAACGTTTTCGTTCGATCGCCTACGCGGTCCTGGTGACTTTCGCCGTCCTAGGCTTGGCGAGCCGGGTCCGTATCGGAAAGCACGAGAGTTGAGGAGGGATCATGTCCTTATTCTGCCCGATGGGAAAATGCAAGGAAAAATCCGGTCCGTGCAACTGCGAGAAAGCGATGGGCGTCGCCGCGATCGCGGCGATCGCGTTCGCGCTGTTCAAGCGATTCGCGTAAAGGAGCTGCGATGCCCATCGTTCACATCAGCATGTTGAAGGGTCGTACGATCGATCAGAAGCG
The DNA here is from genome assembly GCA_964600165.1 of uncultured Elusimicrobia bacterium. GTDB lineage: Bacteria > Elusimicrobiota > Elusimicrobia > UBA1565 > UBA9628 > CAZRIP01. Next base: position 36,163 of record CAZRIP010000013.1, on the reverse strand, counting down.
CGCTCTCGTCCGGAAGGTGACGGAGGCGATCTGCGAGACCGTCGGCGCTCCGCCCGACGCCGTCAGCATCGTCATCGAAGAGATGGAGCGCGAGCATTACGCAAAAGCAGGCGTCCTTCACGTCGACCAGAAGAAGTAGCGCCGCGCGTCGGATTGATTAGCTCCGGCCTTTTACGCTACAATGACTGGCAGTCTGATTTCGCCCAGTTGGCGCAGTGGTAGCGCGTTCCCTTGACATGGGAAAGGTCATAGGTTCAAATCCTATACTGGGCACCATTTGCCGTCGAGAAGCCGATTCTTGTATCGGGTTTTCGAGTTTACCGTCTGAGGCGGGTTCCGGTTTAGGTTCCGGAGCCCGCCTCAACTCTTTTGAGCGGCTGAACGCGTTTGGGAGGCGTCCGAAATTGACGCGCGCGTCGTAAGATCGGCATTTCGGCGCGGTATCATGTCGTCGTGAGGAAGCGTCGCGGCATAGGTCTTAAGACTCGGGGACCTAGATCCGGGCAGGTATTGACAGGTCGCAAGAAGGCGGGTTACACTACGCCCAGGATCTCCGTTATGCCTCGGCCAAACGCCAATATTACGGTGTTTTTCTTCCGGGAGAACGACCATATCGTCGCTTACTCTCCTGCGCTCGACCTGTCCTCTTGCGGCCGCAACCTGACGCAAGCCAAAGAGATGTTCGCAAAGGCCCTCGACGTCTTCTTCAAGTCGCTCGAGGGGATGGGCACGACCGAGAAAGCCCTAGCCGAGCTCGGTTGGCGGCGCGTCTCCTCCGGCGACCAGCCCTGGCGGGCTCCATCGTCGAAGGCCTACGTCCCGACGCATCTTCTCAAGACTCGCGAGATGCGTGTGCCGCTTCCAGCCTGATCGTTGCCGAAAATCACGCCTCAACCGGCGGCGACACTGATCCGGGTCTTCAAGCGTTTTGACTTTGCGCTTTGCAAACGGATCGCCAGCGATCATATTAGGATGCAGAAGGCCGGCGTTTGCCGGCCGGTCATCTTCCCTGATAAGCGCGACGTGCTGAACTGCCTCCGCACGGCCGGGATCACGCGCGAAGATTATCTTCACGCGCTAGACGAGATTTAGCCTCTTCTCGGGGGCCTTCTCGCTTTTTGATAGAATCGCGCGCATGAGGATCGAGGAATTCTCCGGCGGTGCCCGCCGACGCGGGGAGCAGCACGGCGAGCGGCTCGGCGCGGCCGCCCGCGAGAGCGGCGTCATGGAGTTCTTCCGCGACTACTGCGAACGCGAGGTGCTGGGAGGCCCGGTGCCGTTCGCCTCGGCGGTCCTTGACCGGCTCCACAAGCGCTTCGCGCGCCGGCTCTCTCCCGACGCGCGCGACCTCATCGCGGGCTTCTGCCGCGCGGCGCGCATGGACGAGCGCGCGACGCTCGAGGCGTTCGTCATGCCCGACGCGATCAATTACCTGATCGGCGCGGGCGGGCGCGGGATGTCGATCCCGACGCTCGGCTGCACCACGGCGGCCGCCTGGGGAGATTACTCCGAGGGCGGGCGGTTCGTCTACGGCCGCAATCTCGACTTCATCGGGAACGGGATTTGGGACAAGAACCAGCTCGTCGCTCGCCATCGTCCGGATAAGGGCATCCCGTTCGTCTCGCTTTCGTCGGCGGGCTGCGTGCTCGACGGCATCACGGGCTTGAACGAGGAAGGGCTGACCGTCGATCTGCACCAGCACATCAACGCCGACCTCGACTATTGGCCGGGAGGGCGGCCGATCCTCGACCTCGGCCTGGAGGTCTTGCAGCACGCGCGGACGATCGAGGACGCGATCGCGATCGTGGAGCGCAAGCCGACGACGAGCGGCTGGAGCCTCGCGCTCACGCATTGGAAGGAGCGCCGCGCCGCCGTCCTCGAGCGCACGCCGCGCCGCATGGCCGTGCAGCATCACCGCGACGGGCGCTTCGCGTTCACGAACACGTATCGGGGCGAGCCGCTGCGCGCGTTCGAGCTCGACGCTCCGGCCTTCCGCGAGAGCAGCCGGCTGCGCGAGAAGCGCGCCTGGCAGATCCTCGAAGAGAATCGCGGAAAGATCACCGCGGCGACGATCGCGGGGCTCCTCGGCGACCACCTCGACTGCGAGCGCGGCAAGACGCGGGCTTTCGCGCAGTGCATCGCCTACCCGAACAACCTGACGAGCGTCGTCATCGAGCCGGAGCGCGGCGTGCTCTGGCTCGGCGAGGGGCCGGCGCCGATGTGCGACTCGCGCTTCATCCGCGTCCCGATCTGGAAGGGCGAGGCGAGCTCCGAGTTTCTCCGAAACGAAGGAAGCCTCGGAGACGGGCAGCGGGAAGGCTTGCGCGGCTACGTCGAGGCGGTCAAGGCGTGGCAGCTCGAGCGCGACGCGGCCGGCGCGGCCGCCGCGCTCGGCGAGGCCGTCGCTTCCGATCCGGAGGATCCCGCGTTTCGCCTCATGCACGGGCTGTTCCTGCTCAAGTCGAACGAGCACGCGGCCGCGGCCGACGCCTTCGAGGCCGGCGCCGCGCTGCCGGACCTGCCGCACCGCTCGGCCTCGCAGCGCTATTGGCGCGCGCGCGCGTTCGACGCGCTCGGCCGCCGCGGAGAGGCGATCGCGCTCTACCGCGAAGCGGCCCGCCTGGCGTCTTTCGCGCCGCTCAAGAAGGCGGCGGAAAGCGGCGTCCATCGCGCCCGCAAGACCGGGCGGATCATTCCGGACTTGGCCCACGCGGACGCGCACGCGTATTAGCCGTTTTCGGACGTTTTTTGATGCGTTTATTGGCGGGAGCGCCCCAATTTTTGATTAACTGGCCGTAATATTCCTGTGACTTGACTTTGGCACACTCGGAGGGTAGACTTGATGCGCCATGAACGCCGTTCTCTCTCGACGGAAAAACGCGATGGACGTTGACTCGCAAGAGTACCTCGACGCCTTGAGGCACTCCTGCGCGCACGTCATGGCGCAGGCCGTCCAGGAGCTCTACCCCGGCACGAAGATCACGATCGGGCCGGCGATCGAGAACGGCTTCTATTACGACTTCGACGGCCCGCATCACTTCACCGACGAGGATCTGCCGAAGATCGAGAAGCGCATGCGGCAGATCGCCGAGGGCAACCACGCTTTTAAGGGAGAGGAGCTCCAGCCCGAGAAGTCCCGCCAGTACTGGCTGGCGCGCGGCGAGAAGTATAAGGTAGAGCTGCTCGACGGCATCGTCTCTCGTGGCGAGAAGGTCACGCACTACACCCACGACTCGTTCACCGATCTCTGCCGCGGCGGCCATCTCGACTCGACCAAGGGCATCCGCCACTTCAAGCTGCTCTCCGTCGCCGGCGCCTATTGGCGCGGCGACGAGAAGAACCCGATGCTGCAGCGCATCTACGGGACGGCGTGGCCGTCGAAGCAGCAGCTCGACGATCATCTCAAGATGCTCGCGGAAGCCAAGGCCCGCGACCACCGCAAGCTCGGCCCAGCCCTCGACCTTTTCAGCATCCAGGACCTCGCCGGCCCGGGCCTCATCTTCTGGCACCCGAAGGGCGGCATCATGCGCATGGTGATGGAAGACTGGCTCAAAAAGGAAGCGCTCAAGCGCGGCTACCAGATGGTCTACACGCCGCACATCGCCAACGTCGAGCTGTGGAACACCTCCGGGCATCGCTCCTTCTACAAGGACAACATGTTCACCGAGATCGAGGTGGAGAAGGCGGATTATCAGCTCAAGCCGATGAACTGCCCGTTCCACATCCTGATCTATCAGAGCCGGCTGCGCAGCTACCGCGAGCTGCCGCTGCGCTTCGCGGAATTGGGGACCGTCTACCGCTACGAGCGCTCGGGCGTGCTGCACGGCCTCTTGCGCGTGCGCGGCTTCACGCAGGACGACGCGCACATCTTCTGCGCGCCGGACCAGATCGAGAGCGAGGTCAACGGCTGCATCGACTTCGCGCTCGAGGTCTTCAAGGCCTACGGCTTCGACAAGTACGTCGTCGAGCTCTCGACTTGGGACTCGGCCAAGCCCCAGGACTACGCGGGCGAGCCCGCGGAATGGGAGCGCGCGCAGAAGGCGCTCGAGAACGTGCTCAACGAGCGGAGCATCCCGTACAAGCTCTGCAAGGGCGAGGCCGCGTTCTACGGCCCCAAGATCGACGTCAAGCTGATCGACGCCATCGGCCGGCCCTGGCAGCTGTCGACCGTCCAGTTCGATTTCAACCTGCCGAAGAAGTTCCAGCTCGAGTTCATCAACCACTCGGGCCAGCGCGAGCGCCCGCTCATGGTGCACCGCGCGCTCTACGGCTCCATCGATCGCTTCTTCGGGATCCTCGTCGAGCACTACGCGGGCCATTTCCCGCTGTGGCTCGCGCCCGTCCAGATCAAGATCCTCACGCTCACCGACGAGCAACTCGCGCCCGCGCAGGCCCTCGAGACGAGTCTGAAGGAAAAAGGACTGAGGGTCTCGCTCGACGCGCGCCCCGAGAAGATCGGCGCCAAGATCCGCGACGCGCAGCTCGAGAAGACGCCGTACATGGTCGTGCTCGGCCCGAAGGACGTCGCGGCCGGCACGCTCGCCGTGCGCTTGCGCGACGGCCGGCAGCTCTACGGCGTGACCGAGGAAAAATTTGTGGCGAAGCTCAAAGACGAGACCGATCGCAAGCTGACCGCGCCGCAATGGGAGCCGGAATGAAACGGAGCCTCGCACTAATCTGCGCCTTCGCGCTGACGCCCGCCGCGGCGTTCGGCTGGGGACTTCACGGGACCAACACGGAGACGTCGTCGGGCAAGGGACAGACGCTCGAGGAGGAGGAGGGCTTCAACTCGGCCTCTCAGCTCTTCCTCGACACGAGCCGCGACAAGGCCGCCGTCGTCATGGCCTTCGAGGACTATCTCAATCGCTTTCCGAACTCCCAGCGCTCGCTCGACGCCGAGTTCATGATCGGCGAGGCGAATCTGCAGCAAGCGCTCTCGATCCTGCAGGCCGAGGCCACGGACAAGAAGACGTCCGCGGCGCGCCTGCTCGCGCCCAAGAACCCGGCCGCGGTCAAAGCCCTCGAGGACGCGCAAAAGGCTTTCCAGCAGGTCGCCAACGACAAGAAGACCGGCCTCGGCGCCTCGGCTCAGTATCGCCTCGGCGAGGTCGAGTACAACCTCAAGGATTGGCAGAAATCGGTCGACGAGTTCAAGGACGTCGAGAAGAAATACCCGAAGTCCTACATCGTCGGCGAGAGCCTGCTCGGCGTCATCTTCTCCGACCTCGCGCTCGAGCAGTTCTCTCAAGCCGAGGCGAACCTCTTCCTGCTCGGCGAGACGTATCCGACCTATCTCAAGCTGCCCGAGGTGCTCTACGCGCAAGGCATCGTCGCCCTGCACAAGGGAGACTACGTCAACGCGGAGAATTCCCTCAAGCTCGTGAAGACTCCGGAGGCGCAGTACTACCTCGGCAAGACCTATCTTCTCTCGAAGCGCGCTTATCTCGCCGCGGCGGCCTTCGAGAACCTGCTGCGCGATTACCCGGACTCGGATCTGAAGGAAGAGGCGCAGTTCTTCATCGGCGACTCGTTCTTCCTGGCCGAGGACTACGACGGGGCGATCCAGAAGTACCAGACGTTCATCCAGCTCTACCCCGAGAGCCCGCTGCGCGTGTCCGCGACATTTAGAATCGGGTCCTCCTACTTCCAGAAGAAGGATTTCGTCGAGGCGCGCGCGAACTTCCAGGCCGTGCTGGACCGCTATCCCAAGGACTTTTTCGCGCCGCTGGCTCAATACTGCATAGCGGAATCGCACTTGGTCGCCGGCCAGATGCGCGAGGCGCTGTTCGCGTACACGAAGGTCATCACTCAGTACCCGGAGACGATCAAGGTCTCGCCGCTCGCGCACTTCAAGCTCGCTTGGGCCGAACTGCAGGTCGGCGACTTCACGCAGGCCGTGCAAACGTCCGAGAACTTCCTGTCGCTCTATCCGACCAACGCGCTGGCCAAGAACGTCTACTTGATCATGGGCAACGCGCTCATCAAGCTCAATCGCCACACGGAGGCGGTCGCCGCGTTCCAGCGCATCATCGACCTCGCGCCCTCCTCCGACGTCGCCGAGCAGGCGCTGTTCTCGATCCTGCAGGACCAGTTCAACCAGAAGGCGTACAACTCGATGCTCACCTCGACCCAGTACATCTTCCGGCACCTGCCGCCTTCGAAGTCGAAGTGGCGCAGCATGAGCTACCTTTACGCCGCCGAGGCTTATCTCGCGCTCAACCAAGTCGACGAGGGCAAGAACATCTACGAGATGATCCTCAAGGTCTACCCGGACGATCCCGCCGCGTTCTACGCGCAGGACGGCCTGGCCTGGGCTTACTCGTACAAAGGCGAGGATCAACAAGCCCTCATCGAGCGTCAAAAGCTCAAGGACATGATGGCCGCGCAAACCTCGACGTTCACGTTCACCGGCTTGAACGAGCTCGGCATCGCCGACAGCATGTTCAACCAGAAGAACTACGAGGACGCCTACCAGCTCTACGACAAGTTCGTCAAGGACGATCCGCAGGCGGCCGAGGCGCCGTCGGCGGTCTACCGCTCGGGCATGTCGCTGTATCACCTCCGCTATTACTCTCAAGCGGTCGAGACCTGGAAGAAGCTGCAGACGACCTACCCGAACGCCAAGGAAACGCCGATGGCGGCCTACCAGATCGCGGACACGCTCTTCCGGGCGCAGAAATACGCCGAGGCCGTGGCTTCCTACAAGCAGATCATCGCGGCCTACCCGACGAGCCAGCAGCTGCCGCTCGCGTACTTGCGCGTCGCCCAGGCCGCGTTCAACGGCAAGGACGACGCCACGGCCCTCAAGCAAGTCCAGGAATTGGTCTCGAAATTCCCGACCGCGCCCGAGGCGACCGACGCGATGGATCTCGTCGAGGCGATCCTCGACCGCGACCGCAACGTCAACTATAAAGAGGTCCTCGGCAACCTCATCGCCGCCAATCAAAATAGCCCCATCGCCGGCGAGGCCCAATTCCGCCTCGCGCGCCGCGCCTTCGAGAGCAAGGACTACAACACGGCGTCGATCGAGTTCCAGAAGTTCTCGGTCAACTACACGAACCACCCCCAACTGCCGAAAGCGCAGTTCTACCTCGGCGAGTCGTATTTCGCCAGCGGCAACTACCAGGACGCCGTGCCGGCCTTCGAGCGCTTGATCAACAACTTCGACCGCTCCGACGACACCGCGCTCGCGCTCTTTCATCTGGCGAGCTCTTACTTCAGCCTCAAGAAGTTCGACGACTCGACCAAGTACTACTCGCGACTGATCGAGGAGTATCCCGCGTCCGAGTACGTCAAGCCGACCCAGTTCAACCTCGCGCTCGCCTACAAGCAGCTCGGCAAGCTCGACATGGCGCAGTACGCGTATCAGAAGTACGCGGCCGCGGCCGGCCCCAACGACCCATCGGGCCAGCAGGCGCTGTGGGAGATCTTCTCGATCCAGAAGGACCGCAAGGACTTCGACGGCGCGCTGGCGACCCTTCAGCAGATCTCGGACGCGGCGAAAGTCGACAGCGACGCGGCGCTCGAGGCGGCTTATCGCACGGGCGAGATCTACTCCGCGATGAACCGCCCCGACGAGGCCATGAACGCGTGGGAAAAAGCCAAGGCCTTGAAGCCGCTCGGCAACCCGTTCCGGCTGCAGTCGTTGATCAAGCTCGGCGAGATCTACGAGAAGGCCAACGATCTCGACCGCGCCGTCGCCGTTTACGAGGACCTAGCCGCCCACGCGGCGCAAAAAGACATCGCCAAGTCCGCGGCGCAGCGCGCGATCGCGCTGCGCCGCGGCGGCAAGGCCGGGGCCGCGACCAAGACGGCCGTGATGCCGAGCGACGAGGGTGATTCAGGCGCGACGCCCGCGCCGAAGACGAAGGCGAAAGGCAAGAAGAAGGCCGTCAAGCAGGCCGCGGCCGCGCCCGCGACGGACGACGCGGCTCCCGGTCCGCAAGCGCAAACGACGTCCGGTGACGCCCCGCCCAAGTCCGAGCCGAAGCTTCCCGGGATCGATCCCGGATCGCAGCCGCAATAGGAGAAACGACGATGGGTAACGAGATCCATTTGCTGGTCATCTTCCGCGACAGCTTCACGCTGATCATCCTGGCGTGCTGCTCCCTGCTCTCGATCACGTTCATGATCGAGCGCTGGCTCTACTTCCGCCGGGCGGAGGTCAAGGGCGACGAGGTCTTGCGCCACGTGCACAAGCTCCTGGAAGACGGCAAGGCCGACCAAGCCGCGGCGTACGCGCAGAAGAATCCCGCGGCCGTCTCGCAGGTGATCCACTACGGCCTGCTGCACGCGTCGCGCCCGCGCAGGGACTTGGAGGAGCTGCTCGCGAGCAAGCGCCTCGAGGAGCGCATGAAGGCCGAGAGCAACCTCGCCGTGCTGGGCACGCTCGGCAACATCGCGCCGTTCATCGGACTTTTCGGCACCGTCGTCGGCATCATCAAGGCGTTCCAGGACCTCGCGCTGGCCGGCGGCGGCGGCCCGAGCGTCGTCGCCAAGGGCATCGCCGAGGCGCTCATCGCCACGGCGGGGGGCCTCGTCGTCGCCATCCCGGCCGTCGTGATCTACAACTTCTACATGCGCAAAGTGAAGACGCTGTCGGTCGAGATGGAAGTCGCGGCCGCGCGCCTCGTGGTGATGCTCGGGGCGAAATAAATGGCGATCGGGGCGGGTTCTCGGGGCGACGAGCCGATCACGGCGATCAACGTCACGCCGATGATCGACGTCTGCCTGGTGCTCGTGATCATCTTCATGGCCATCGCCCCGATGGCGATGACGGTCGGCATCAAGGTCCTCGAGTCCCGCGCGAAGGCCGCCGAAGGCAAGGCCTCGGCCGAGGAGAACGTCAACGTCAAGCTGACCGCGGACGGGAAGATCACGATCAACGGGGTCGAAGTCGCCCCCGACGCCTTGGGAACCGGGCTCGTCGGCGCGTTGTCCAAGAGCAAGGATAAAATGGTGATCGTGACCGCCGACGACGGCAACCACGTGGGCCAGGTCGTCGGCATCCTGGACACGGCGCGCCAAGCCGGCGCCGTCAAGCTCGCCATTTTGAAGAACGAAGCCGCGCCCGCCCCGCAAGGAGGCAAGACCTGAGTCATGGTGACGCAGATCGAGGACGAGGATGACATCGTCGCGGGGATCAACGTCACGCCGCTCGTCGACGTCTGCCTGGTGCTCGTCATCATCTTCATGGTCACGGCGCCCTTGATGTCCGATCCCGTCATCAAGGTCACGCTGCCCAAGGCGCATACGCGCGAGGGCGAGGAAAACGACAAGATCACGATCACCTTGGGCAAGGACGGCTCTGTGGCGCTCGACCAAAAGATTTACAAGGACCCCAAGGAACTCGAGGACGACCTCAAGCTCCGGCTCGCCGTCAGCGAGTCGAAGCTGGTGATCCTGCGCGCCGACGAGGAAGCGCTCCACGGCAAGCTCACGGACCTCATGGCCGAGGCCAAGGACGCCGGAGCGCAGTCGCTGACGATCGCGACGGAGGAGAAGAGATGACGGGCGCGGCGATCTTTCCGACGGCGCCCGCCCGGCGCATGCCGTTCTCGATGGTCGGCTCGATCGCCCTGCACGGCGCGGTCATCGCGCTCTACCTTTATACGGCCCAGCTCGCGCAGCGGCATCAGACGACGTCGATCGCCAACGTCGACTTGATGATCCAGGTCAAGAAGCCCGTCGCGACGGCCGCGGCGCCTCATCACGCCGCGCCCGCGCCGGACATGCTCAATTTCCTCAAGATGGCCCTGCCCGCGATCCCGAAGATCGAGCAGCAGGAGCTTCAGGTCAAGGTCCCGCAGCACGAGCTCAAGATGGCCGTGCCCAAGCTCCAGGACCGCGGGCATCTCCAGGAAAACAAGCTCGCCAAGCTCAACATGGACGAGCATCGCCCCGAGCTCAACGCCCTCGACGTGGGCGCGGTGAAGACGAAGCGCTCGGCCGCCGCGCTCGCGGCGCTGCCCAAGCTGGAGGAAGTCGGGCACCGCCGCATCAAGAACCTGCCCGACGCGCTCAAGCTCGACGACGAGCGCCAGCAAGCGCAAGCCCAGATGCGCCTCGACGCGCTGGCGACGCCGACGCATCATCACGTCGCGGCGATGGCCGACACTCTGCAGGAAGCCGAGCCCACCGAGACCGGGAAGTTCGCCAGCAAGATCGCCTCGATGCTGCCGACGCAGCCGCCGCCGATGGAGCTCAAGCCCGAGATGCGCGCCGCCGACGACTCGCTCGAAAAGAAGACTTACATGGAGCAGCAGACCCAGCGCCGCGCGGCGCAGGAGATGCTTCCCGGCGACAAGAAGAAGGGCGTGGAGCTCGAGGGGCCGATCAAGGACCGCAAGATCGTCAATTATCAGGTGCCGGACTACCCGTCCTGGGCCAAGGACCAGGGTATCCTCGAGGCCTCGGTGGCCATCCGCTTCTGGGTGAGCCCGCAGGGAGACGTGCTCGATAACATGCGCGTGGAGCGCACGTCGGGCTTCGGCCGCCTGGACCGGACGGCGATGGACGCTTTGAAGAACTGGAAGTTCGCGCCGCTGCTCAACGACGAGAAGCAGTGGGGCATCATCACGTTCCGCTTCGTGCTGGAGTGAAAATGAACAAGACCTTGCTCGCGCTGTCCGCCGTGCTCTCACTCGTCCCGCTTTGCGCGGCTCAGGACGCCATGCCCGGCATGACCGGAAGCGACGCCGCCCCGGCGGCGGACGCTTCCCAGGCGCCGGCTCCCAGGCCTTCGGCGCCGGACGCCGCCGCTCCCGCGGCGGGGAAGCCCTCGGTCGCCGCCGACGGCGGGCTGCCGCAGGAGGTCATCATCAAGGGCGAGGAAGGCTCGGGCAACAAGTTGGGCGTCCAGAAGCCGCCGCTGCACATCGAGGTCGACCCGTACGAGTCGATCCGGCCGGCGCTGCAGCCCGACCAATCGCTCTTGCTCGCCGTCTCGCCGCTCACGGTCTCCTGGCGGCGCACGCATCCGGAGTTCTTGATGAACGAGCGCGTCATCGAGCCTTACCGGACGACGTTCTCTCAGCGCCCCGGCATCGCCTTCCGCGTGCGCGACCAGCTCTCCGACGTGCTGCAGCGCCGCATCGATCCCAAGGAAGCCAAGGGCTACGCGTGGAGCCTGACGATCGCCGACGAGGAAGGCCGCGTCTTCCATCATTACGAGGGCTCCAACGACCCGCCCGAGGAACTGCTCTGGACCGGACAAAACGACCAAGGAGAGTGGATCCGCGCCGGCCGCTCCTACTCGGCGATCTACACGTTCACGGACCAGGGGGGCTCGCCGCGCACGATGCCCGGAAAGCCGCTGCTCTTCAAGGGGATCGTGCACCAGGAAGACACCGGCATGCACATCAGCCTCGACTCGTCGGTCCTCTTCGGCACGACGAAGGCCAACGCGGACATCGCGCCGGAGGGCAGCGGCCTGCTGCGCTCGGCCGCCGACCTCATCAAGCGCCGCTTCACCGGCATCCCGATCTCGGTCCGCGTCTTCGCGGCCACCAAGGAGCTCGGCGACGCGCAGGGGACGTCGCTCTACAACTACCTGCTCAAGGAGCTGATGCTCACGCCGAAGAACGTCACCGTCGACGCCGCGCGCGCCGCGTTCTCGGACCAGCGCGTGGAGATCGTGCTGCTGAATCGGTAGTTCTGGGCTAGCTGCCTTCTATCCGCCGCGCGGCGGATGCCGAGTCGTCCCGCGGGATCAAAGGAAGCATCTCGACCTGCTTTCGCTTTGGAAGCGCCCTGATCCCGAAGCGATCTCGCGCCAACCGCTGGTTGTGCGTCCGGCAGAGCAGTCGGATGTTGTCTTCCCTATCTGAGCGTCCGCCCTCTGCGAACGGTTGAATGTGGTCGAATTCGATCCACGCCCGGCTGCCGCAACGCCGCCCTCGACTTGAAATATACGCGCAACGGCCATTGTCTCGCTGCCACACGGCCTTTTTCACGGCTGCCGGGATATAGCGGCCGTGAGGATCGGCTCCGCGTTGCTTCGACGGCAACTCGTTACGGTCTAAGTCGCGACTTTCGAGATAGAATTCGAGCGCGGCCGAGACGACGTCGCCATAGCGACCTTCGGGGAATTCATGCCGGCTGATTTCCCGGGCGCGCTCGAGCATTTCCGCGCACTGCCGATCGGCCGCAAAGTGGAATTCAACGCATGACTCGTTTACCCAACGCAGGCGGTCCTTTACCGCGCGGCCGGGAATCGCCGATGCGACGAACGCCTCGAGTTCCCGGGTGGGGCGTCCGGATGCCCAATCGAGGATCTCATTGAAGTTTGGCGCGCCGGCGCACGGCGCTAGGATCACGAGACTGGTCAGGCTGAGCCGGCCTTCTTCCAGTCGCGAAAATACCTCGGGATGGTGGAAGGACAGGCGCGCGGCCGCGATCCTTTTGCAGGCGATGTCCTCGGAGTAGCTGAGCTCATCGATGCAGTACGCGAATAAGGATGGGTAGCCCATCCCGACGTGGAGCGCCCTCAGATCGAGTTCGGCGAGATGCGCGATGATAAGACATGTGAGACGGCGGTCCGCCCCGCCTAGACTTTTTAACCGCTCAAGGAGCTCGTCGTCGGATAGTCCGGAGACTACGGCAAGATCGATTGGAAGGTCCATACAACATATACGACTGACCCCCCAAATTAGTTCCATCGGCCGACGAGAGCCGACTCAGCATCCGCCGCGCGGCGGATGAACGTCTCAGGGCGGCTAGAAGACTACGCCCGCCGCCAGACGAAAAAGCCGCCTCTCGCCGCCATGAGGTGCGGCCGCCGCCGCGCCGTCGTCCACCAGAAGTAAGCCCGCATCATCATCGCTCGGCCCCCACGCTGCGCGCTCACGGCGCGAACTGCGCCGCGTAGCGATCGATCAGCTCCCTGATCATGCGCTGATATTTCGAGCCCCGGCGCTTAGCCTGCTCCTTGAAGAACAGCACGCTGCGCCGCGAGAGCGCGATGGTGACCTTCACGTCGTCGCGCGGCGCGGCGAGCTCGTCGGGAGAAGGAAGCTGCCCCGGTCTCATGCCGGAAGAATGACAAATATATGTATCTTTGTCAATAAAAAGTATTGCTAATAATATGGATATAAATCGCGCCCAAGCCTGGAAATGGCGGGGTAAAAATTCCTACGATATCCTCGACAGTCCCAAGGAGGACCCCCATGGCCATCAACGTCGGCATCAACGGTTTCGGACGCATCGGTCGTCTCGTCGCGCGCGCGGGCATGAAGAACCCCGCGATCAACATCGTCGCGGTCAACGACCTCACGGACGCGAAGACCCTCGCGCACCTTTTCAAATACGATTCCACCTTCGGCCAGTACCCCGGCACCGTCGAGGTCGTCGGCAATGACCTCAAGATCGACGGCAAGCTCGTCAAGGTCGTGGCCGAGAAAGAGCCCGCGAAGCTGCCCTGGAAGGCGCTCGGCGTCGAGCTCGTGATCGAATCCACCGGCAGATTCACGGAAGCCGAGAAGGCCAAGGGCCACATCCAGGCCGGCGCCCGCAAGGTCATCATCTCCGCTCCAGCCAAGGGCGAGGACATCACGGTCTGCATGGGCATCAACGAGGACCTCTACGACTCCGACAAGCACAACGTGATCTCCAACGCCTCGTGCACGACGAACTGCCTGGCGCCGCTGGCCAAGCTCATCGACGAGACGTGGGGCATCAAGGTCGGCCTGATGACGACGATCCACAGCTACACCAACGACCAGCAGGTGCTCGACTTCGCGCACGGCGACCTGCGCCGCGCGCGCGCCGCCGGCCTCAACATGATCCCGTCCTCGACGGGCGCGGCCAAGGCCATCGGCCTCGTCTTGCCCAAGCTCAAGGGCAAGCTGACCGGCATCTCGATGCGCGTGCCGACGCCCGACGTCTCCATCGTCGACCTCTCCGTCGTCACCGAGAAGCCGGCGACGAAAGAGGAGATCAACGCCGCCTTCAAGAAGGCCTCGCAAGAAGGCCGGCTGAAGGGCTACCTCGGCTACTCGGAGAGCGAGCTCGTCTCCAACGACTACAAGGGCAACTCGGCGTCCTGCACGTTCGACGCCACGCTGACCGACGCCAACGGCCCGATGATCAAGGTCTTCGGCTGGTACGACAACGAGTGGGGCTACTCGAACCGCGTCATCGACCTGGCCGCGTTCATCGCCAAGAAGCTCGGCGTCCCGGCGAAGGTCTAAGCACCGGCCGGTCTTGAAGCGCAAGGCCACCGTCGTCGGAGTCCCGCTCGATCTGGGGGCGAGCAAGCAGGGCGCCTCGGGCGGCCCGGCGGCGATCCGCCGCGCGAACCTGATCCATCTGCTCGAGAACATCGGGCTGGAGGTCGAGGACGCCGGCGACATCGCGATTCCGAAGACGGCCGCCCGCTCGTCTCCGAAGCTCAGGAACGGCGCCGCCATCCTCAAGGTCTGCAAGGACTTGGCGCAACGCGTCTATGATACGGCCAAAGGCGGCCGTATTCCGATAACGTTGGGCGGCGACCACTCGATAGCCGTCGGCTCGATCACGGGCGTCAGCAAAGCCTATCGCGAGCAAGACCGCAAGATCGGCCTCATCTGGGTCGACGCGCATGCCGACATCAACACGCCGGATTCGTCTCCGTCGGGCAACGTGCACGGCATGCCCGTCGCCCACATCCTCGGCATGGGCAATCGCGAGTTCGCGCGCCTCGGCGGCTTCTGGCCGAAAGTCGAGCCGCGCAACGTCTGCCTCGTCGGCACCCGCGACGTCGACAAGGCCGAGGCCGTGAACCTGCGCAAGTCGGGGATCCGTGTTTTCTCCATGCAAGAAGTCGACCGCTTCGGCATGGGCACCTGCATCGAGCAGGCCATCGACACGGCCTCGGACGGCACGGCGGGCTTTCATCTCTCTTTCGACATCGACGTCGTCGACCCGGGCAGCGCCCCGGGCACCGGCACGACCAAGCGCGGCGGCATCACTTATCGGGAGGCGCATCTCTTGATGGAACTGGCCGCCGACTCCGAGCGGCTGCTCGGCCTCGACTTGGTCGAGGTCAATCCGCTCGAGGACGTGCAAAATTCCACCGCCGTCGTGGCGGCGGAGCTCATCAGCTCGGCGCTGGGCAAGAGCATTTACTGATAAACGGATCTCCAAGGACCCAATATGGCCAACCCGACCGAAAAGCCGGCCCTCAAGCTCAAGCGCCTTCAGGACCTTTCGCTCAAAGGCAAGCGCGCGCTGGTGCGCGTGGACTTCAACGTGCCCATAAAGTCTTCAAAAATCGAGGACAACGCGCGCATCCGGGAGACGCTGCCGACGCTCAAGCATCTGCGGGAGAACGGCGCCAAGATCGCGATCATCGCGCACCTCGGCCGCCCCAAGGGTAAGCCCGAGCCGAAGTACAGCTTGAAGCCGGTCGCCGCCGAGCTCTCGAAGCTGCTCGGCTGCCCCGTCGCCTTCGCCGACGACTGCGTCGGCCCGGTCGCCGAGAAGGCCGTCGCGGCGCTCAAGGCGGGGGACGTCCTGCTGCTCGAAAACCTCCGTTTTCACGCGGGGGAGGAAGCCAACGACGCGGATTTCGCCAAGCAGCTCTCGAAGCTCGGCGACGTCTTCATCCAGGACGCGTTCGGGGCCCTTCACCGCGCCCACGCCTCCACCGCCGGAATTCCGAAGAACATCCCCGGCGCGATCGGCTTCCTCGTGCAAAAGGAGCTCGAGTTCCTCGACCGCGTGATCGGCAACCCCACGCGCCCGTTCTTGGCCGTCATCGGCGGCGCGAAGGTCTCCGACAAGCTCGGCGTCCTCAACAAGCTGCTCGATCGCCTCGACGGCCTCGTCATCGGCGGCGGCATGGCTTACACGTTTCTGGCCGCTCAAGGGATATCCATCGGCAAGTCGCTGCTCGAGAAGGATAAAGTGCAGGACGCCCAGGGCGTCATCGAGAAGGCCTACGCCAAAAAGGTCGAATGCCTGCTGCCCGCGGATCACCTCTGCGTGCGCGAGATCAAGCCCGACGCGCAGACGACGGTGACGCAGGCGATGTCGATCCCCGCCGAGCTCATCGGCGTCGACATCGGCCCGCACGCGACCGAGTTCTTCGTCGAGGAGATCGGCAAGGCGAAGACCATCTTCTGGAACGGCCCGATGGGCATCTTCGAGATCGACGCGTTCGCCAAGGGCAGCATGGAGGTGGCGAAGGCGATGGCCGAGGCCACCAAGAACGGCGCGGTCACGATCGTCGGCGGCGGCGACAGCCTCTCCGTCCTCGCGAAGGCCGGTTTAGCCGATCAGATGACGCACTGCTCGACCGGAGGCGGGGCGAGCCTCGAGCTCCTCGAGGGCAAGGCGCTGCCGGGATTGGTCGCGCTGGCCTCTTAGCGCGGCGTTTGGTATAATTTTCCCGCGATGTTCCTTTATCACTTTTTGTTGACGGTCCACGTGACGGCCTGCCTGCTGATGATCCTGGTCGTGCTGCTGCAGACCGGGCGCGGGGCGGGCTTGAACGTGTTCGGCGGAGGGGGGGACTCTCTCGTCACGACGCCGACGGGCTCGAGCTTCATGAAGAACTTCACCTCGGTCCTGGCCGGGACCTTCGCTTTCACGTCGCTTTTCTTGACGCTGCTGTCGGGCCGGTCCGGGATGTCGAGCGTGACCGGGCGGGTGCGGACGCAAGCTCCGGCGGAGGCTCCTCAAGCCCCGCCTGCTCCGCCGCCTCCGGCTCCGGCTCAGCCCAAGAAGTAATTTTCGCGCGGGTGGTGGAACTGGCAGACACGTACGCTTGAGGTGCGTATGCCCGAAAGGGTTTGGGGGTTCAAGTCCCCCCTCGCGCAAATCTCGACGGAGAAGTGCCCTCAGCGCCGCCCCTGATCGCTCCAACGATCGGGGGCGGTTTGCTTTTAGCGCGCCCGGCGGACGACGATCGGCGAGCCCTCGACGACGGCGTGGCGCCGCGCGAAGTCGCCCCGATTGACCGACAGCGAGAACACGCGGCGACTCGCGATCAGCGCGAGCTCCGCGCCCTCGGCGACGTCGCTGAAGGTCTTGTGGAACGGAACGCGGAAGGTCTTGCCTCCGAGAGTGATCTCCAGCACGTCGCCGGGCTTCAGGCCGGCTTTCTCGACGAGCGCGGCCGGAATGTCGGTCAGGACGCTGCCGAACGGGTCCTCGTTGTAGACGGCGCGGCCGCTGAGCGTCCCATTCTCGAGCGACGGCTTCGGGACGTCGAGAGGCTTGAGATCGCGCAGCTCGGGGCCCAGCTTCTCGATGGGGACGCCCGACGCGAGATGGGCGCCGACCGGAGCGTAGACGTCGCGTCCGTGGAAGGTCGACGAGACGTTCGGGTCGCGGAAATAAGCCGCGTTGGTCAGCTCGACGATCTTATCGACGCCCAGGGCCTCCGCGGCCTTGGCGAGCAGCCCGTTGTCGGGGCCGACCAGGAAATGGCCGCTCTTGGTCTTGACGGCGATCGACTTGCGCTCGCCGCCGACGCCGGGGTCGACGACGCCGACGAAGACGGTGCCTCGCGGCGAATGAGGGACCGCGGCCGCCAGGAAATTCGCACCCTGCTCGACGTTGAAGGGCGTCACCTGGTGGCTCAGATCGATCACCGGCACGATGGGGTTGACCTGCGCCATCGCGAGCTTGCAGATCCCGACGGCCGGGTCCTTGGTCCCGAAGTCGGTCAGGAACGCGACGGAAGCCGGCAGCGGGATGGGCTCGGCGAGCTCCGCGGCGCGGACGGGAAGGGCGAGAAGGACGGCGAGGAGATACGAGTGCTTCATGGCAATGCCTCCGGATGAGGCCGGCATCGCCGGCCCGCTTTAGGTCCCTTTTATAAGGCGGGGGCCAATTTGGACGTTTAAAGTCCGCCTGCGTGAACGACCGCGTGATTATTATAGCACGGCGAGGAACGCGGGTGACGCGCTAATTGCTAGAGTGACCGTCACGGAGGACGGAAACCATGAATCTGACGAATCGGACGGTCTTGATCACGGGCGGCGGCGCGGGCATCGGATTGGAACTCGCGCGCCAGCTCGCGGCGCGCGGGAACAAGATCATCATCACGGGCCGCGATCAGGCCAAGCTCGACAAGGCGGCGGGGGAGATCCCGGGGCTCGTCGGCATCCGCAGCGACGTCAGCAGCGTGAAGGACATCGACGCTCTATTCGAGCGGATCTCCAAAGACTTCCCGGCGCTCGACGTTCTCGTCAACAACGCCGGGATCATGAAGAAGCTCAACCTCCACGATCCCAAGCCGGGTCTTGAAGAGCTGACGCGCGAGATCGAGATCAACCTGATCGGCGCGATCCGGATGACGCAGCGCTTCCTGCCTCATCTGAAGTCGAGGCCGTCGGCCGCGATCGTCAACAACACGTCCGGGCTCGCCTTCGTGCCGCTGCCGATCTCGCCGGTCTATTGCGCGACGAAGGCGGCGCTGCACTCGTTCACTTTGTCTTTGCGCGTGCAGCTCGCCCACACGGGCGTGAAGGTCTTCGAGCTGGCGCCGCCGGCCACCGACACCGAGCTGCTGCATACCTCGGACGACGAGGACCTCAAGGGCGTCTCGATCATGAAGACCGACGCGATGGTCGCCGAGGCGATCCGGGGGATCGAGGCCGACCGCTTCGAGATTCGTCCGGGGCAGGCCAATCAGCTCAAGCTGATGAGCCGCCTCGCGCCGGACTTCATCCTCAAGCAGCTGAGCCGGCCCGTCCAGCGGATGCTCGCCGCGGGTCCGCGCTGAAATTCAGGCCTTGACAAATTAGTGAGTGTCTGCTAACATATGGCCATGACGCAGCATAGGCTCAAGTCCGACGAGCGGTGCGAGGCCATCCGCACCGCGCTGCGCGAGGTCTTCGCGGAGAAGGGCTTCGACGGCGCGACGACGCGCGACCTGGCCAAGGCCGCCGGCGTCTCCGAGGCGCTGCTTTACCGCCACTTCCCGAGCAAGAAGGCCATGTACGAGGCCATCAGCGAAGGCTGCCTCGGCACGCAGGAGGAGCGCGAGCTCCACGCCGCGGTCGAGCTCGAGCCCTCGGCGCAGACCCTCGTCCTGATGGCGCACTGGATCATCGCCAAGATCGTCCGAGGGACCACCGACAAGGCCAAGGCCGTCGACACGCTCGCCGTGCGCAGCATGCTCGAAGACGGGGATTTCATGCGCGCCCTCGTCCAATCGCGGATGACGCCGATCTCGGCCAAGCTCGAGGAATGTCTTTCCGCCGCTCGCAAGAAGGGGGAGACGATCCCCGAGATGCGGCCGACCGACATCGAGACCTGGCTCGTCCACGCCGTCGGCCTCGGCATCCGGCTGCCGCTCAAGCCGGCCCGGCCCGTGCTCGAGTCGCGCTTGAATCGCGAGGAGATCATCGAGCGCTGCGTGTGGTTCTGCCTGCTGGGTTTGGGCCTCAAGGGCGACGTGATCAAGAAGCACTACAACCCGAAGGCGTTGTCGCTGCTGGCGGCGGTCTGAAATTTTTTTGAGACAATAAGTAAGTGAACGATCACTATAAAAGGAAAGGATGATGGAACCCCAACCGAGGACTCCGTGGATCGTGGCGCTGACGGTGACGCTGGCGACGTTCATGGAAGTGCTCGACACGAGCATCGCGAACGTGGCGCTGCCGCACATCGCGGGGAACCTCTCGGCGAGCCTCACGGAAAGCACGTGGGTCCTCACGTCCTATCTCGTCGCCAACGCCATCGTGCTGCCTCTTTCGGGCTGGTTCTCGAGCTTGATCGGCCGCAAGAACTTCTACATGCTCTGCGTGGCGCTCTTCACCGTGAGCTCGGCCTTATGCGGTCTGGCGCCCTCGCTCGGCTGGCTCGTGTTCTTCCGCGTCGTGCAGGGCTTGGCCGGCGGCGGGCTGCAGCCGACGGAGCAGGCGATCCTCGCCGACACCTTCCCGCCCGCGCAGTTCGGCATGGCCATGGCGATCTACGGGATGGCCGTCGTCTGCGCGCCGCTGCTCGGCCCGACGCTGGGCGGCTGGCTGACCGACAACTTCAGCTGGCGCTGGATCTTCTTCATCAACGTGCCGATCGGGATGATCTCGCTGGCGATGACCTCGCGCCTCGTGCAGGACCCCGCGACCTTCAAGCGCCTCGATCTTTCGAAGGGGATCAAGTTCGACGGCGTCGGCCTCTCGCTGATCGCGTTGGGCCTGGCGAGCCTGCAGATCGTGCTCGACAAGGGTCAGGAGGCGGATTGGTTCTCGTCGCCTTGGATCGTCGGGCTCTCGATCGCCGCCGTCGTCGGGCTCATCGGCGCCGCGGTATGGGAACTCTACTACGCGGAGGAGCCCGTCGTCGACCTGCGCCTGCTCGGCGAGCGAAACTTCGCCGTCGCCATCCTCTTCATGCTGATCCTCGGCGCCGTCTTCAACGGCAGCACGGTGCTTTTGCCTCAGTTCCTTCAGGACATGATGGGCTACACGGCGACGCTGGCGGGGTACGCGATGTCGCCCGCGGGCTTCATCTTGATCGTCATGATGCCGATCGCCGGCACGCTCGTCGCGAAGATCCAGCCCAAGTGGCTGATCGCGACGGGATTCTCGTTCATCGCGACCTCGATGTGGATCAGCCGCGGCTTGAGCCTCGATATCGACATGCGCTGGGCGATCTGGACGCGCATCGTCTTCTCCTTCGGCGGCCCGTTGATCTTCATCCCGATCAACGTGGCGGCCTACGCCTTCGTGCCGAAAGGGAAGAACAACGCCGCGTCGGGGCTGATCAACCTCGCGCGCAACATGGGCGCGAGCATCGGCATCGCCGGCCTGAGCACGATGATCGAGCGGCGGGCGCAATTTCATCAGAGCGTGCTCATCTCGCATTTGACGCCGTACGATCTCGCGTACCGGACCGCCGTCGGCTCAGGCGGCGACCGCGCCGTCGGGCTGCTCTACGGCGCGGTCCAGAAGCAGGCGGCGCTGATGTCCTACGTCGACGGTTTTCATGTGCTGGCCGTCGGCGTGGCGTGCGCGATCCCGCTCGTTTTGCTGTTCAAGAACGTCGACCGCTCGAAAGCCGCGGCGGCGCCCGTGCACTGACAGAGGTGTTATGACCAGACCGTCGATCGAAGAGTCGCTTCAAAAGGGAGCGGTCCCGGCGCCGGGAGCCGCGCCCGCCGCCTACGTGTGGGGGCGGGACTCCACCATCCGCGCTTTTTTTGGCGCGAATAAGTTAGTGAAGCCTCACTTTATGGCCGCGGCCGCGGCGGCGCTCTTCTTCGGCGCCGTCCGCGCCGAGGCCGCGCGGACCGTCGGCGTGCGCGACGCGATCGACGCGGCGATCGAAACCAACCTCACCGCCAAGCTCGCCAAGGCCGACACCGAGGCGGCGCGGGCGCAGGCGCTCCAAGCCGCGTCGTCGCTGTTGCCGAGCGTGCTCGGCACGGCGTCTCAAGGCCGCGTGCTGCGCGAGAACCTCGCGGCGCAGGGCCTGAGCGGCGGGCCGATCCCCGCGCTGATCGGGCCCTTCAACAGCTTCGACGCGCGGCTGAGCCTTTCGCAGACGCTCTTCGACCTTTCCGCGATCGACAGAGTCCGCGCCGCCGGCGCGGGAAAAGAGTTCGCGGCGAGGCAAGAGGAGGCGGCGCGCGAGCAGGTCTCGGCCGCCGCGGCCTTGTCCTACGTGGAGGCGCTGAGAGCGCGCAGGTCCGTCGCCGCCGCGAAAGCGGACGACGAGCTCGCCCGGCGGCTGCTCTCTCAGGCGGCGGACCAGGAGAAGGAAGGGACGGCGACGGGCGTCGACGTCGTGCGCGCCCAGACGCGCGCCGCGGCCGCGGCCGTGGAGCTGCTCCAAGCCCAGGTGGCCGAGCGCGACGCGGCGATCCGACTTTCGCGGGTCGCCGGCTGGCCGCTCGGCGAGGAGCTGGCCTTCGCCGACGATCTTTCGACGTCTCCGGCGGCCGTCGAGCCGCTCGAGTCCGCGCTGGCCCGGGCCCGCGACGCGCGGCCCGAGGCGGCGGCGGCGCGCGAGCGGGCGCGCGAGGACGGCCTGCTCGTCTCGGCGGCGCGGGCCGAGAGCGCTCCGACGATCTCGGCCTTGGCCGCCGTCGGCCTGAGCGGCAACGAGCCCGACGGCGGGGCGCGCGCGGCGGGCGCCGTCGGCGCCGGGCTCTCGGTGCCGATCTTCTCGGGCGGCCTCATCCAAGGCCGCGTCGACGCCGCGCGCGCCGAGCGCTCGCGCTCCGAGGCCCGGCTTTCCGACGTGCTCGTTCAAGTCGAGGAGGACGTGCGGCTCGCCTACGAGCACCTCACGGAGGCGGAAAAGCAGGTCTCCGCGGCCGAGCAGACGCGCGGGCTCGCCGAGCAGGAGCTCAAGATGGCCGAGGACCGCTACGAGGCCGGCACGGGCGACAACGTCGCCGTCGTGACGGCGCAGGCGGAGCTCGCTCAAGCGCGCAGCGCCTTCGTCTCGTCGCTGGCGGGTGATCAGGACGCGCGCATCGATCTGGCCGCCGCGCTCGGGGCGGCGCGCGGCTTCAAGCTGTAATCACATGGGGGAAAGGAAAATGGAAAACGCGGTCCAGACGTTGAACGGAGCCGGCGAGGCGGCGGACGCCTCGAAGTTCGTCAAGACGCGCGCCCAGGCGGCGGCGCGGGAGAAGGCGGGCCTCTCCAATCGGACCAAGGCCATCGTCGCGGCCGCCGTCGTCGCGCTGCTCGCCGGCGCCGGCTGGTGGGCCGCGACGAGCGGCTGGGTCGCCACCGACGACGCGTTCATCGAGGCGCACGTCGCTCCGGTGAGCCCGAAGGTTCAGGGCCACGTCCTGCGCGTGCTCGTCGACGACAACCGGCTCGTCAAGAAAGGCGACGTCCTGGCCGAGCTCGAGCCTCAGGATTATCAGACCAAGCTCGACGACGCGCGGGCGGCGGTCGCCGGGGCGCAGGCCTCCGCGCGCAAGACCGAGCTCGACGCGAAGCGCTATCAGGCGCTTTTCGAGCGCCGCGAGGCCTCGCGCCAGAGCGTGGACCACGCGCTGGCAGACGCCCAAGCCGCGCGGGCCGCGCTCGACGAGGCGCAGGCGCGCCTGCGGCAGTCCGAGCTCGACTTGTCCTACACCAAGATCGTCGCGCCGCAGGACGGGCGCGTGACGCGCAAGTCCGTCGAGGCCGGCGCGTTCGTCTCCGTCGGCCAGCCTCTGCTCGCGCTCGTGCCGACCGACGTCTGGGTCGTCGCGAATTTCAAGGAAACGCAGCTGCGCGACATGCGCGCGGGCCAGCGCGCCGAGGTCAAGGTGGACGCGTATCCTGGAAAGCTCCGCGGGCACGTCGACAGCCTGCAGGCCGGCACGGGCGCGCGCTTCAGCCTGCTGCCGCCGGAGAACGCGACGGGAAACTTCGTCAAGATCGTGCAGCGCATGCCGGTCAAGATCGTCCTCGACGAGATTCCGGCGACCGGCCGATTGCTGGGTCCGGGGATGTCCGTCGAGGCCGAGGTGAAGGTGGAATAGACCGCTGTCCACGCTTGACAGTTCCTGACATCCGCGGCCTTGCGGGAAACGGCGCGGCGGAGCATAGTAAGGGAGATGAGACCTCGTTCCACCGTGCCCAGCCCCGCGCTCCTCATCGTCGACGACGACGGGGAACTGCTGGCGGACTTGACCCAGCGCTTCGCCGCGGGAGGCTTTGAGGTGCTCACCGCGCGCGACGGAGGCGAAGCGCTCGAGAAATTCGAGAAGAACCGCCCCGACTTGGTCCTCTTGGACATCCGGTTGCCGCGCGTCGACGGCCTTTTGGTCTTGCGGGAGATTCTCGAGGTCGAGCCTCAGGCGGACATCCTCGCCATGGGCGATCGCGTGAGCGAGAGGCAGATGAAGCTGATCGTGCATGAAGGAGCGCGCGACTTCATCTGCAAGCCGCTCGTCATTCCCTTCCTGGAGATGAAGGTCGAGCAGCTGACGGGCCTTCGCCGTTGAGCCGCCGCCGTCTCAAATGATTTAATCGGCCCGCCACGCAAGATCCAGCCTCGCCGCCGCCGCGCTTCCTCGCCGACAACATGCTCGGCAAGCTCGCGCGCTGGCTGCTCATCCTCGGCTACGACGCGCGCTACGGCGAAGCCGGCCTCTCCGACCTAGAGCTCCTCGAGCAGGCGCATCGCGAGCGGCGGATCTTCCTCACGCGCGACACCGAAATCCCCGCGGTCCAGGGCCTTAAGATGATCGTGATCCGCTCCCAGCGCTTCGAGGACCAGCTCACGCTCGTCGCGCGCGAGGCGGGGCTCAAGCTCGACCGCGCCCGCCTCTTCTCGCGCTGCACCTACTGCAACGAGCCGCTCTCGGAGCTCCCTCGCGAGCAGGCGCTGCCGCTCGTGCCGCCCCTCGTGCGCGAGCTGCGCACGCCGTTCTTTCGCTGCCCTAAGTGCGCTCGCATGTATTGGAACGGCACGCACACGGAGCGCGCGATAAAAAAGCTACAAGCGCTGGGATTGTAGCGCGCGTCTCCAAGCGCTAGAATCCTGCCATGAAGCCCGAGCGCTTCAGCCCGCGCATCTACGGCGTCCTTCGCCGCGGCGAAAAAGTGCTGCTCACCCGCAGCCGCTTCATCGACCGCGAGTTCGTCAACTTCCCGGGCGGGGGCGTGGAGCTCGGCGAGGGGCCGATCGAGGCGCTGCGGCGCGAGTACGTCGAGGAGACGGGCCTCGCGATCGAGCCCGTGCGCGTGCTCTACGCCAGCGAGACCGCCCACGTCTCCACGCACGCGCCCATGCAGATCGTGAGCCTCTATTGGCTCGTCGAGGAGCGAGGCGGGAAGCTTCGCGAGGGCGGCAACGACGACGACGTGATCAGCCTCTTCTGGGCCGGACTCGGCGAGATTCCGACCGACGAGATGTTCCCGTCGGACCTCGAGTTCGCGCGCCGCCTGCCGTCCTTGCTTGGCTAGGCGGCCAGGCGCTCGATCGACGCGGCGATGCGCGCGGCGCAGGCGCGATAGTCGGCTTCCGTCCGGCCGAAAGGGTCTTCGACGTCGAAGTCCGGGAACCCGGCCTTTTCCCGGAGCAAGGCGACCTTGCCTGCGGACTTCGGGAATCGATCCTGGACGGCTTCGAGCTGAACCTCGGTCATCGTGATCGCGACGTCGGCCCAATCGAGCAGGTTCTGGTCGATCGGCGTCGCTTGGTGCTCGAAGGCGGGCACGCCGGCTTGTTTGAGGATCGCGCGGACTTCCGAAGGGACGGCCAAACGGGTCGCCGCGGCCAAGCCGCAGGATCGGGCCTCCGCGGGTTTTCCGCGGCGGCGCATCGAGGCCTCGAAGAGCTTCTCCGCCATGACGCTGCGGCAGAGGTTCCCTTCGCAGATGAACAGGACTTTCATGGCCGAGGCCGGATTACGCGTTCCACACGCGCGCGGCGGGGAGGCGGCGGGCCACGGCGGGCAGCGCGAGCCTCTTGTCGTCGGGCGAGCCGGCGATGCCGATCAAGAGCTCGCGCGAGAGATCGATGATCGTGCCGGGCAGCACCTCGCGCCCGTCGCTCGCGGCCCAAACCTCGATCACCGGCCGCGTCAGCGTTTTCTGGTTGACCGCGATGACGCAGCCGACGCGCCCGTCGGCCAGCTCGAGCAGCGAGCCCGGGGGGAAGGGCGAAACCAGCTGAAGGAAGGCCTTGATGCAGGACCGTTCCCAGCCGCCCGCGACCGAATTCAGGGCTTTGAACGCCGCGCCCGGATTGAGACCGGGCTTGCCGTCGTAGCCATGGGTGAGGGCGTCGTAGACGTCGCAAAGGCTCAAGATCTGCGCTTCGACGCCGCCGACGCGCTCGGCGTGGAGCTGGGAGATGACGCGGGCCGCCGGGGCGATCTCCGCGGCGGGGAGATCGGGGTTGTCGGCCAGGCGCGCCGCCAAGCCGACCAAGGACCGGCGGATCGCCTGAGCCTCGGGGGCCGCGACCGTCTTGAGCGCGAGGCGATATGGGCGCGCGCGCCCGAGATCGTGGAGCAGCCCGGCGAGGGCCAGAGTCTGGATGTCGGAGGCGCTCGAGCCGAGCTCGTGAGCGAGCAGGCCCGAGAGGATCGCGACGTTGACGGAATGGGCGGCCGTCGGCTCGTCCGGAGTGCCGTATTGCGTCAAGGCGAGCAGGGCGGAGTTGCCTGAGGCGGCGAGCTCGGCGAGCTCCCGGCTCGCGGCGGCGGCGGCGGCGACCGAGCCGGCCGAATCGACGGCGGCCAGGGCGACGCGGACGGCCTCGATGGCGCGTCCATAAGCGGCGCGGGCGGCCGAACGGTCGGACGCGTCGTCGCGCGCCGGAGCCGGCGCCGGCGCGAGAGGCGCCTTGGTCCAAGCGACGGGGGCGCGCTCAGGCGGGCGTTCGGGAGGGCGCGCGGGCGCGGCCGGCGGCGGCGACGGCCGCGCCGGGGCGATGGGCGGCGGCGGCGCGGCGACGGGCGCCGGCGCCGCGGGCGTCTTGTTCTTCTTGAGGTCCGAAAACCGCATCCTGAGTAATTATAACAGGCTGGGGCCCCGCGCGTATCTCGGAATCGTTACAGAGCCTTGAGCTGCTCGGCGACGCCTTCTTCGAGTTCGCGCCGCTCGCCGGGAGGCAGGATCGGTGCGACGGCGTCGCGATAGCGCGCGCACGAGGACGCCTCGAAGCAGACGGCGCCGAGCGGGAAGCGCCAGGTGTAGCCTCGGGAGGTCAATGCCTCGCCGGAATGAGAGGGGGAGAGAAGGAACGAATTGAAGAAGATAGACAACGCGGTGAGCGCGGCCGCGGCCGGCGCGCCGGCGCGGCCGAAGCCGTCGAGCGAGGCGGCGACGAAGAACAGCACGAACGGATAAGCCGGCGCGAAATAGCGCCATTCCTGCAGGGCGCACGCTTGCGCGGCCGCGGCGAAAAGGACGAGGTAGAGGAGCGCGACGAGCCCGAGCGGCCCGCCGGGGAGCCGGCCGCGGCGGCGCGCGGCGATGAGGCCGCAGGTCAAGATCGCCGCGTAGGCGAGCGTGAAGCCCGCGTCCGCCGCGCGCTTGAGCGGCGCCGGCCAGTTTTCTCCGCCGAAGGAGGTCGCCCACAGCGTGAAGACGAAATTCTGTCCGCGCGGCCGGAAGAGCGACCAGACCGGGATGCCGTGGACGACCCAGCCCTGTCCGCCGCCGAGCAGGTTGAGCGCGAGCCAGGGCCAGAAGCCCGCGAGAAAGCCCGCGGCGATGAGGAGCGTTCTCCGCCCGGAAGGCATCCTCCGCTCGCGCCAAAGCCAATAGAGCGCGAGCGCCGCGAGCGTGAGCGCGTAATGATAGGAAAACCAGAGCGAGAAACCGGCGAGCGAGCCGAGCGCCGCCGCGCGCGCCAAGCCAGCGGCCTCGCTTCGCGTCTGCTTGAAGAAGAGCCAGAGCGTCGCGGCCGTGAGCGCGACGGTGTCGGAGTGAAAACCCATCGCGGTCAATGAGTAGGCGGTGAAGCTCGGCGGGCTGAACACGAACAAGGCGGAGAAAATGACCGCCGTTCGGCGGCCCGCGAAGCGCTCGGCCAAGTCCTGCCAAAACCACAGCGCGGCGGTGAACCAGAGGACGGGGATCAGCTTGAGCGCGAAAACAGTCGGCCCGAACACCCTGAACGACCGCGACGCGAGCCAGCCGAAGACCATCGCGCCGCTGTTGAAGTCGTCGGTCCGCAGAGAAAAAAGCGAAATATGGGGAGCGATGTCGAGCAGGCGCCCGATCGTGCCGCGATAGAGCTCCTCGTCGACGAACAGAAAAAGTCTGCTCTGGTCTGAGAGCAGCATCACGGCGAGCCGCGAGACCAGGAAGAGCAAGACCCAGCGTCTCATCAGCGCAGGGCGAGGCTTCCGTCGCGGCGGGCGCGCTCCACCGCCTTGCCGAAGAGCCACAAGCCGAGCGGCAGCGCGACGACGGTCCAGCCCGCCAGCACGCCGAGCTCGAGGCCGAGGCCGCGGAGGCCCGCGCCCTCGAGGATGGCGCGGCGCAGCGCCTCGAGCGCGAAGGTGAACGGCAGCGCTTTCGACGCTACGGCGAGCCACGCCGGCAGCAGCGCGACCGGGAAGTAGACCCCTGAAAGCAGTCGCGTCGCGCCGTCGAGAAGGTACGAGACCGGATCGCCGCGCTTGTAGACGAGAAGGAATCCGGCCGACATGAGCCCGAGGCCGGCGAGCGAAGACATCGTCAAGAACAAGGTCGCCGCCGCGGACGTGAAGCTCGCGCGCGAGAAGTCGACGCCGAAAAGAATGGCGCCGGCCGCCAGATACAGCGCGACGCGCGCCGTGACCCAGAAGAACTCCCAAAGCCAGCCGGCCGCGAGGACACCCGGAAGCCCGGCCGGCGACAGCCAGATGAGTTCGAGCGTGCCTCCGTCCTGCTCGCGCGCGAGAGCCGAGGACAGCCCTGAGAGCGCCGCGCGATGGTATTGGGCGAAGGCGATCCCGATGAGCGCGAAGGGGAAATAGGAGCCGCCGTAACGCGCGAGGTACGGGCTCGCGCCCGCGGGCAGAAGGCGGGAGATGAAAAAATAAGTGACGACGTGGGCGAGAGCGACGCCGGCGTCGACGAGGACCGACGCCTTGTAGCTCAAATGCTCGGCCCAGTCGCGCTCGAGCAGAGCCGTAAGGCCGCGCAAGAAGCTCATCGCAGGCGTCCTTCTTCGACCGTCAAGACGCGGTCCGACAGCCGCTTGGCCTCCTCGTGGGAATGGGTCGCGAATAGAAGGGTCGCGCCAGATAGGACGAGGCGTCCTAGAGTCTCTTGCAGCGCGGCGGCGGCGGCGGGATCGAGGCTGCGCGTGGGCTCGTCGAGCAGCAGGATTTCCGGTCCGGGCATCAGGCAGCGCGCGAGCGCCAGGCGCTGCTTGCCGCCCGCCGAGCACTCCTGGTGCGGGCGGTCGAGCCAATCCGAAAGGCCGAGGTCGCCCGAAAGCTCGGACAGGCGCGCCGCGAAGCGCGCGGACGAGAAGCCCCAGAGCGCCGCGAAGAACGCGAGATTCTGGCGTCCCGTCAGCCTCGGATAGAAGCTTCGGTCGTCGGCGACGAGCAGGCCGACGCGCGCTTTCGCGCGAGCCGGCTCCCGCAGCGCCGGGATGCCGGCGACGCGGACGTCGCCCTGATCGGGAAGGATGAGAGTCGCGATGATCTTGAGGAGCGTCGTTTTTCCGGCGCCGTTGGATCCGACGAGGGCGACCGCTTCCCCTCGAGAAACGGTCAAATCGGCGCCGTCGAGGGCTCGGGTGGCCCCGAACCGCTTCGATACGCCCTTCAACTCGATCGCAGGATCGGCGGATGCCAAGGTATAATCAGGAGAGCTGGAGCGCCATGAGCGTCATATATTACCAATCGCGCGGCCGCAGCATGGAGCCATTCTTGCTCGACGGCGACGAGCTGATCGTGCGAGGCGGGGCGTCGCCTCGCGTCGGGGATGTCGCGCTCTTCCGCTCCGCCGGCGGCGGACAGGTCGCGCACCGCGTCGTGGCGGTCGACGCCGCGGCGCGCGTCCTCGTGGCGCGGGCGGACGCCTATCTTTCGACCCGAGAGGCCGTTGCCTTCGCGGACGTGCTGGGGACGGTGGAGTTCGCGCGCCGCGGGCCGCGCCTCATCCGGATCTCCGGCACCGCAGGAGCGCGGCTTCGCAATCGCGCGATCGTCGCGGTCCTTCCGCTCCTGGCCGCGCTCAAGAGGGCGTTAGGATCGCGAAGTGATCGTGAACCGTAGGGCAGAAGAATCTCGCGCGCAGCCCCGCCTCTCGCGCCTCGTCGGCGACGATCCCGCACGAGGGGAAAAGGCGGAAGAACATCGGCGTCGCGTCGACGCGGTCGCCGAGCTCGTAATCCGGGTTTCCCGCCGCGCGCGCGGCGGCTTTGAGAAGCGGCAGCGCACGGCGCTCGAATCGTCCGGGCTCCTTGACCGGATAGCTGGCGACGACGCGCCCGCCGGCTTCGAGCATGGACCGCAGGCGCGAGAGCCACGCGACGCGGGCGCGCCGCCCGGGCACGAACCCGTAGGCGAGGTTGCAGATCAGCACGAGATCGAACTTGTCGCCGCCGGGAGGGTCCGCCATGTCGCCGTGGGCGAAGCGGACGTCGAGGCCGAGGCGGCGCGAGCGCTCCGAGCCGGCCGCGACCATTGACTCCACCTGCTCGACGCCGAGCACCGAAAACCCCGCGCGCGCGAGCGCGAAAGCCTCCCGGCCCGCGCCGCTGGCCAAGCAAAGCGCTTTTCCGGGCCGGAGCTTGAGCCGGTCGAAAAGAAGCCGCTCGTCCGGCAGCCAGCCCTCCTCGGAGCGGGCGATCCATTCGTTCGATTGGCCGTCGAAAGCGGCGCGGTTGATCGTCCGAAGCGATGCCGCGTCGAATAAGACGGGCGCGGCCGATTCGAGCCGGTAGCTCCACCGCAGCGCCGCGCGCCCGAGCCTCGAGCGCAACCTCATTCCGAGAGGACCCCCAGCGGGCCGTAGTCCGCCTCCAAGAACAGCTCCCGCCGCGCGAAACCCGCTTCCCGCGCCTCGTCGTCGACGACCGCCATGCTCGGAAAAAAATGGATGAAATTGCCGGTCCCGATCACGCGGTCTCCGAGCTCGTGTCCGCGGTTTCCCAAGACGAGAGCGGCGGGCCGCAGGAGCGCGCGCAGCAAGCGCTCGGGACGAGACGGCTCGCTCGTCACGAAGCTCACGACGCAACGGCCGCCCTCGGCGAGCCTGCGCCGGCATTCGCGCAGGAGCCCCACGCGCGCGGCGCGCGTCGGCACGTAGCTGTAAGCGACGTTGAGCAGCGTGATGAGGTCGAACCGGCCCCCCGCGGCAAGAGCCTCCGCGAGGCGCGTCGCGTCGCCGCGGACAAACCGCGCGCGCGCGCCCGTCTCGACGGCGCACCGGCGGGCGTGCTCGACGAACGAGCCGACCGCCTCGACTCCGACCACGTCGAAGCCCCGCCCGGCGAGGGCGAGGGCCTCGCGGCCCGCGCCGCAAGCGACGCACAGGGCGCGTCCGTCGCGGATCGCGAGCCGCTCGAGCAGCCGCGCCTCGGCCGCGAAGAGGCCGCGCGCGTTCTCGTCGGCCCAGAAGGTTCGCTGGGCTCCGTAATGGCTTTCGTTGAGCTCGACGAGGCACTCGAGCGGAAGCAGCGCCGGCAGCGCGGTCTCCATGGCCCTCGGCAGGTCGAAGACTCTGAGCGCGAGACGAGACCGTAAGTTCACGCGGCACCCGCCAGGCGCAGGGCGATCCGCGCGGCCAGGCCCGCGGCGCTCCAAGCGAGATAGAACGGCCGCGCCGCGCGGATCAAGACGAGCGATGCGCCCGAGCGCTCGCCGTACCGATAGGAGAGGAAGCGTCTTCCGGGCAGCGCGCCGCGCGCGAGCGCCTTGAGCCGCGCGCCGCGCGGCCGCGTCAACGCGACGAGCAGATGCCCGAGGCCGACGAGCCTTTTTTCGAGGACGAGGCGGTCGAGCAGCGCGGAGGCGGCGCGCTCGCCGAGACCCGATGGCGAAAGACGCGCGAGGACCGGCGTGAGCGCGGCGAGCTTCCGCTTGTCTCGCGCGTGGATGAGCGCTCTTCGCAGCGGCATGCGCAGGCCGTACGCGCGCGCGTCGGCGAGCAGCCGGTCCCAATCGACCGGCTCGCTCGCGACGAGGCGCTCGACGTCCTCGGCGAACTGCGGCGTGAAATAGCCGCGGTGCAGGCAGGACCAGGCGCACGAATAAAGCAGGGCGTCCGTCGGGTCCAGGCGGCGCGCCCGCGCGCCGAGGAACGGCGAGACGCGCGAGCGCTCCCAAAGCGGAGTCGTATCCGGCATGTACCAGACGTCGAGCGCGACGTCGGCGACGAACTTGTCCTCGGAATCGATGTACGCGGGGTTCCCGTCGATGCGCGGACGCAGGCCTGCCGCGCGAGCCGCCTCGTCGAGCGCGGGCAGGTCCTTTTCCCGGGCCAGGAGATCGGCGTCGCCGACGCAGCGCAGCCCCAGCGCGCCATAGACGCGCGTGGAAAGATCGGCTCCCTTGAGCAAGATGACCTCGACCCCGCGTTCCTCGAGTTTTACCAGCAGCTCCTCGAGCTTGCCGAGGGTGCGGCGGTTCGCGGCGCTGACCGCCGCGTAAGTCTCAACGAACGCTTCGAGCCGGTCCACGAGCCTCTTTCTCCGCGCGCGCGAGCTCCTTGTAGTGGGGCAGGCAGGCGCTCATGTCGCGCGCCTCGAGCCAGGCGTCGGCGCGGCCCTGGCGGCAGGCGTCGCGCAGGTCGCAAGACGGGCATTCGAAGCGCGCGTTCGGCCGCGCGTCGTCGACGGTCTTCTTCAAGACCTCCCAGCCCTCGCGCACGCTTCCGCGGCGCAAGTCGTACCTCGGCGTCGGGAAGACGGTGCAGAGGTTCATCTCGCCGTAAGGCGTGATCGCGAAGTGCGCGCGGCCGCAGTCGCAGTCGACGAACGGAGGCTCGTCCGTTCCTCCGGCGCAGCCGGGCAGCTCGTCGAGCTCTCCGACCAGGCGCAGCTTGTCCGCCGGCGAAAGGCGCACGGCGAGAGGGGAAAGGTCCCCGTCCTGCCGCGGCGAGATCTCGAAGGTGAACTTGAAGCCCAGGCCTCGCGCCCGCGCGTAGGCGCGCCCAACCTCGAACTCACGGGCGTTGAGCGTCATCAGCGGCATCTGCAGCGTCACCGGAAGCCCCGCCGCGGTCAGCGCGTCCAGCCCTGCCTCGAAGCGCGCGAACGAGCCGAGGACGCCGGTCACGCTTTCGTAGATCGGCGCCGTCGCGCCGTAGAGCGAGGCGTAGACGCCCTCGACCCCGGCGCGGGCGAGGCGCTCGGCGGCCGCGGGCGTCGCGCGCGTGGCGTTCGTGTTCATCGTGACGACAAGGCCGAGAGAGCGAGCGCGCTCGACGACGTCGCAGAAATCGGGGCGTAGGAAGGGCTCGCCGCCCGTCAGGCAAAGCTCGAAGACGCCGAGCGCGGCGATCTCGTCGACGATCCGGAAGACTTCGCTCTTGGAAAGCTCCCGAGGCGACGCGCGGTGCGTCGGATTGAAGCAGTGGCGGCAGGCGAGGTTGCAGCCGTAGCTGAGCTCGAAGGTGGCCGCGCGCGGGATCCGCAGGCGGCGGCTCGCCTCGAGCAGCCCGCTAGCGAAGCGCGACCGGTCCAGCTTCTCCAACGAGCGCCTCCACCGCCGACGCGTCGTTGCGGAACGCGTACTCGCGCGCGCCGAGCCGGCGGCAGAGCGCCTCGGCCGAGGCGAGCGTCGCCGCCATGCCCTCGGCGTCCCATTGCGGAAGGAAGGCCTGGCGCGCGCAGAGCGCCGTCGCCTCCGCGAGCGAAAGCGCGCGCAGCCGGTTCTCGCGGCCGTGCTTGATGAAGTAGATCCCGCGCAGGGGCGCGCTGGCCTTGCGCATCTCGGGATTGGTGCCGCACCACGGCGTGCCGTGGACGACGGGAGCCCCGGCGGGATCGAGCACGATCACGCGCTCATCGTTCAAGATGAGCGCGCCGCGCTCCGTGAAAAGCCCGGAAAGGGTGCTCTTGCCCGCGCCCGAGGGGCCGGTGAAGACGAGGCCCTCGCCGCGGAAGTCGATCCCGGCCGCGTGCAGCAGCAAGCCGCCGCGTCTTGCGAGGCGCGAGAGCAGGCAGGCCTCGACGATGGGAGTGATCACCTCGCTCGGCGACCAAGACGATCCCTGGGCCGTGAATATCTCTCCCGCGGAATAGTCGCGTGAAAGGACCGCGGCGTGCTGGGGCTCATCGGACCCCGGCTTGGGCGCGACGAGCAGCAGCTCGTCGCCGCGCTCGTAGAGCCGCCATTGCTCCGGGCCGCCGTCGTAGATCAGGCGCCCGCGCTCGAAAGCGGGCAAGCGCTCGACGACGCGCGCGTCGAACGAGAGGTCCGGCCTCGCGCTCGGGGGGACCGAGAACAGCTCGTAGGACTGCGCCGGCCAATCGACGAGAGGACGGCCCTCGCTTTCGCGCAGCGCGACGCGAAACCCGCCGATCTCGAGCTCCAGGATCAAGACGCCCGGCCCGCGTTGTTGCCCGAGTTCATGGATTTCTTGCAGGTCCCGGCGACGCAGCCGGTGGTCTTGTTGTTCGAGGTGCTCGTCGTGCCGCTCGCGCAGGTGCTCAGGATGGCCTGCTCCTGATTGAGCTCGACCTCGGTGATCTTCGGCGCCGCGTACGGCTTTTTCTGGGTCATGTCTTTCTCCCTAACGGGTGCGGCAGTCGCCGGCGGACGAGCCGCTCGGCGCGGTCCAACGCCACGTCGCAATGATAGCGTCCCGGCGCTTCCTCGTCGCCTTCCTCGAGGCGCAGCGCCGTCGGGCTCTTCTCGCAGAAGCGGTGGAGCTCGCACGTCCCGCACGGCGAGGAGCCGCGGTAGCGCAGCGCCTTGACGGCATTAAACACTTTTTCGACGGCTTCTCGAAGGCCGTGTTCCCTCACGGAAGCACGGACCTCGTACTCCAGCGTGCACGTGCCGACCTCGCCCCAGGCGTTGACGTGGACGGAGTTGCCGCCGCAGCCGCAGCGGTAGAGCGCGTCCGAAGGCGCGCCGAGCTGAGCTCGCGCGACGGAGCACGCGTCGTCGTCGTCTTTCCAGATTCCGAACTCGTCCTCGAGCGCCTTGATCTCGGCGGGCGACAGCCGGTTGATAAGAGAAGAGAGGTCCCCGTCCAGCCGCGGCTTGATCGACGTCGCGAACGAGAACTCCTCGCCGAGGCTTTCGACGTAGGCTTTCAGCGAGGGAAGCTCATCCTTGTTCCAATCCATGGCGAGCGTCTTCGTGCGGAAAGGCAGTCCGCTCGCGCGCAGGCGCTTCATGCCGGCCTCGAACTTCAGAAAAGAACCTCGGACGCCCGTGAACCGGTCGAAGGCCGCGGCGTCGAGGGAGTGCACGGAGACGTCGACGAAGAAAGGCGGCCGCGCCTTGAGGCGCTCGATGACGCGCGGCGTCAGCGTCGTGCCGTTCGTGAAAAGCACGAGCAGGAAGCCCTTGTCGTGCGCGTAGTCGTACAGCTCGAAAAAATCGGGGCGCGACAGCGCCTCGCCGCCCGAGAGGTTAAGCCACAGCACGCCGAGCTCCGAGAGCTCGTCCATGACGCGCTTGACCTCGGCGGTCGAGAGCTCGCGCGGAAAAAACTCTTTCTTGTTGTACGGATCGGTGTAGCAGTGGGCGCAATGAAGGTTGCAGCGGTAGGTCAGCTCGAGCTGAGCCTTGATGATCCGGCCGGTCTCGAAGACGCCGCGGGAGAACTCGGCGTAGCTCTTCTTCTCGATCAGCGCTTGTTCGGGCATGGGAAATCCGGCAGGCGCTCATGGAAGCCGGTCTTGAACGGGCCTTTCGTCAGGTCGTAGCCTTCTCGGCGGTTGCCGGAGCAAAGCTGGAGGACGCCGTAGGCGTCGATGTGGAACTTCGCCGCGCCGCCGCGGCACGACGGTCGTTCGGCGTCTTCTCTCGCGCGGGCCTCGCGCGCCAAGTCCTCGTCGCGGGCTTCGAGCGCATTCAGGGTCTCGTCACGCAGCTCGAAGCGGCGCGGCGCCTCGTCGCCGTCGAGCGTTTCGCGCATGCGCTCTCCCATCTTGAACGCGGCGCCGTGCTCGCGCGCGAAGCTCTTGACCGCGAGCAGCTCGGTCTCGTTGAGCGTCATCGCGGTGGCTTTCAAGACGAGGGGGATGCCCCGCTCCTTTAATAAACGGAGCCCGCGCAGGCACTTCTCGAGCGAGCCCGGCGCGGCCGTGACGGCCTCGAAGACGCCCGCGCTCACGCCGTGAAGGGAGATCTCGACCCGCGAGGGGGGGAGCTCGGCGAGACGGTCGGCGATCCGCTCGTCGATCATCGTGCCGTTCGAGAAGATGGACGTCACGAAGCCGAGCTTCTTGGCGCGGTCGTGGATCTCGAGAAAGTCCGGGCGCGCGAACGGCTCGCCGCCCGTGAAGAGGATCTCGGCGCAGCCGGCCTCATGGAGCTCGTCCATGATCCGCGCGATCTCGGAGAACGGCAGCTCGCGGCGGATGTGCTCGGGCGCGTTGAAGCAGTCCGTGTAGCACATCACGCAGCGGAGGTTGCACTTGCAGGTGACCTCCCACTGGCAGAAGAAGGGCGTCCGCTCCGGCCGGAGCTCGAGCCGGGCCTTGGAGATCACGGGACGGCGGCGATGGCCTTGATGCTCAGCAGGTCGGCGACGAGGGCGGCGGCGTCTTGCTCGAGCGCGGCGCGGTCGATCTCGAACTCCCCGTGCAGCTTGTCGATGACGGCGCGAAGCGGGGCGCGTCCGTCGAGCGCCTT
>CAZRIP010000012.1:0-50269 GCA_964600165.1 uncultured Elusimicrobia bacterium | reverse complement strand
GGCGGCGGCCGCGGTCTCCGCCTCCAGCCTTTTCTTCTCGGCCTCGTCGGCTTGGCGCTTGGCGATGATCTCCGCCTGCTGGCGCTTGAACTGCTCCTCACGGCGGATCTGCTCCTTGGCGCGCGCGACGAGCTGGTCGGCGGCCCGCTGATCGTATCCGTACTCGGTGGCGTGCTTCCACTCGGCCATCGCGTCGGTATACTTGCGCTGCTCGTAGAGCTGCCGGCCCGCGGCGACGTGCTGCTGGGCCATCTCGGAGCGGATCTCCGCCATGAGCTTCTGCGCCTTCGTGTTGCCGGGGCCGGCCTCGAGAACCTCGTCGAGCATCTTGAGCGACTCGACCGTCTCGCCCTGGCTGTAGAGATTGAGGGCCGCCTGCAATTTCTCGTTGGCGTCCTGCTCCCGCGCCTCGGACTCGACCTTGGCGATCGCGGGCACGAGCCGCGGGTATCTGGGATTTAAGACCAGCGCGGCGTACCATTGGTCGAGCGCCTCTTTCAAGCGGTGCTGGCTATAGGCTTTGTGGCCGCGGCGGAAATGCTCCTCGGCGAGTTCTCCCCTGCATTTCTTCAGCCAATATTTGGCCTTGAGATTGGTCGGGTTGAGCTTCGACGCCTCTTCCCATCGCTCGGACGCCTCGACGAGCCGGCCTTGGCGATAGAGCGCCATCCCCTCCTCGAACTTGTCCTCGACGAGCTTGCGCTCGGAGAACTCGGGCTTCTTGGCGCCCTTGAGCTCGATGGTCGCGCGCTGGAGGATCGAGGCGTCCTCGTAGGCGGGGTCGATCGCGAGGATCTTGCCCGTCAGCTCCCGCGCGCCCTCGTATTCGCCCTTCTTGTACAAGTCGAAGGCGTTGTCGTAGACGTCTTTCAAGGTCTTGCGCGTGATGCGCGCCTTCTCGAGCTGGATCGTGTAGATGTATTTTTTCTTGTCGTCTTCCGAGGTGATCGTGCCGAGGTTGATCTTCGACATGTCGAGAAACAGCTGATCCATGTCCTTGCCCTTGGGCGACGGCGCGTCTTGGCTCCAAGAGGCGCCGCCGAGCGCGAGCGTCAAGGCGAGCAGATGGATCATAGCTAGAACCCGAGCCCTCCTTGTATCAGGTTCT
This sequence comes from uncultured Elusimicrobia bacterium, assembly GCA_964600165.1. Taxonomy (GTDB): domain Bacteria; phylum Elusimicrobiota; class Elusimicrobia; order UBA1565; family UBA9628; genus CAZRIP01. The sequence goes on along the minus strand of CAZRIP010000012.1, from coordinate 49,161 downwards.
TGGCCATCGGCGCGAGCATCATGATGAACACCGTCGGGAAGATGAAAACGAAAAGCGGGATGAGCATCTTGGTCGAGGCCTGCGCGGCGAGCTTCTCGGCCTTGTTGAGGCGGCGAAACCGCATGTCGGCCGCGTAGTTGCGCAACAGCTCGACGAGCGAGGTGCCGAGCTCGTCCGATTGGATGACCAAGCCGACGAACGAGCGGATCTCCTGGACCCCCGTGCGCAGGGCCAGGCGCTTCAACGCGTCCTTGCGCGAGTAGCCGAGCTGGATCTCGTTGATGACCTTCTGAAGCTCGTTCTCGAGCTCGCTCTTGTTCTTCGAGTTCTTCAGGATGCGCTCGATGGCCGCCATGTAATCCAAGCCGGCCTCGATCGTCAGCGCGGCGAGGTCGACGAACGTCGGGAAGGTCTTCATGATCTCGAACTGCCGCTTTTGGATCTTGCTCAAGAAGAGCTGGTCGGGGACGAAGAACGCCACGACGCCGAACAGCCCGAAGACCACCGAGTCCGAGAGGAAGTAAAAGAAGACGCACAAGCCCAGCGCCATCAGCTCCTTGAGGTGCAGCATCTCGAGCGGCGTCGGCTTGGCCGGGCGCCCCATCATCATGTGCAGCTCCTCGAGCTTGACGTCCAGGTGGAACGTCCTCAGAAGAAAGAGATCCAGACGGTCGATCAAGCTGCCGTTGGGGTTGAGGCTCGAGAAAGCCGTGGTCATGCCGGCTTCCTTCTTGGCGAGCTTCGAGAGCTCGGTCTCGTCCTCTTGCGCCGGGGCGAAGAGCCGGTGCGCGGCCGTGTACGCGGCGACCGAGCCGAGCACTCCGACGACCAGCAGCATCCAGTGGATCAGGGGGTCGTTGACCATAATCTAGACCTGGATGTCCCCCAACTTGTTGACGATGTTCATCCCGATCGTGATCCAAATGGTGCAGAAAGCGAGCGTCAACACGCCGAGCGGCGTGAAATAAAAGTCCTTCATCGGCTTGGGCTGGAACGCGAAAAGCATGATCAGCATGAACCAAGGCATCACGCCGACGACGATCGCTTGAATGCGCTGCTGGGCCGTCATCGCCGCCGTCTTCTCGACGAGCTTGGCCTCCTCGCGGATGTTCTCGACGATGCGGTCGAAGATCTTGGTCAGGTTGCCGCCGACCGAGCGCTGAATGACGACGGCCTTGATCATGTAGGAAAGGAGGCGGCTTTGCACGCGTTCTTCAACCCCTTCCAGAGCTCGCTCCAAACTCATGCCGAGCTGGTAGTTCTTGATGCAGAGGCCGAACTCCTCGGAGATCGGCGGCTGGAGATCGCGCTGGACGAGCTGGATGCAGCCGACGAGGTCGACGCCCGACTTGAGCCCGTTCGACATCAAGATCATGGCGTCCATGAGCTGGCCCTCGCACTTCATGCCGCGGCGAAAGCGGATGTTGCGCAGAAGCCAACCGGGCAGCGAAAGGCCCGCGTAGATTCCGAAGCCCGAGAAGATCAGGAAGCCGAACGGATCGAACGTAAGCAGGCCGACGAGCATGCCGATGACGATCGGGCCGCCGACGAGGTAGTTGACCTTGATCGTCAAGAACTGCCGCTCGTACTCGTGCGCCCACTCCTTCGCTTTTTCCTTGTAGCGCGCGACGCCTTCCTCGATCTTTTTGTCGTTGAGCACCCCGACCAGCCAACCGGCGGCGAAGATGAAGATGATCCCGACGAGCTTGAGGATGAGCGAGGTGCTCAAGCTGCCGCGCGTCTCGGAGCCGGGGGGCGCGTAGCCGCGCGGCGCGCGCTGCAGGATATCGTAAGCGTCGTTGGAGAGCGTCGCGACGCCGAGCACCGCCTCCTTGTAGCGCTGCGCGTCGCCGGAGGTCAAGCCGTCCATCAAGCTGTCCATCTCCTTGACGATGAGGTCGAAGTTCGCCATCACCGAGCGCCCGCGGCCGACCAGCGAGCTGCCCAGGCGCGCTCGATAGAGGCGGTCGAGCGACATCTGGAACCGCACGCGGTTGTCCTCGTAATCGCGCGCGAGAGACGCCGGCGGCGCCAATTGGCCGCCGTCCTGCGCCGAAAGGGTCTTTCTCGTCAGCTCGAAGAACTCGTAGAGCACCGAGACCGGGGCCTGCCAAAGCTGCGCCTCGTTGAGGATGCCTTCCTCGGGGTCTTGCCAGACCGGCCGCTTGAGCATCGCGTCGAGCGTCTGATCGACCCACTGCGGGACCGGGAGGCCCGGATCGCGGTCTTTCTTGAAATAGTGATAGAACTTCTGCGTGCGGGCCTCGGCCCCGTCCGTCTTGTCCAGCATGAACTTGACTTCCTGGGGCGTGAACGGCTGAGCGACGGCGGAGCCGCCGGCGAACGCGAGCAGGGCGGCGAGGGCCGCGGCGTTAATGGCCGCCTCCATGCGCCTCGGCGACGGCCTCGGCGTCCTCGGTCCAGGGGACGCCGGCCTTGAGGAGAGCATCGATCGAGTTCGGGATGCCCTTCTTCTTCTTCGTCAACTCGCTCATGAACGTGTCTTTCGGGATCTCGAGGCCCTTGAGCTTGAACTCGTCGTAGAACTTCGGAACGTAATCGCAGGCCGTGAAGTAGCCGTACGAGGTGCCTTTCTCGTCCACGTGGCACTGGATGAAGCGGAAGACGTTCTTCGTGAGGATCTTCGCGCCGTCGCGCCCGACCGTCTCCGTGATGTAGGTGGTGCGGCGCTTGCCGTCCGGGAAGCGCGTGATCTGGACGAACAAGTTCACCGCGCTCGAGATCATCTCGATGAGCACGCCCATGGGCAGGTCGGTGCCGGCCATCAAGCACATCGCGGACAAGCGGGCGATCGAGTCCGACGGCGTGTTCGCGTGCAGCGTGGCGAGCGAGCCCTCGTGGCCGGTGTTCATGGCCTGCAGCATGTCCAGGGACTCGCCGCCGCGACACTCGCCGACGATGATGCGATCGGGGCGCATGCGCAGGCAGTTCTTGATGAGGTCGCGGATCGTGATCTCGCCCTTGCCCTCGATGTTGGGCGGGCGCGACTCCAAGCGGATCCAATGCTGGGCGAGCAGGCGCAGCTCGGCCGTGTCCTCGACGGTGATGATGCGCTCGCCTTCGGGGATATAGTTCGAGAGCATATTAAGGAACGTCGTCTTTCCGGTGCCGGTGCCGCCGGCGATCAGGATGTTCTTCTTCGAGATCACGCAGGCGCGCAGGAACTCGATGAGGGTCGGCGTCGTCGAGCCGAACTTGATGAGCTGGTCGGCCGTGTAAGGCTTCGCGGAAAACCGGCGGATCGTCAGCGTCGGGCCCGAGACCGCGAGGGGCGCGATGATCGCGTTGACGCGCGAGCCGTCCTTCAAGCGCGCGTCGACCAGCGGCACCGACTCGTCGATGCGGCGGCCGACGGGCGCGACGATGCGCTTGATGACTTGGACGACCTGCTCGTCGTTGCGGAAACGCATGGGCAAGAGTACCAGCTGGCCCTTTTGCTCGATGTAGATCTTGTCGTAGGCGTTGACCATGATCTCGTTGATGGTCGGATCGCGCAGCAGCTGCTGAAGCGGGCCGTAGCCCAGGATCTCGTCGACGAGCTCCGAGGAGAACTGCTCGCGCTGCGAGCGCGACAGCGGCAAATTGGCCTCTCTTTGGAGGATGTTTTCGATGATCTGCGCCACCTTCTCGGCGTTCGCCGCGGCCTGATTCGGGTCGTCGACGCGGATGCGCTCGGTCTCCATCGCCGAGACGACGTTCTTGTGGACTTTGCCCTTGAGATCGTCCCAGAACTCCGGCACGGGACCGCTCGGCGGCGGCGCCTTCTGCGCGGCTATCGGAGCGGCCTGCCCTCCGCCGCCTCCGCCGGAGCCTTGCGTCGGCTTGAACAGAAAATCGGCGCCCGCGTTGAACTCCTCCTGGGGCATGTACCACTCCCAGTGCTTGAGAGTGGGCTTGAGCTCCATCGTGCGGCCAAGGAGGATGCGCAGCTGCTTGATCCAGTCGCTCTGCATGTTCTCGACGACGAGGATCTTCTGCGAGTTCGCGTACTCCGGGATCAGGTCCTCCCAGGGCATGTAGGCGAGCACGCGCTTTTGCTGGGCGGCGAAGAACTTGTCGACGTCTTTCTGCGGCAGCGCGCCCGGGAGGTTCGCCTGATTGACGACGATCTCGAACTTCTCCAGCGGGAAGTGAAGATTCTTGAACTCCTGGAAAAGCGAGTACGTGGCTTCGAAATGGGAACGCTGCGGCAGGCAGTTCCAGTACACGAGGTCGGCCAAATCGAACGCGAAGATCTGCATCGGGAAAAAGGGATCGACGTCGAGAAACAGGTCGTAGCTGTCGGCCAGCGCGCCGAGGATCTTGACGACCACCGAGGGCGCGAGGGACATGATCTCCTGGCGCTTGGAAGCCAGCGGCAGCAAGCCCACTCCCCACTGCGTGATCGGGACGCGCCCGCGCAAGAGCCGCCCGAGGCCCGAGGGGTTCTCCCCCACCAGCTGGGCCATCGAGGCCAGGGTCGGCGGCGTCGGCCCGCCGAGCTGGAACGCCACGTCGTTGCGGCACAGCGAGTCCATGTGGACGATGACGACCTTGCGGTTCTGGCTTCCGGCCCACGCAAGCGCCAAATTCAGGCACGTCGTGCTCTTGCCGACCCCTTCCTTGGGGCCGGTAAACACGACGACGCGGCTGGGCTCCTTGACTTGCGTCTGCCCGCCGGTCAAAACCTCGGTCTTGGCCTCTGGCATCAGATTATTTGACGATTTCCATCGTGATGAATAAGAACAGGGACTGCTGCTGATCGACGACGTCGGTCGTCGTGAACAACAGGCCCAAGATCGGGATGCTGCCCAAGAAGGGCACCTTCGACTTCGTGATGTTCTTGCTGCTCGATTTCAAGCCGCCGATGACGAGCGTCTCGCCGCTCTTGAGCTCGACGGCCGTCTGAACTTGACGCGTGATGATCGAGGGCACGGCCGTGCCGCCGACCTGCACGGGCTTCGAGAAGTCGGGGTTCGAGACCTCGAGCTGGAACTCCGCGCGGATCGTGTCCTTCTTGTTCGGGTTGATGACCGGCACGATGTTCAAAACCGTGGCGATCTTCTTGAACTCCACGCCGACGCCCTGGTTGTTCGTGACGGGATAGGGCGTCTCGCCGCCGACCACGAAGCTCGCCTGGCTGCCCGCCTGCACGACGACCTTCGGGTTCGACAGCAATTGAGCCTTGCCCTCGGTCTCCAGCATGTGGAGCGAGGTCTGCAGCGCCGTTTGGCGCGCGAAGTCGCCCACCTGGTAGATGCCAGGGATCTTGGTCTCCGCGAAGTTGATGCCGGTCTGGAACGGTCCCCATACAAATCCCGCGTTGCGCTCCACCGATCCGGAGATCTCGACGATGTCGGCCGAAATGGCGATCATCGAGTCCTCGGCCTGCGCCGAGACTCTCTTCGCCAGCCCCAGGACAAGCCCGAGGCACAAGACGGCCGTCCACCGTTGTCGTTTCACTGCTGTCGTACCGTTGCAGCCCTAGTTGTCGTACCGAAACGCCGAATCGAGAACGCCTAAATCGCTATCTGAAAAGCTTCCGGAAGCTCGCCATTTCCATCGGATGCATCTCGACGTCGCCCAAGCCGCGCATCACGACGGTCGTGTCGCCCTGCTTGAGCGCCAAAGCGAGGTACTGCGCCTCGTTGGGGTTGAGCGCGAGGCTGATCATCGCCTTCTCGGCGATCGCGGCGTTCTTATCCTCCGTCGCGCCGGCGGCCTTGAACTGCTTCGCGTTCATGCCTTGCCCCATGTTCGTGCCGACCGCGATGACGAGAACGTTTTGCAGGATCGTCGCCGTGACCTTCTCTTTCCTGTTATCGGCCATCAGGGCGTCGAAAGTGACGAGGACGTCGACGCGGTCGCCGGGCTTGACGAGAGCCTTCAGTTCCGGATCAATGGGAAGCACCGCGCCCCTATAGCCTGGCGGGATCTTGACGCTCAAGCCCGCCTCGGGTGAAAGAGAGATCAGCGCGGACTGCGTGAGCTGGTTGCCTTTCGGGATGCGCACGCGGGTGACCAGGTTGGCGATCATCTTGATGTCGGAGGGAGTCTTCACCTCGAAGACGTCCTGCTCCATGAACTTGCGCGGCATCGGCACCGGCTCGACCATGTCCTCCTTGAGGACGGTGCGCTCCGGGATATCGGCTCGAGCCACGAGAACCTGGCCCATCTCGTAGGCGCCGCTGAGCGCTTTTTCCTTGCTGCTGAGCACCATGAGATAGAAGATCGCCGCGCCCATCGCCAGCAGCATCGGGATCAGCACGCCTTTTTTTTCCATGTTATTGAGGGAGAGGCCGCTCGATCGGCATACGCACTGTCGCCGCCACCTTGCACGTAGAGCCCCCGGAGCTCATCACGCATTGGCCTTTGGAGAAGGGCACGAAAACGAACGGGCTCGTCGGGAAGACGAGCTTGACCGGGAAGGTCGTGGTCACCACGAGATCGCTGTTGGTGACGCCGGCCTGACGGTCGGCGAACGGGTGCGCCTCGCTGTAAGACGTGACCATGGCGCCGCTGATCATCCCGCCCATCCTGTTCTGCATGTCGGCGGTCACGTCGCGCGGGCCGTTGCCGTTGCGGTCGATCGCCGTCATCGCGCCGATGCGCGCGACCTCGTAGGTGGCGTGATTGACGACGATCGTCCAGAAGGCCATGTGACCGATCTCCATGATCGAAAAGACGATCGTCAGGAAGATCGGCAGGATCAAGAGCATCTCGACGACGACTTGGCCCTGTCTCTTCCAACGCCTGACCACGCCGCACCTCCGCTTCCGTCCCCCGTCCTGGCCCTCGTGCCGACGACGCACGAGGACCAGGAGCGGGATGATCGGACCGACGACGAGGAGCTTGAGGCCGGTTAGCTGCCGGAGCCCAAGCTGCCCGCCGCGCCCGAGATCATCTGCTGTATCTGGCCAAAAAGTCCAGGCATGAACTTCTTGAGCAGCATGCCCGCGGCGAGCACGACGCCGACGACGACCGAGAGCATGAGCAGATATTCGACCGTATTCTGACCTCTCTCCCTCCTCAGCCACGCGCGCGCTTTTGCGATTCTCGTCATTCTCTCTCTCTCCTTGAGCTAATAGTAAGACTTCAAAATCACCCGGGCCGCGGCCTTGAACTCGTCCTTCAGGGAGCTCTGCAAGAAGCCGTACATCCCGGCGAAGACCGTGACGAGCGTCACCGTCGTCAGCAAATACTCGATGGTGGTCTGCCCCTGCCGCCGCTTCCAAATCGAGATCGGTGTCATTCCTTAATATATGACGGCCCTTCGGCCTCAGTGTAACAGCGGCCTCCGGCATTGTCAAGACGCGGTTCATAAAATTAATGTTAAAACTTCACCTTGAGCGATATCTGATCCACCGTGCCCAGCGCCCCGAAAGGCACCATGGCGTAATCCAAGCCCAGGCCGTAGCCGAAGGCCTGCGAGGTGTAGAGACCGAAGCCGAACGACATCCCGCTCGTGCGGTCCAAGTGCAGGGACTTGAGCGTATCGCTGAAGCTCTGGCCGAGGTTGTCCGAGTTGAAATAGCCGACGCGAAACGTCAACTGGCCGAGCTCGAGATATTCCTCGGGAACGAGAAACTCGGCTCCGACGCCGAACTTGGCCCCCGTGTCCTGCGCCTTATTGACCTCGAGCCCGAGGTTGACGAAGTCGCCGAGCTTGAAGCCGGCGCCGCCGCGCGTGACCGCCGCCGCGTTGGCGACGTTCGTGCCGAAGTTCTGGACCGCGAACCCGAGGGAGAGGACGTTGTTCGGCTTGATGAGGACGCCGAAATCACCGACCATCGTGTCGTGGAGGTTGCCGCCGTTGTCCTCGTGGATCTCGCGGAGCCCGCCGCCCAAGAACAGCTTCTCGTACCAAAAGGAGCGCGCGATCGCGATCGTGCCGAAGCCGTCGTGGACTTGGATGTTTGTATCCGGCTGCGGCACGCCGTTGGCGTCGCGCACGTCGAAGCCGGAGTCCGTCATGTAGGAGATGTTCGCGCCCCAGACGGTGCGGCCCATCGGATGGGCGTAAGCCATGTAGAGAGGCGCGCTGAGGTCCTGCACGTAGCGAAGATAAGAGTAGACGAGCTCCCTTTGCTGCGTCACGCCCAAGCCGGCCGGGTTCCAGATCAGGGAATCGGAGCCTTCCGCGAGCGCGACGAAGGACTCGCCCAGCGCCATCGCGCGCGCCGAGCCTTGATTGAGCTTGAGGAAGGACCCGCCGGCCGTCCCCGCCGCGGGATCGATGGCCCGGGCCGGCGCGCCCGCGAGGGCGGTCAGCAGCAACGCCAGCGTCGCGCTGAGCGCTGTTCTTTTCATGGCACCAGGAGCTTCTTGACGCTCTGGAAAACCTGCTTGCCGCCGAGCGTCGCCTCGACGCGGACCACGGCGTAGTAGATCCCACGACCCACGATGCGTCCGGCGGCGTTGGTCTTGTTCCAAACCCAGGTGAAGGGCCCGGCGTTCGTGCTCGGCGGCTGCTCGCCGAAGTCGTTTTCGAGCACGAGCTGGCCGGCGAGGTTGTAGATGCGCATCTTCAGGAGCCCTTGGAACGGCATGTAGACCTCGAAGGTCGCCTGCGGACCGTTGACCGGATTCGGATACGCGAAGGTGTTGCGCTCGAAATCGCCCTCGGGGTCCTGCGACGCGCCCAACGTCACGGGGATCTCGTCGACGAGCCGGTCCTCGGCCAGCGCGGCCGGGTTGAGCACGTTGCCGGTGATGGTCTCGATCGCCTTGGTGTCCGTCGACCCGACGATCCTGAATTTATAGGTACCGTCCGGGACGAGCGCGAGCTGCAGGTTGGTCCCGTCCCAAGTGTCGATGATCTGTTGGCGCGCGGCGTGATGCCCGATGATGCGTTTTATCAGCGAGACGTTCTCCGGCGGCGAAGGATTTCCCGCGAGATCGAAAGACGTACCTGGGGCGAAGACCTTGATCGACGTCGTCATCGGCTCGGAGACTTGATAGAGGATCTGCGCCTGCCCTGAATCGTGATTGAGCGGGACGACGGCGAGGTCGTAGATGCGCAGCGGATCGTAGGCGATCGTGACCTGAGCGGTCGAGCCGCTCGACAGCTGGGCGGCCAGGTCCGTGGCGACGGCGCGCACGATGTAGAAGCCCTGGGGCGGGAAGTTGCCGTTGTCGTCGCGGCCGTCCCAGACGTCGGTGAGCAGCAAGCCGCTCTGCCGCACCTGGCCGATGACGAGATTGCGCACGACTTGGGGCGGGATCGCCGTATTGAGGATCTGGATCGTCACCGACGACTGCCGGGTCAGGGAGTAATTGATCGTGAACGGATGCAGCGCGATCGTGTTGCTCGAGTTGAAAAGCGTCGGGATGTCGGGATTGACCTGATAGCTCGGGAAGACGATCTGTCCGCGTTGGATCGACACCGAGCCCACGACGCGGTCGACGGCGAACGGCGGGCTGTTGCCCGGGATCACGGGACCGGTCGATTGGCCGATGATCACGAACGGGTACTCGCCGTCGGGAACGAGCAGGCCGTTTTGATCGCGGCCGTCCCAATTTTCCGTGATCCTGACCCGGCCCGTGCGCATGCCCTTGATATTGACGACCGGCTGCGCCGGCCCGCCGCTCGGCGTGATGATCTGCGGGCAGCCGCCGCCGCCCGGGAAAATATTCGGACACGGCGGCCAAGTCGCGGCCGTGGCGTTCTGCACGATCGTGCCCGGGGGATAGATGTTGAGCGAGACGAGCATCGTTTGCGAGAGCTGGTAGCTGATCGCGACGAAATCCGAAGCGCTCGAAAGAAGCGGCTGGGCCGACACGTCCGTGATGCGGAAAAGATCGACCGGGAATAAAGCGGTCGTCGTCGAGACCTTCGCCGGGAACGTCGGATCGGTGGCGGTCAGCTGGACCATGTAAACGCCCGAGGAGACGAGAAACCCCGCGTCGTCGGTGGCCGGATCCCAGCGCTCCGAGATCGGGAACTGCCCCGGCCGGGTCTCCGAGCTGACGATCGTGCGGATCACGTTCGCGCCCGTCGCGTCGAAGATCTTCATGTTGACGATCGAGTCTTGCGCGAGCGAGTACCGGAAGATGAAGGGGTTCAAGCCCGCGACGGGAGGGCTCGAGCCGATCACCGAGCTCGTCGGCGTGACCTGGCTCAACCCCGGCAAGCCCCGCGAGATCGTCAGGAAGTTGCTTTTGACCTGCGAGGTCCAGATGCGCTTGTCGTTGGTCGCGAAGGGCGCCACCGTGGAGCGGAAGGCGTAGCCGTTCTGCGAGGGAAGCGCGGCGTAGATCATGAAGACGTAGTCGCCGTCGCCGAGGAGATTGCCCGACTGGTCGCGGCCGTCCCAGAAGCTGATGACCGGCACGCGCGAGGTCTGCTGCGTGACGATGCGCTTGACCGGCGTCACCGCCAGAGGCACGCCGGCGGAAGGGCAAGAGCCCGTCGTCGGCTGGAAGTCCTTGGGCAAGTCCAGAGGGTTGTTGATCGCGTCGAGCGGCAGATCGCCGATCTGATTGTTGACGTTCCCCGCGATGTTGCAGAACTGGGTGCCGGGCGGATAGATGTCGATGTAGACGGTCGCCGGCTCGGTCAGCACGTAGCTGAGGACGCCGAGCGACGTCGCCCCGGCCAGCAAGGGCGTGACGCGGATGTCGGTGATCTGCAGCGGATCGAGGCCGAGTTGGATCGTCGTGGCCGCGGACAGGTCCGCGCCGAAGACGTCGGAGGCGTACGCCTGGAAATTGGCGAGGTAGATGCCGGGCGGCAGCAGATCGCCGTTATCGGCCCGGCCGTTCCACGAGTCGCCGTTCAACAGCGAGCCGTTGGGCACGCCCTCTCCCACGCGCGCGATGCCGTTGAGGATCGTTCGCCGGACCGGGAAGGTGCCGTTGCACGATCCGGACTGGCACTCTACGGAATCGGTGATCGTGATGAACATCGTCGCGTCCTTCGAGAGGCGATAGGTCAGGTTGTAAGGCTCCGACGGCTCGGGCGTGATCGTGCCGACGAGCGTAGGCGAGGAGCGGACCACGTGCACGTTCGTGACGTCGATCGTGATCGGCATCTGCGGCACGATGCAGCCGTGCGGGTCGGCCGGGGTGCAGGCGAACCCGCTTTGCTCAGCGTCGCGCGTCGAGCCCGACGGGTAGGCGCGCTGGGCCGTGATCTGGATGTTGCCGCTTTGGCCGGTCTGGTTGGTCTTCGCGTTGGCGCGGAAGCCGAATTGGCCGTTGGACTTGCCGAACGCGCCCTGGATGTTGACCGCGCCGTCCCACAGCACGCAGAACGGCCCGAGGGGGCCGGGACAGAGGAACTTGTGGTTGGCGTCGCACGGCGGCGTGGGGCCGGAGTTGTCCGAGGGGCACTCGGGGTTGTAAACTTCCTGGCCGGCCGCGTCGCTGGTGCAGTTGCCCGCGAGAACGCCGGGCTCGTCGATGAAGAACGTGCGAAGAATCGGCGTCGCGGGATCGAGCGGGTTGGTGCCGTCCTGGTACTTGAAGATCTCGAAGCTCATCTCGTCGACGTTGACGTCGTTGGTCTGGGAGCCGCTGTCGGTGTTGCCGTAGCCGATGGCGGCGCACAAGAAGACCGAGTTGTTGCAGATGTTGTTGGACGTGTCGCCCATCGGGATGGTCGTTCCCGGACTGCCGCCGAGCGTCGCGTCGCAGTGTCCGGAGCCGTACGAGCCGGCGCCGCCGGTCAGCCCGGAGTCGCCGAACTGGTCGAACTCGATGTGCGCGTCGTTGGAGATGTTCCCGAACGGGCCGCCGTTCGAGTCGGTGATCGGCAGCACTCCGCCGAAGCTCGGCGTGCCGTTGGGGTTGAGGCTCGGGGTCCCGCTGCCGCAGCCGTACGAGCCGCCGCCGCAGCCGCAGTTTCCCGGGCAGCCCGCCGTGCAGACCGAAGGATCGCTCGGGGCGCTGCCGCAGGTGAAGTCGGTCGGCAGCGGCGGGCAGCGGAAGCGGACGGTGCCGTTGTCGACGAGCTCGCTGTAGCAGTTGCCGTTCTTGCGGTGGACGAAAGCGTTGCCGATGAAGATCTGCACCGCACCCGCCCGCGCGGGCAGGAGCGGAAGCAGCGCGGCCCCCGCCAAGCACAGGAGGAGAGCGCGCGCGCCGAAACGTCGCCGTTGTCGAACCATCGGTGTCAATGCCGTTGTCGCAAGATCGTCACGCCCGATCAGTCTAGCCCCAATCCGTTGCGAGTCTATTAACGACTTATTAAAACTTTGTGAAGCTAGTACTCGTAGCGGATCAGCGCGAAGCCCGTTCTCTCGGCTTTCGGACCGGCCAGAACCCACAGCTGCCGGCGGGTCTTGCCGGCCGCGTTGACCTTCAGGCCCAGCAGCCCGACGATCGGCTCGCCCAGCGCGTAGCGGCCGCGCAGGCTCAGGCGCTCGTCATTATAGGAGAAGACGAGAAGATCGCGGCTCTTCGCGTCGTAGGCCCAGAGCTCTCCGCCGATCCACGCCATCGAGGTCACGACGGCGTCGACGTCCATGGGGATCGCCTTGTAGCTCGCCTCGTCGGCGGAGTGCCTGTAGAGGGCCTTGTTCGCCGCGTCGAAGGACCAGAGCGACTCGCCGTCATAAGCCAGCGCCGTCGGAGCCGGCCCGGGAGTCGGGCGGACGGCGAGGACGTCTCCGGGAGACCCCGCCTTGTGGCGCACGAGCCGCGCCTGCGCGGCGTCGAGCGTCCAAAGGAACGGGCCCCCGAAAGCCAAAGCGGAGGGCCGATACGGCGCAGGGACGTCGGGCGAGGCCTGCCGGATCGTCCGGAGATCGCGGGGGTCCAACGCCTCGAGCGCGCCGTCCCACCGGCTGGCCCACAGCAGCGCGCCGTCGAAGGCCAGGCCCGTCGCGTCGGAGCGCTCGAGAGAGACCGAGGAGACGGGCTTGAAATGGTAGCGCGTCGCGTAGCGCGCGACGGGAGCCAGCAGCAGCGCCGCCGCCGCGGCCGCGAGGAGCCAGCGTCCGGCCTTCGAGCGGTTCGACCGCATGAGCGCGGCCGCCTTGCGCTCGTCGTAATCGGCCTGGCGCATCGCCGCGGCGATCTGCGTCGAGGTCTCGGCGGATTGGCGCAGGGTCTCCGTGAGCTGGTCGGCGTGCTCGAGCTGGACCTTCTCCTTGGACTGCATCTCGCCCTGCCACGCCAGGCGCTCCTTGCGCAGGTTCTCCTCCCACGACGAGAACTCCTGCCGCTGGGTCTCCCACGTCGAGCGCTCGCGATCCCACAACTCGCGCCACTGCGCGCGCTCCTCCTCCCAAATCTTCGAGAGCTCGTCGAAGTGCTTCTGCACCTCGTCGACCTTCTTGAGCGCCTTGTCCCGCTCCTTTTCGGACGCGTCGCGGATCTGCCGCTCGCGCAGCAGCTCGGACAAGGTCTTCTCGAGCGCGTTTTTGGCCTCTTTAAGGCTCTGCTCGTGCTTGCGCGAGGAGTCCGAGGCGGCCGCGGCGTCCTTCTGATGCCTGGACGCGAGCCCCTGGACCTCCTTGAGATCGGACAAATCTTTTTGCGCGCGCTTGTCGGCCTGCTCGCGCTCGAGCCGCCACGACTCGGCCTCGGTGTGCCAGCGCCGGCGCGTTTCCTCGAGCAGCGCGCGCAGGCGCTTCTGCTCCTCGTCGTGCTGGGCCTTCTCCTGCTCGATCGCGGCGAAGGCGGCCTCGACGCGCGACTTGGCCTCGAGCCCCTCGCCGATGATGCGCGCCTCGTCGGATTGCGTGCGCTGCCGGAGGCTGCGCAGCTCGGCTTCCATCAACGCCTGGCGCTCGCGCAGCGCGGCGAGGGCGCGCTCCTTGGCCTCGAGGACCTCGGCCCAGTAATGAGACTCGTGCCGGTGCTGCTTCTTGAGCAGCGCCATGGCCTCCCACGCCGCCTCTTGAGCGACCGGGCCCGACGACGCCGGCGGCGCGGCCGCCTCGTGCGACTCGACCGACGACGCGGCCACCTTGGCCCAGAGCCGATCGATCTCCTTGCCCAAGTCTTCGGGTGACTCCGCCACGGGCCAAGCGTAACAGGAGTTTCGGGCTGCCTCATATCGAAAATGTTAAGGGGACGCCTTGATCCCGGCGCCGACAGGCCTTATACTGATGCCGTGAGGCTTCGATTCCTGATCGCGGCGATCCTGGCCGCTCCGGCCTCGGCCCGCGCCGGGGTAAGCACCGAGCCATTGACGCCGAAGGAGCAAGCTCACCAGCTGGAATTCCGGCGCTGGCCGCGCTCCGCCGAGGATTGCCTTCAGGCCAAGCGCCGCGACGGCTGGACCGCCGAGCAGTGCGCCGACGCGCTCGTCGAGCGCGGAATCTTCAAGCAGCTGTTGAAGGCGTCGTCGACGCTGCCCGCGAACTCCGGCTGGGGAGACCCGACTCTCGAGTTTTGGGACGTCTCGCAGCGAAACGCGCAATACCTCCGCGGCAAGTCTCGCGTCGCGGAGTATCGAGGCGACTTTCCCTGCGGCAAGAACATGATGATCTTCACGCTCGCCCACGAGCTCGGCCATTGGCAAGAAGAGCGGCGAGGGTTCGACACGGACCTTCCTGCCCGGAAGCAGGAGGCTCTCGCCGATTTCTACGGGCTCGAGCTGGCGCAGCTCATCGGCGTCGATCGGCGCCGATATATCGACGGCATGGCGGAAGCGCTCGGCTGCGATCCGCACGGCGGCGAGGACTACGCCCATCCCCCCGGCGGAGTCAGGATCGTCAACGTCGCCGCCGCGGGCCGCGATTACGGGCTGAAGCCTACGCTATATACTCCCGACCGCTATCCCAACTTCGACCCGACCGGCGCCGTGTCGGTGGAGCGGCGCCCGCCGCCGGAGCTCGCCGGGGCGATCTGCCGCGGGCTCTTCGAATTCATCGATGAAGGCCGCCGGGTCGCCGCCGATCTGGGCGAGCATGTGGCCTCGGACGGCGGCGCGCGGCCGAACTAGCGGCTCTTGAGCAGCCGCAGCAGCTCTTGGTTGGCTTCGCTGAGATCGACGCCCGCGTCCTTGTACTGGCGCAGCATGCGCTTGACCTGATCGGCGAGCACGGCGTCGGGCGCGCCTCCGAGCTTGAGCTTCTGGTAGGCCGCCCAATCCTCGTTGAAAAGCGACTGCTGGCTGCGCTCGGCCAGGCGCTTGCGCTCGGCTTGGAGGCTCTCGTAGCGGTCGAGGGCCTGCTTGTGCCGCTCCTCGAGCGACTTGAGCTTCTGGCGGGCGTCGGCTTCCGACGTCGTCTTCTCGACGAGCTGCGAGCGCAGCACTTCCATCTCGTCGCGCATGCGCCCGAGCTCCTCGCCCAAGCGCCAGAGCTTGACCTCGCTCGCCTCGAGCGCCTGCGTGAGGTCCTTGCGATACTTCATCTCCTCGGAAAGCACACGCTCGTACTCGCCCTCGGGATTTGCCTCGCCGAATCGGAACGAGAGCGAGACCGCGTGCCCGAACACCGTCGCGCCCTGCATCGGCACGGTCATCGCGTAGTCGAGCTGACCGCCCAACAAGCGCCAGGCGATGCCCCAGCTGTACGTCTTGTCGCGATCGCCCAGAGACAAGCCGCTGCGCAGCGCGAAGGAGCCCGCCCGCGCCGTGGCCCACCAGTGCTCGAGGCCGCCCGCGAGAGTGGCGGTCCCGGGATGGCCTCCGGAGGGCTCCCGCTTGTCGAGGTCCTGCGTCAGCAAGAAGCCCTGGACCGACTCCGTGACGCCCAGACGGAGCGTCGTCGGCGCCCGATCCTCGCCCGCCGGCGACGGGAAGCGGGGCCGGCCGACGTTGATCAGCGACGCGCCGAACTGATAGCGGTCCTTGAAGCGCGCGACGACGCCGAGGTCGAGCGCGGCGTGGGTCGGGTCGCTGCCGCCCGCGTCGTATGATTTCTTGAGGAACTTGAGGTTGCCGCCCAAGTCCATGGCTCCGCCGTCGTACTCGTAGAGGCTGCGGGTGCCGTAGCCGAGGATCGTCGTCGCGCGCTCGATGCCGACGTTGTTCTGCTTCGTGTAGAGCTCGTCGAGCAGGAAGCTGCCGTTGAAGATGTCTTGGAAGACGGGAACGCCGGCGATGATGTTGAGATGATCCTGATCGACTTTCCCCGCCGGGATGTCGAACTGGCGGAGATAATCCAGCGACGTGCTGACCTTGCGCAGCGAGCCGAGCGTCGCGGGATTGTAGACGCCGGCGACCGGGTCCTCGGAGACCGCGGTCATCGCGCCCGCCAGAGCCGCCGCGCGCGCGCTGTAGGGAGCGTCCTCGAAGGCGGCTTGGGCGGCCGACGAGAGGAGGATCAGCAGGGACGCCGCGAGGCTAGCGACGCGGTGCACGCCGGGGATTATAGGTTTTTGCCGGCTGCCACTCAATCATATAGTCCTCGGGATCGACGGCCGCGGCGCGCACGTACTCGAGCGTCGGGTCGCCGCCCGCCCGCTCCGTCAGGCCCCCTAGAAGGTAATGAGCGAACCCGCGCGCGAGGATCACGTCGCGCGCGTAGCTCTCGCGCCGCGTAAACGAGCGGCTTCGCCGCAGAACGCTCAGCTCCCAGCCCGGCGCCGGCGGAGGCGCCGCGCCGCGAGGAACGATCCTCACGACGGGCCCTTCGACCGACAAAGCGGCTCCGGCCGGCGCGGCCAAGGCCTCGAGTTCGGCCTCGGGCATCCCGACCGCGAAGATCGGGCGGTCGAGCTCGCGCGCGAGCGAGGCCGCGACCCAGCCCGGGTTGTCCTCGTCGAGAGTCCCGCGCAAGGTCCGCGTGACGGCCGGATCCAGGCAATTGAGATACTTCAGCCCGAAGAGAGCCGTGTCCCCTTTGACGATCGCGGCCGAATGCTCGGGGAGGCGCGCGCGCAAATCCCGGACATAATCATACGCGAGAAAATCGTCGCGGTGATACGCGGCCCCGGCGTTGAGCGCGACGGTCAGGACCAGGGCGGCGGCCGCGGCGGACGTCGCCGCGCGCTCGGGCAGTCCCGCGAGAGCCTCGGCCGAGAGCAGGCAGGCGACGAGCGCCGGCGCGATGTACGCGGGTTCGAGCACCGTGCGCGCGACCCAGCTGCTCAGATCGAAACGCGTCATCATGAAGAAAAAAGGGCCGAACGCCGCGAGCGCCAGGGCGAGCCCGACGGCGCGCGGCTCTTTGCGCGCGCGCCATAGGCCGACCGGCCAGAGAGCGGCGAAAGGGCAGACGACCGCCAAGCCCGCGAGGCTCGCCCAGGCCAAGCGCGCCGCGCCCGCGCCGGATAGCGGAGCGCTGAACCCCTTGAACAGCTCGAAGGGGCCGTAGTCGGCGCGCGTCAAAACGCGCCAGGCGAGCGGGGCGTCGCCCAGGCGCACGAGGACGAAGAGCTCCAGGCCGAGGCCGGCCGCCGTGAAAGCCGCCAGCGTCGAGGCGCGCTCGGCCAGGCGCCCACGCCAGAGCCACAGCAGCGCGGGCGCGAGCAGGATCAGCGCCTGATGGTTGACCAAGCCCGCGCCGAACAGAAGTCCGGTGGCGGCCGCGCGCCGCGCTTGCGTGCCGTCCTCGCCCTCGGCGAGCAGCAAGAGGGCGCAGATAAACAGCGCGTGTAGAGAATACATCTCGGAGAGCTCGGCGAACTTCCACGGCCCCGCGGCGAAGGCGAAGCAGAGCGCGCCGAGCGCGGCCGCTCCGGGAGCGAGCCGCCGCATAAGCAGCCGGCAGAGAAGAGCCGCCGCCGCGGACCCGGCCGCAGCCGAGAGGAGATTGAGGCGATACGCGGCGCCGCCGAACGGAATCAGCGCGAGCCACAGGCGTCCGAGCGACGAATAAAGCGGATAGCCCGGAGGATGGGCGACGCCGAGCGTCAACGCCGCGGACGCGAGATCGGCGGAGTCGCGCGGCGCGATCGCCGGGTAGGCCGTGAAAGCGTACACGGCGAACGCCGGGACGAAGACCGCCCAGGGCGCCGCCGGCGCGAGCTTTTTCAAGCGGCCCAGTTCGGAAACGGCAGCGAGGGATCACAGCGCAGGCGCTTATCGATCCGCCCGCTCGTCATGCGGTGGATTCCGACTTGCGCGATCATCGCGCCGTTGTCGGTGCACAGGCCGGGCGGCGGCATCACCATGCGCAGCCCTTTTTCCGCGGCGCGCGCGGCGACGACGGCGCGCAGGCGGCTGTTGGCCGCCACGCCGCCCCCGATCGAGACGTTTTGGACCTTGAACGCTTCCGCCGCGCGCAGGAGCTTATGGACGAGCGTGTCGACGATCGCGTCCTGGAAGCTCGCGCAGAGGTCGTTGATCTCCCGAGGCTTGAGCTGGTCCGTCCCGCCGCGTCCCTGGACGTGATAAAGGACGGAGGTCTTCAAGCCCGCGAACGAGAAATCCCACGTGCCGGGCATGAGCGGGCGAGGGAACGCCACCGCGGAGGGGTCCCCCTCCTTGGCCATCCGATCGACGACCGGCCCGCCCGGAAACCCGAGGCCGAGCAGCCGCGCGACCTTGTCGTACGCCTCGCCGGCGGCGTCGTCGCGCGTGCGTCCGAGCACGCGGTAGCGGCCCGGCGCTTTGGCGAGCACGAGATCCGTGTGGCCGCCCGAGACGATCAGCGCGACGAGCGGGAAGGCGAGCGCGTCGACGAGCTCGACGGCGAAGATGTGGCCCTCCAGATGATGCACCGGGATCAGTGGGACGTCGAGGATGCGGGCGAACGTCTGCGCGGAGACCTTGCCCACGAGCAGCGGGCCCATGAGGCCGGGCCCCCGCGTGTAGGCGACGCCATCGAGCTTTCCGGTCGTCTTCGAGCACGCCGCCTCGATCACGGCCGCGATCTTCTGCAGATGCGCGCGCGAGGCGAGTTCCGGCACGATGCCGTGGAACTCGCTATGCAGCTTGACCTGGGACGAGACGACGTTGCTGACGATCTTGCCGTCCTCGACGACGGCGGCGGCCGTCTCGTCGCAAGACGTCTCGATGCCGAGGACGCGCAACGCCGTCTAGCCTTCCTTGACCTTGAGCGTCGCGAGGACGTCCTTGGCCTTGAGCAGCTCGACGGCGCGGTCGAGTGTCTCGTCGGGGATGAGCTCCTCTTTTTTGACGACGGAGTGCGGCTTCTTGCCCTGCGCGTAGACCATGTCCCACTGGTTGTAGAGCTTGGCCTCGACGTCCTTGGTGACCGGGACGACGAGGTCCGGCATGATGCCGCCCGTCTTGTGCTTCTCGTCGCGGTGGATCGAGCGGCCGAGCGGCGTGTAGTAGCGCGCGACGGTCAGCCGCAGCCCCGAGCCGTCGGACAACGGGATGACGGACTGCACGCTCGCTTTGCCGTAGCTGCGCTGTCCCATGATCACGGCGCGATGCTGGTCTTGCAGCGCCCCGGCGACGATCTCGGAGCCCGAGGCCGAGCCTTCGTTGATCAGGACGATCAGCGGGATCGATGGGAACGGCGCCGACGGCCCGGCGCGGAACTCTTGCCGGTTCTCGGCCTTGCGCCCCTGCGTGTAAACGACGAGCTTGTTGTCGTCGAGGAAGTCGGAGGCCACCTCGACGGCGGCGGACAGCAGTCCGCCGGGATTGTTGCGCAGGTCCATGACGACGCTCTGCGCGCCGTGCTTCTTGAGGTCGTTGAGGGCGGCGAGAAAATCCTCGCCCGTCTTCTGCGAGAACTCCGTGATGCGCGCGTAGCCGATCTTGTCGTCGAGCATCCAGCTTTCGACGCTCTCGATCTTGACGACTTCGCGGGTCAAGTTGAACTCATGGGAGACCCACGGTCCCTCGCCGCCGTCCTCGGGCCCGCGCAGCAGCGTGAGCTTGACCTTGGTCCCCGGCGCGCCGCGCAGCTTCTTGAGAGCGTCGCTCAACGAGATATCCCTGGTCGTCTCGTCGTCGATCTCGACGATCCTGTCGTTGGGCAGGACGCCTTGCCGATAGGCCGGGGTGCCGGGAAGAGGCGTGATGACCGTCAGCCAATCGTCCTTCATCGCCACGCGGATGCCCAAGCCGCCGAACTGGCCCTCGGTCTCGGTCTTGAGCTCGTCGTGCGACTCCTGGTCCATGAACTGGGAGAACGGATCGAGCGTCTTGACCATGCCGGAGGCCGCGCCGTCGATCAGCTTTTGAGTATCGGGCTCGTCGACGTAGTCTTCCTGGATGTAGTTGAGCACGTCGATGAGGATCTTGAGCTGCTCGTAAGTCTTGTCGCTCGGCGCGGGCGGCGGCGCCGTCGCCGCGGCCGCGGCCGAGCCGCAGGCCGTGATCACCGCGAGTAAGACCGCCAGACATCCGGCGCTCGTCTTCGTCTTCATGAATTCGCTCCTTTATCGCCTCGTGAGCCAGGCCAGCGGATCCAGAGCCTCGGTCCCGCGGCGGATCTCCAAGTAGACGCTGCCGCGGCCGTCGACGCGCGCGCCCGCGCGCGCGATCGTCTCGCCGGCGCCGACGGCGTCTCCCTTGGACTTGAGCATCCGCCCCAGCTCTCCGTAAATCGTGAAAAAATTCGACCCGTGATCGACGATCAGCACCTGCCCGTACGAGCGGAACGGACCCGCGAAGATGACGCGGCCGGACCCGACCGACTTGACGGCGGCCTGGGGCGCGGTCGCGAGCAGGATACCCTGGTTGATCACCCAGGCGTCGAGCTCCGGATTGCGCTGCTTGCCGAAAGACTTGACGATGGAGCCGTCCGCCGGCCAAGGCAGCGAGTTGCGCGGGACCTCGAGCCGGCCGACGACGCCCGGTTTCTTGACGCGCGTCGTCTTGCCGAGCGCGCGGATCAAGCGCGTCAACGCGGCGGCGTTCTCCTCCAGCTCGCGCACGCGCGCGAGCGCCGCCTGCTCCTTGAGCTTGGTCTCCTCGATGGCGGCCATCTTCTGCTTGTACTGCTCCTGGCCGGCCTGCTGCTCCTGCAGGGCTTGGACGTGCCGGGAACTAAGCTCCGCGGCGCTGCGCCGGGTCTGCGCGGCCGCGAGCTCCGTGGAGCGGCTCGCGCCCTTGAGGCTCGCGATGAGCTCGCTTTTTTCGGCGATCGTCGCGCGCCGGAACGAGTCCGACCAAAGCTCGTCGCGGCCGTAGGCCTCGTCGCGGGAGGCGAGCTCGCGCTGATAGGACGCGAGCTCGGACTCGAGCGCCGAGCGCCAGAAGCCTCCGACTTGCCCCAGCGCGCCGAGACGCTGCTTGAGCTCGCGCTTGCGGAGCTCGGCGCCGAGCAAGCGGCCTTGGAGCTGCTCCATGAGGCGGCGCGCGTCGGCGTTGCGCGACTCCAGGCGCTGCAAGTCCCGGCCCATCGATTGCTCCTGCTGCTTGTAGTCGTCGATCTGGCGGCGCGCGGCCTCGAGCTCCCTCTGGATCGCGCCGAGCTCCCGGCGCTTGGTCGACACGCCGGCGCCCAACGCCGGCGATGCGGCGAGCAGAAGCGCCGCCATCGCTAATCCGCTCGTCGGCACAGGACCCATCCCACGGCGCCGGCTCCGAACACGAGCAGCGCCTGCTTGGAAGCCGGCGGCCACGACCACCACGGAGTCAAAAGCCTCAAGGGCAAAGCGACGAGCGCCGTCGTCGCCGAGCCCGCGCACGCGCCGGCGGCCGAGACCAAGGCCGTCGCGCCCGCGCGGTCTTTGTGCCCGGCCTTTCCGCCCGGCCACCAGACGCCGACGAGCAGCAGGAGCGCCGCGGCGCAGACGGCCGCGCTCAGGGAAACGTCGATGGCATGGCGATAGAACTGAGCTTGCAGCGCGGCCTGGACCTGCGCGGACTTATAACGAAGATCCGCCCAGTCCGCCACGCCGCGCGCGTCCTCCAGCCACTGCGGCAGGCGCGCGAGCCCGAGCTCGTCGAGCTTCACCTCGAAGGCCGGCAGCAGCGGGTTGTCGCTGAGGAGAAGCGCCGACTCGACGAGCTCGGGCTCCCGGCGCCGCAGCTCGGCCAGGGCCTCCTGACGCGAGACGTAGCGGACGTCCTCGACGCCCTCGATGGCCCGAAGCTGCTCCTCGAGGACTTTCTCGCGCCCGGGCTCCGGGTCCGCTTTGAGGAAGCAAACGACGCGGAAATCGTCGCGCAGCGCGCTCTCGACGCGCGCGCACTGCCCCTCGAGAAAAAGCAGCGTCTCGCCGGCCAAACCGGCGAGAAGCCCGACGAGAAAAGCCGTGAGGACGCGCGAGGGGGTCATGGCGCGTCAGTATACAAAAAGCTCACCTCCGGCGGAGGTAGCGCTTGGCGCCGCCGGCCAACGGGGGCACCGCCAACAGCAGGGTCAACACGAGCAGCAGCGGCGAGTCGAACGCGGCGAACTTGAAGAATCTCTCGAGGGCGGACTCGCGCGCCGGCGTCTTGGCCGGGCCGCTCGCGGCGGGCGGAGGCACGCCGTCCCTGTTCCCTTCGGAAAGGGCGTTGGGAACAGGGACCGGAGCAGGAGCGATCTTGAGAACATCCGGATGCTCCAGCACGCGCGACAGGGAACGGATCGGCACGCCCGCCAGGAAGATCGCGGCCAGATCGCTCGAGCCCGGGACGGCCTGATAGCCGATCATGCCGCGCCAGACGACTCCGGCCGAGCCCGACAGCTCTCGGCGCGCGCGCTGGACCGCCTCGGCCGCGCCGGGCCCTTGGAGCATGCGAATGCCGACGAGCATCTCCGAGACCGAGCGCCCCGGCGCCGCGTGAGCGTCCGGCGACGCGCTCAGCCGGCGCACGGAAGGCGCTTGGGACGCCGCTTGGAAGCCGGCGCTCGGCAGCCAGCCCCAGACCGACACGCGGTCGGGGAACGCCTCGGAGCGCGTGGCCGGAAAGCGGCCGTCGAGGCTGAAGCCGGATCCGCGCGAAAGATCGGCCACCGCGTCCTTGAGCTCGCCTCCGGCCCGGAGCTCGAGCTCGACGTTGACGAAGAGCTTCTCGGACGCGGGAGCCGCGCCGACGGCGTCCGAGAGACGCTCGTCGGAAGCGAGAATCCCCAAGCGGTCCGGCGGAAGGTCGGTCGGCGGAGAGACTTCCCCTTTCCATAGGGCGTAGCCGCGCCGGTCGCGCGGCTGAAGGCCCATCGAATAAGCCGGCAGGTCGACGCGCGGCAGCGGCTGCGCGGGCGCGGGGCGGACGACGGGATCGAGCGGCCGCGGCGGCGGGGGCGTGAGCATCGACGCGAGCGCGGCCGGCGCGGGGCGCGGCTCGAGCGGCTGCGCGAGCACGGCGCCCGCCTCGTCGTCGAAGCCGTCAGCCGTGACGACGCAAGGCAGCGCGAGCAGGACCAGCAGAGCGCAGAGGGGTCGGCGCATAGCTCGCGCCGATCTTATCAAATGCCGGCTTCTGGGACAATAGTCCTATGTCGCGCTGGGCCTTTAGGGCCCTCGGCGCGGCCGGATCGCCAGAGGACGCCGGCGGCGCCCAGCGCCCCGCCGCCGAGCAGCGCGATCCCGGTGTGCGAGAGGCTCAGCGCCGCGGGAGCGCCGGCGCGGCAAAGCGCCGAGATGACGCCGATCGGCCACAGCATGCCGAGAAGAAACCAGGCGCGCGGATCGGGCCACCGGTGCGCCTCGCTCTCGCACTCGGGGCAGTCCGAGCGACGCTCGATGAGCCAAAGCGCCTGCAGCAAGCAAGGCAACCCGATCAAGATCTCGCGCCAGCGCCAGACGAACCACCAGCCGGCGCCGGAGAAACCCCACGGCGCGACGGCTCCCGCGAGCCTGACGGCCGCGCGCGGACCGAGGATCAGCACGATCCCGAAGGCCGCGGCCGCGGCGCGCGCGAGGGAGCGCGCGGTGAGAGGCCGGTCCAGCGCCTTCGACCAGGCCTCGGGATCGATCGCGTAGAGCGTCGAGAGCCCGATGACCAACGGGCCGGCCGATTCACAGAACCTCCAGGCCGAGGACGCCGCGCCGCCGCTCGCCTGGAACGCCAAGCGCGCGGCGAGTCCGAAGCCCACGGCAGCGAGGGCCGAGCCGAAGACGCCGGCGGCGAGCTGCGCGACGGGAGACAGGACGCCGCGGCCGACGCCCGCGCGCGCGCGCTTGAAGGCGAGCAGCCCCGCGCGCGCCGCGAAGAGCGGACCGACGACGCCGATGAGCCACGCCAGCGCGGCCGCGCCGGCGGCGCGCCGCCGCGGCGATGCCGGCTCGAGCGGCGGCGCGGACAGCCGCACGCCGGCCGGCGCGAGCCGTCGCAGAGAGCCGCGCAGCAGATCGAAATTGTCCTCGACGCCCGCGTCGAGCTTGAGCCGCGCGATCAGAAGCCGGCGCGGGCCGGCGAAGGCCGTGCGCATCCAGTGACCGGCCCCCGCGTCGACCGAGAGCGACGCCGGCTCGAGCGTCAGCCGGGCGTCCGCCTCCGCGGGCCACGCCGCTTGCGCGCGGCCCTCCGCGTCCCAGGAGACGCCGACCGGCTCCTAGGGATCGGGCGCGAGGACGGGCACGATCAGCAGCCCTCGTCCGTTGAGCGACGCCAAGGCCTCGGGATCGAGCCCGGCCGGCAGGCTCGGGTCGAGCCCCTCGCGGAACTCCCCCATGAAAAAGCCGCCCGCCGAGCCGGACGAAAAGGACAAGCCCCGGCGCTCCGCCGAGGCCGCGATTTGCGCGAAGACCGCCGCGTCGCGCGTCCAAAGAGAATCTGCCTTGAGCGGCGAGCCGGGAGCGAGCAGGCCCGTCGCGCGCCATTTCTCGAGCTCTTGCCGCGTGAAGATCAGGACGTCTCCGCGGTCGGCGAGATACGAGACGGGCTTTTCGCGCATGACGACGGCCGAGGCGCCGATCGCCTTCGCGCGATCCCAAAAGTCCGAAAGCGCGTAGCCGGACCGGCGGCAAACGGCGATCGCGTCGTCGGCGTCGAGGGCCACCAACGTGGTCCGCCCGCGCGTGTCGGCGTCGAGCGCCAGAGAGCTCAAGCCGGCGACCGCGGCGAGCGCGAGGAGCGCCCACAGCAGGTCGCGGCGACGCGCGCCCGCCTCCATTTTCAGGCCGCCGCCTTCGCGGCGCAGGCGGCCTGGTAAAGCTCGACGTAGCGTCCGGCCGAGCTGTCCCAAGAGAAGTCCGCCGCCATCGCCGCTTTCACGAGCGCGGGCCAAGACGGTCCTCCGAACGCTGCGAGCGCGCGGTCGAGCGCGCCCGCCAGGCTCGGGGCGTCGCCCGGCTCGGCCAGGAAGCCGTTGGGACCGCGGCCGTCGACGACGGACTCGAACACGGTGTCGGCGAGCCCGCCCGTGCGCGTCGCCACCGGCAGCGCGCCGTAGCGCATCGCGATCATCTGGCCGAGGCCGCACGGCTCGAAGCGCGACGGCATCAAGAAGAGATCGCTCGCCGCGTAAAGCTGGTGGGCGAACGGGTCGTCGAACCCGGAGTGGAAATAGACCGCGCCCTGGCGCCGCCGGGCGAGCGAGGAGAAGGCTTCGCTCAGCGACGCGTCGCCGGTGCCGACGACGGCGAGCTGACAGCGGTCGAGCCTCGGCTCCAGGGCCTCGATCGCGACGTCGAGCCCCTTCTGATAGTCGAGCCGCGAGACGACGCCGATCAACGGCTTCTTGGGATCGTCCGAAAGCCGGCCTTTCGCGCGCACGGCGCGCTTGCACTCGGCCTTGCCCGCGGCGGCGTCGGCGCTCGCGTAACGCTGGGCCAAGTGCTGATCCTTCGCGGGGTCCCAGACGTCGAGATCGATGCCGTTGAGGATGCCGTGCAGGTCGCTCGAGCGCCGGCGCAGCAGGCCCTCGAACCCGAAGCCGCGCTGATCGGACTCCTGGATCTCGCGCGCGTACGTCGGGCTGACCGTCGTCAGCGAATCGGCGAAGACGAGGCCGGCCTTGAGGAAGCTCACCTGCCCGTAATACTCGAGCTTGTCCGCCGTGAAATCGGAATAGTCGAAGCCGATCGAGCCGAGAGCGGCGCGCGGGAAGTTCCCTTGATAAGCCATGTTGTGCACGGTGAGCATCGTCGCCGCGCGCGCGTAAAATGGATCGGCGGCGTAGAATTTCTTGAGATAGGCCGCGATCAATCCCGTCTGCCAATCGTGCGCGTGGATGACGTCGGGCCTGAAGCCCACGAGCTTGGCGCCCTCGAGCACGGCGCGCGAGAAGAGCGCGAAGCGCTCCGCGTTGTCCGGGTGATCGACGCCGTCGCGCGTGTAGAGCCCCTCGCGGTCGTAGAACTCGGGATAGTCGATGAAGCAGACCGACACGTTGCGCCACTGCATGTAGCGCAGCGAGGCCTCGATCTTGCGAGGCCCGAGCGGGACCATGAGCTTCTGCGCCATCCCGCCCTGCAGCGCCGCGGCCTCGACGGCGCGGTACTTCGGCAGGAAAAGACAGACGTCGTGTTTGGAAGCGCCGAGCTTCTGGCCCAGCGCGCCGACGACGTCGGCCAGGCCTCCCGTCTTGCAGAACGGGACGGCCTCGCTGGCCGCCAGCAGGATCTTCACCGCCTACTTGCTCTCTTCGGCGGCCTCGTCGCCCCAGAGATTCTTGATTTGAGGCTTCTCGACTTCGGGCTCGGGCTTCGATTCGTCATCCGCCACGTGGCGGATGATTTCTTCGGCCGGCTTTTCCGATTCGGAGACGGCGCTCTCTTGGACCGGTTCGGTCACGGGAGCGCTTTCCCAAGCCGCTTCCGTCGTCTCCGGGTTGGCGGGAACGGTCTCGATCGCCGATGAAACCGGCGGCACGGGCTCGACGGTAAAGGTCTCGATCGCCGGCAGCGCCTCGAGGCTGGCGAGCCCGAAGTGGCGCAGGAATTCCGGCGTCGTGCCGTACATCAGCGGACGGCCGACGGTCTCCTTGCGGCCGACGACCTTGACCAGGCGCTTCTCGAGCAGCGTCTCCAGCGCGGCGATCACCTCGACGCCGCGGATCTCCTCGATCTCGGCGCGCGTGATCGGCTGCTTGTAGGCGATGATCGAAAGCGTCTCGTGCGCGGCCGTCGACAAACGCATCGTCATGCGGTCGGCGAAGAGCTTGCGCACGAACGGCGCGAAGGACGGGCGCGTCGCCATCTGGTAGCCCTCGGCCACCTCGAGGAGCTGGACGGCGGAGTTGCCGGCGTCGAGCGCCCGCTTGAGCTCGCCGACGAGCGCGACGACGCGCTCCTGATCCTTGACGCCGGTGATCTTGCAGAGGTCCTTGACCCCGAGCGGATGATCGGTGATGAAAAGCAGCGTCTCGAGGGCTTTCTTAAGCTCCTCGTCCGTCAGAGTCGGCTGCTGGGGCGTCGCTGGCGCTGGGGGCATCGCTCGGGGCCTCCTTGGTGTCGGTCTTCTTGAATATGGTGATCTTGCCGAAGTTCGCGTCTTGCCGGATGAAGATTTTTTGGAGCTTGGTCAGCTCGAGCAGGGCGAGGAAGCAGGCGATGATGCCGCGGCGCTTGCGCTCGTCGGCGAAGATCTCCTCCCATGTCGCCATGCCGGCGGTGCCTAGCAGGAAGAGAATCTTCTCCATCTTCTCTTCAATCGGGAACTCCTCGCCGAGGACTTCCTTCTTGTCGTCCTCGGCGCGGTCGAGGATCTCGCGCAGCGCGGACATGAGGTCGAGCATGCCGATCGACAGCGACTTCTCGGACTCGTCGAAGGTCGGCACGCCGCGGTAGAAGACGTCCTTGAACTCGTCGGCGCGCTTCTCGAGGAACGCGGCCGCCTGCTTGAACTTTTGATACTCGACGAGCTTGGCGACGAGCTCGGCCCGCGGGTCCGGGCCCTCGTTCTCCTCGGCGTCGTGGCTGGGCAGCAAGGTCTTGGCCTTGATCGCCATCAGCGTCGAGGCGAGCACGAGGAACTCCCCCGCGGTGTCGAGGTTCAGCTCCTTCATCAAGTCGAGGTAGCCGAGGTATTCCTTGGTGATCTGCGCGATCGGGATGTTGTAGACGTCGAGATCGTTTTTCTTGATGAGGAACAAAAGCAGGTCGAGCGGCCCCTCGAACATCTCGAGATGGACGTCGATGGACATTAGAGGGACACCTTCATCGCGCGGCGGACTTCCTTCATCGTCTGCTGGGCGACCTTGCGCGCTTTTTCCGCGCCGTGCGCCAGCACTTCGTCGACTTTCTTGCCCGAGAACTTCTCGCGCTGGGCGCGGAACGCCTCGAACGATTTCTCGAGGTTCGGCAAAAGCAGCTCGCGCTTGTCGGCGACGCAGCCGAGGCTGCCGGCCTTGCAATCGACGAGCACCTTCTCCGTCATGGTTTTATCGGAGTAGAGCTTGTGCAGCGCGTAGACGACGCAGCCCGGAGGATTCTCGGGGCCGGGCTCGGGATTGCCCGGCGTATCCTTGCGGATCTTCTTCGGGTCCGTGTACATCGCCATGACTTTCGAGGCGAGCGATTCCTTCGACTCGTTCATCTCGACGGCGTTGCCGTAGCTCTTCGACATCTTGCGCCCGTCGACGCCCGGCAGCTTCGGCGTCTGCGTGATCAAAGGCTTGGGCTCCGGCAGCACCGCGGCGCCGAACGCGGAGTTGAATTTTCGCGCGATCTCGCGCGTGAGCTCGATGTGCGGCAGCTGATCCTGGCCGACGGGCACGCGGCTGCCCTTATAAAGGAGGACGTCGGCGGCCTGCAGCACGGGATACCCGAGAAAGCCGTGCGTGCGCAGCGCGAAGTCGCTCTCGGCGGCCTCGACCTTCTCCTGCACGGCGACTTTCCCTCCGGCCGCCTCGACGGCCTTGGCCAGCTTCGTCCTGGAAAGCTCCTGCAGCTGCTCTTTCCAAGTGGGATTATTCTCCAACCAAGAAAGCGGCGTGATCATCGAAAGCATCAGCGCGAGCTCGGCGTGCTCGGGCACGTCCGACTGCTTGAAGATGACGCATTTCTCGGGGTCCAAGCCCGCGCCGAGCCAGTCGAGCACCATCTCCCGGGTGTTCTCTTGGAGCTTGGAGGTGTCGTCGTAGCCCGTCGTCAGCATGTGCCAATCGGCCACGAAAAAATAGCACCGGTAGGAGTTCTGCAGGTCGACCCAATTGCGCAGCGCGCCCCAATAATTGCCGAGATGGAGGCGCCCGGTCGGCCGCATGCCGCTGACGACGATGTCTTGGGATGCCACGGGCGCCCCATCATACCGTTTTCCGACGGTGGCGGGCAATATTTTGTTAGATAGTAATGATGACGGAGACGCAGAAGGACTGGGCGCAACGGCTGATCCTCCTCGCGCTCGTCTGGCTCGTCGCCACCCTGGCCGCCGACATGGTCGGCCAAGCCCTCGCCCTCGTGCTGACCTGGCTCGTGCAGGTCTGGTTCGACCTTCACGGAAGCCCGGCCGCCGTGCCGATCATCTGGGGGCTCGACAACTACGTCATCATCGGCGTCGACTTCTTCCTGCTCGGCTTCGGCTGCTGCCTGTTGCTCGAGAGCGACTGGAGGAAAGCCGGGCCGCTCGGCTGGCTCTTTTTCGGCGCCTGCGTCCCCGCGGCGCGGCTCCTGGCCTACGGCGCCCCGCTCGGCATGCTTTTCGGCGGCATCGGCCCCTTGGCTCAGCTCGCCGTCAGCGCCGGAGCGTGCTTTGGGGGCGCCTGGACGGCCCACCGCCGCCGCGACGACGACCGCGTCGCCGCGTTCCGCGCCCTGGTCCTGCGGACCGTCGTCTTCGACTGAAGCCCTATTTATAAGGTAGGCCCAACGACCCTCGCGCGCCGCGCCGCGTCGCGTTATCCTTGAGGCGATGAAGAAAACGCTGCTGCTGGCCTCGGCGCTGCTGCTCGGGACGCTCTCGCTGCGCGCGCAAAGCGTCCCCCAAGCCCAAGGCCAGCCCGCGCAAGGCCAGCGCGGCGTCCTTTGGTCCGCTTGGATCGACGGGCACGCCGATGAGCTCTGGACCGACGACGCCCCCGCCGCGACCAAGCAGGCCGTGGCCGAATACAACGCGAACAAAGGCCGCGGCGCGTCGATCCGCGGCCTGCGGCTCGGCGGGCTGACCGCGGCCCAGATCGACGAGGTCCTCAAGAAGCGCGGCTTTACGCGGCACGACGACGTGATCCGCGACTCCAAGACCCACGACCCGATCCTCGGCCCCGATCATCAGCCCGTTCCCCAGCTCGCGTACACGCACGACGACGACGGAGCGCTGGTGCGCTTGAAGCCGATCGGCGATCCGACGAGCAAGATCCGTCCGCAGCCGGACGTCATGAAAGCCGTCCGCAGTCCCTCCGACGGCGACTACCGCGACTTCGACCAAGAAGCCTTCAAGGTCGAGGCCGCCGGCGATCGCGCGATCCCGAAGTGGCCCAAGGAGATCAAAAACCCGTACAAGGGCACGGCGCTCGAGAACGCATTTCTCGACGGCTGGGGCGACGCGGCGCACGGCGACGTCAAAGCGGTCGGGGCCGAAGGGCCTATTCCGAAGTAGGTCTTAAGTCCCTCAACGTATAGGTCCTTACTCCCAGGCGCGTCTGGGCCCTTTCCCTTAATACTCTCGGCGTGACGAGGGCCACGCGCCGCTGCCGCAAGTTCATCGCGCTGATGCTGTTCGCCTCGCAGCTCGGCGGCGCGCGCGTGCACGCGGTCACTCAGGGCGATTCTACGCGCACCTACTTCGACTCCGGCATCACGGTCAAGCTGCTCGTCAAAAGGATGACGGGCCAGAGGCTCGGCCGCAAAGCGACGAGCCCCTGCCTCGGCGAGTCGCGCGCGCGCCACACCGCGTCGGACCTCGCGAGCGTCAAGACGTCGAAGAGCGTTTCTCCCGTCGCCGTGTCCGATCCCGCGCCCGTCACGGTCGAGCCGCTCGCTCGCCGCGCCGAGCCGGAGCTCGCCAAGCTCCCTTCCGATCTCAGCCCCGTCCAACCCACCCACCTGCATTCCAAGAATTAAGCGCGCGCCCTCATGCGCCGCCGGCATGAGGACGGCCTCCCCGCCTGACGCGTTCGCCGCAACGATCCGCCCCGACAGGACGAATCGCCGAGATTCGAGACAGACTCAAGCAACAGGAGAGAAGTTCCATGAAGAAGCTCAACAGGACATTGGCCGTGCTGCTTTCAGCCGCGCTGCTGCAGGCCCCGGTGGCTCAGGCCGCCGAGGAGCTCGCGGCCGTCGAACCCGCGGCGTTCTTCCAGATCCAAGCCGCCGCGTTCGGCGGTCCTCAAAGAGGAGGAGGCGGGTCGCCTCCCCCCTCGCGTCCGTCAGGCGGCGGTGGAGGAGGCGGCGGCTCGCGTCCCGCGCCCTCGCCCATGCCGCGCCCCGAGCCGCGTCCGCAGCCGCAGCAGCCGCGGCCCACGCCGCCGGCGCCGCGCCCGCAGCCGCAGCAACCGCGGCCGCAGCCCCAACCGCAGCCGCGCCCGACACCGCCCGCGCCGCGGCCGAACCCGACGCCGGAGCCCCGACCCAATCCGCGGCCGAATCCGACGCCTAACCCGCGGCCCAATCCGACGCCGGAGCCCCGACCCAATCCGCGGCCGAACCCGACGCCGAACCCGCGCCCCAATCCGACGCCGGAGCCCCGACCCAATCCGCGGCCGAACCCGCGCCCCAATCCGACGCCCAACCCACGGCCCAATCCCCGGCCCAATCCGGGCCGCCCCGGCAACGGCGGCGTTCCCGCGCCGCGCCCGACGCAGCCTCGCCCGGTGCCTCCGATCCAGCGCGGCCCGCAGCCCGGCAACGGGCGCCCGGTCCCGCTGCCCAAGCGTCCTCAGCCGGTCGGCCGAGCGCCCGGCGGCAACGTGCGGCCCGTCGACGCTCCGCGCACCGGCCCCGGCGGCCGGCCGATCACGGAGCGCCCGCTGCAAAACAGCCGCGGCCGCTTCATCGCGCCGCGCCCCCAGGACCGCGAGTTCATGGCGCGTCCGGAGTTCCGCGACAACATGCGGCGCTACGAGGGCAGCTGGGATCGCAACGACACCGCCTACCACTGGGAGCGGTGGGGCGATCGCGACATCTGCCACCGCTTCTTCAACGGCTACCACTGGTACGGCTGGTACATGGGCGACGTGTTCTTCTGGTCGATGTACTACGCGGACTACAACTGGTGGTATGACCCTTACTGGCACCGTTGGTGCTGGCTCAACGAAGGCCACTGGTGGTGGAACAATGGCGGCGTGGTCTACATCTACGGCGACGAGACCAACACGTATTCGCGCTACGACGACGCCGACGGCGGCGTGGTGACGATCCCGGACACGACGCCTCCGGCCGACGTCCCCCCGGACGCCGGCACGGCGCCCGCGCCGGACGCCAACGCCAAGACGTTCACGAGCTCGGACGGAACGCGCATGGTCTCGGTCAGCGACACCGCCGAGGCGAAGGGCCGCGCGTACCTCTACGCGGCCGACGACGACGCGGCGGACCAGGCGCTCAAGGACGGCATCTGGCTCGGCGACGACGTCTCCGACGTGCGCTTCCAGAACGACTCGGACGGCAAGCTCAGCCGCGTGCTGACGCTGTTCACCGACGACCAGGGACAGCAGAGCTCCAACCTGTTCGACGCGAACGGCAACAACCTGTCGACGCCGGCGGTCGGCTCCGCCCCGGCCGACGACGGGTCCGACGAGCAGGGCGGCGCGACGACGCTGTCGCTGCTCAAGAAGTCGGCGGCGTTCAAGGCGCTGAGCGCGGGCTTGAACTGGTAGTCCGCCGGAAAGAATTACCGCCCCGGCCGCCTCAGCGGCCGGGGCGGTTTCTTTTTCAAACTCGTTTCTTGAGCCAGGCGAGCGCTTTGGCGCGCGACGGAAGCAAACCTTCCCACTGCGCGCGCGCGGCGGCGTTCAGGATCTCGCCCATCTTGGGGCCCGGCTTTACGCCGAGCTCCTCGAGGTCGCCGCCATGGAGCCAGAGCGGCTTAAGCGCGGAGACGGCGAGCTTGGGCGAGGCCGCGCGCAGGGCGCGCGCGGCGGCCGGCGACGGAGCCGAGCGGGGAGCCGCTTTCTCGCGGGCGAGCTTGAGCGCCTCGCGCGCGGGCGCCGAGAGATGGTGGTCGACGGGAAGGCGCGATAAGAACGCCTCTCCGTCCTCGCCGAGCGCGAGCGCGATCGCCGCGAGCCGCTCGGCCGGCGTCCGGAGGTTCGCGGGCGGCGCGGGAAGAGCGGCTCGGATCAGCGCGAGATAGCCCCACGCGTCGAGGCGGCGCAGCGCGCAGCCCGGGTCCTGCTCGCCCAAGATCCGCAAGAGCTCCTGCGCCAAGCGGTGCGGCGACAGCCGGGCCGCGTGGCCGGCGTCGAGGGCGGCGCGCGCCTGCGAGGTCAAGGCCGGCGCGGGATGAAAACCGAGCCGGCAGGCGTAGCGCGCGGCGCGAAAGACGCGCGTCGGATCGTCGCGAAAGCTCCCGTCATGGAGGACGCGCAGCACGCGGCGCCGCAGGTCCGCGAGCCCGCCGTAGGGATCGACGATCTCGGCCGCGCCTTTCTCGATGAGCGGCAAGGCCATCGCGTTGATCGTGAAGTCACGGCGGACGAGGTCCTCGGCGATCGGCGCGGGCGTCGAGACGACCGGCAGGCACGCGGGCTCCGGATATCGCTCGCGGCGGCTGGTAGCGAAGTCGACGCGCAGCTTGCCCGAGAGCACGCGCCACGTTCCGAACTGGCCGAACGACTCGGCCCGGCCGCCGAGCTCCTCGGCGCAGAAGTTGGCGAGCGGCGCCGGATTGCCCTCGACGACGACGTCGAGATCGTAGGTGGAGCGTCCCAGCAGCCAATCGCGCACGGGGCCGCCGACCACGTAGGCTTTGAGGCCCAGCCGCCCGGCGCGGACGGCGATCGGGCGCAGGACGGCGCCGGCGGCGCGCGGGATCGCGAGGCTCTTGTTCAAGCGTGCGCCGGCGATTCCGGCGGAAGGTCCTTCTCGGACTTGAGGCGCTCCAGATAATCCTTGAAGACGGTGAGCCGGTCGTTGGCCGCGAGCAGCTTCCCGAGCCCCTCGATGACGGAGGAGCGCGCGGCTTTCTTGCCGGAGTAAGGCAGCGAGGCCGGGATGCCGTTCTTGCGCGCGAAGCCCGCTTTCACGCGATAGAGCGAGAGGCCGAGGTCCTTGGCGATGAACTCCATGACGTCGCGCTCGTCGCGGTGCCAGTCCTCGCGCTCGAGCAGCTCGCCGATGTCGTCGATGCCGAAGAAGAGCTCGGGCTCGACGTCGAGGCCGAGCTCGGCGCCGAGGCTCTGCTTCATGGCGGCGAAATCGGCGTGCATCTTCTCGCGCCAATAGGCTTCCTTTTCGCGGTAGGATTCCGGAAAGACGAAGGCGAGGATGTCGGCGGGCGGCTCGAAGTAGACGTAGGACGCCTCGGGAAAGAACGGCGTGTCGCAGGTCGGGCAGAGCAGCATGTTGAACTCCCGCGCGAGGACGGCGTTGCGCAGCGCCTCGTCTTGGTCGCCGCGCACGTAGCTCCAAACCTCGGCCTCGAAGGGCTCGCAGCCCTTCGGGCACTTCGCCTCGATCTCGCCTTTAAAAGACATGGGGTCAGACCCTCACAAACTCACAAACGCTTCAAACTCAGCCGCAAGCGCATTATCCCACAATCGATGAGAAGTTTGAAGCGTTTGTAAGGGTCTGACCCCATCGTTTACGCGGTCATTGCGCTACTCTTTTAAAATATTCCTTGATGATCTTCTCGTAGGACGCGGGGCGCGGCTCGCGCATCGACTTTTCGAGCTCCTGGCGCAGCTCGCGCGGCGGCGCGTAGTCCTTCGACGAAGGCAAGGGCACGAAGCCGAGCTGCGCTCCCTCGCCCGTTCCGCCTCCCGACCTGAGCACCCGGATCACCGTGCCCGGCTTCTGAAACGGCTGGCCGAGCCCGGACTCGACCGAGCCTTCCGAGCCGGCGGCGTCGCCGAGCTGCTGCGCGCCTTGCGAAAGAAGCTCGAGAGCCGCTTGCCCGTGCTTGAGGCCGGACGCCGCGTCGCCGCGGCCGAGGTCTCCCTCCGCGCGGCCTTGCTCGACTTGCGCCTGCTCGATCTTGCCGAGGACGCCCGAGGGGATCATGCCGCCTTGCTCGGAGAAGCCCTCGAGCGATTTTTGGAGCGCGGAGGCCTTGCCGCGGGCCTCGGCTTGGGCGCGGGCGGCGGCCTCGCCGTCCTCGCGCGTCGCGGCAGCGGGGCCGTCGGCGGCGCCCTCTTCCAGCCGGCGCAGGATGGATTCTTCCGCGACCGCGAATTTTTCTTCTAGAAGAGAACGGCTGCCGTCCATCGCCGGAACGCGCAGCCGCGCCGAGACCGCCCGCAGCAGATCGGGAGCGCGCGTGACTTTGCCCGCCTCGAACTCGCCCTGGACCGAGCGCATCCACGGCAGGACTTCGGGCCTAAACGACGCGCCGAGCGCCTCGGCCGAAGAGACTTGAACGGCCTGCTCCCGCGCGAGCTGGGCGAGAAGCTCCTTTTCCGCCGCGAGCTTGCGCCGCACCCGGTCGCGATCCAGGCCGCGCGCGCCCTCGACGGCCTTGGTCTGCGAGTCGAGCGCTTCCGACCAGGACTGCTGGATCTTCTGGAGCTCTTTCGACGTCTCGCGAGCCGATGACGCGGCCGAGGAGCCCTGGGCCGCGGAGCCGAGCGCGCGCTCCACGCGCGACAAGTCGTCCGAAAGCTTGCGCGCGATGTCCGCCGCCGCCGCGTAATCGCCGCGCGCGAGCGCTTGCGCGAGCGCGTCGGCTTCGCGGAGGGCGGAGTCGATCGGCAGCTCGACGGATTGCCGCGAGGCGGCCTCGGGAGCGGAGTCGGCCTTCGGCAGCCTCTCGAGCGTTTGCTGCAGCGAGCGCATCTGCTGGTCGAGCTTGCCGAGGGCTTCATCGAGATTCTTGCGGTCGGCCTGAGAGATCGCCTTGCGGGACGCCGCCGTCTCCAAGGCGTTCTCGAGCGAGGCGCTCGTCTGGCTCATGCGGCCCGCGTCGGAAAAGAGGTCCTGCATCCCTTGGACCTTGCGCCCCTCGGCGAGCAGGCGCCGCGCGGCGTCGGTCTTCTGCGCGAGCCGCGCGTGCTCCCGCCGCGCGTCGCCGAGCGAGCGGCCCCGCGCGTCCGCCATGGCCTGAGGAAGCTCGTCGCGCTGCGCGGCCTCGAGCTCCTCGGCCTCGCGCTTGGCGGCCTCGGCCATGCCGGGATTGGCGTAGGCGTCGTCCTGCATGGAGCGCGCCAAAGCGGACATGTCGTCGACCGCTTGCTTCCAATCGTCCGGCAAGGTCTTGAGCTGCGCCTCTTCGGGCGGCGCCGCGGAGGCGGCGAGCCTTTCACGCAGCGCGCGCTCGCGCTCGGAGACGCGTTCGAGGCTCTTCTCGGCCTTGACCCACCGCTCCTCCATGCTCCGATGGGCCGACGCGAAGTCGGCGATCTCGAGCTCTCCCGGCTGGGAGAAGCCCGCCTGAGGCGGCACGGCGTTGTCGAGCGCCTTGAAGCGGAAGCGGACCTTGCCGAGCGGAAGGCCGGAAAGGTCCCAAGAATAGTCGCCGAGCTGCTCCTTGCGCGGATCGGCGAAACGAACGACGGGAAGCTCTTTCTCGGGCCCATCGCCGGACTTGACCAGCAGCGAGACGACGACGACGCCCCCGTCGTCGCGCGCGGCGTAAGAAAGCGGCAGGGCGTCGTCGGGGGAGACCTGGACCGGCTGCAGCGGCGAAAGCAGCTCGATCTTGGGAGCCTCGTCGGCGACCGCGCGCATCGAGTAGACCGGCGGGTCGGGATCGCGGCGGCCGTCCGCGGTCTCGAGGTCCAAGCGCAGAGACGCGTCCTCGCGCAGCGGGAAGGTCGCGGACAGCTCGCCGGAAGCCGCGGGCTTGAGGGCGATCTCCCCGGGCAATGACGAGAGCCGCAGCGCCGCGTGGCCGAGCGGTTGATTGGGTTTTCCGACGACGCTGATCCAGCTCCCGCGCAGGACCGACAACGGCTGGGACGCGTCGAGCGCCGAGACGCCCTCGTCGGCGCCGTGGATCACCGCGCGCAAGGACTCCAGCTGCGGCGCCGCCACCGGCGTCAGCCGGTAAGCCGCGCTGCGCAGATCGCGCCAGGAAAGACGATAGACGAACGGCGCCGCGACCTCCTCCGCCGTGAACGAGGCGAGCCCCGAGGACTCCCTGTCCCAGCGCGCGGCGCTCCAGCCGTCGGCGCCGCGGACCCACAAGATCGGCCGCGCCGAGCCCTCGACGGGTCCGCGCGCGTCCCAACGCGCCTCGATAACGACGGGCTTTCCCCACGAGACGTCCCGAGTGCCCGGCACGATCTGCACGTAGCGCTCGAGCGGCACGTCCCGCCACGGCGCGAGCGCCCGCTCCCAGGAGGGGCTACGCCAAAGCCACGGCAAGGCGGCGACGGCGACGGCCGCCGCGGCGGCGGCGCGGCGCGCAGCGCGCGACGGAGAGAAGACGAACACGGGCTCGTCGGGGAGGGTCGACAGCAGCCGCTCGGTCTGGGCGAGGTGCGCGAGCCGGAGCTCGGACGAAGTATGCGGCCCCGCGGACTCCCGCAAATCCCAAGCGGCCGACAGGCTTTCGGCGACGGGAGGAAACCGCCTCTCGGCCTCGCGCAGCACGCCGCGCCAATCGAGCCGCAGCCAAGGCAAGAGGAGCAGGCGCCAAGCGGCGGCGGCGGCGGACGCGCTCGCCGCGGCGAGGAGCGCCCAGCGCGCCGCCTGCGGCGGCGCGAAGGCTTGGTCGAGCGCCGCGAGCAGGGACGCTCCCGCGAAGCACGCGCAGGCCAGGCACGCGGCGCCGTCAAGCGCGGAAGACCTCAAGCGCTGGGCGCGCCAGCGCGCGGCGAGGTCCGCGAGCCGGCTCATGGTCCCGCCGTCCGTTTGGCGAGCTCCGGAGGAGCCTTCAGCGCCGTCAGCAGCGCGCCCAACCGCGTCCGGCCGTCCGGGTCGGCGGTCAGGTCGTAAAGAAAGATCGAATGGCCCGGCACGGCGACCGGAGTCCGCGCGCGCAGCCACGCGAACGCGTCGTGATCGGCGTAGTACACGCCGTCGAGGTTCGTCGCCGAGACGGCGAGCAGCACGCGGTCCTTCGGCGAGGGCAAGACGACGCCGTCGCGCCGGAGCACGTTGGTGAACCAGGCGACCGGGAAGTAACGGATCCCGTACGCCGACGGGTCGCCGACGCCGAAGTAGGACAGGAAGATGGGCGGGTCGCCTCTTTTATGAAGCTCCTCGGCGAGCGACTTGAGATCCTGGCCCCAATCGAGGTTCGAGTCGGCCAGCCACGTCCAGCCACGCTCGGGGCCGCCCGCGAGCTCGTTGAAATACGCGAGATAATGCGGCCCGGTCCGCGCGAGGTCGACGGCGAGCCAAAGAAACGCGGCGGCCAGGACGGCCTTGCCGCGCGCGCTCGCCCAGAGCCTCGCGGCCGCGCAGCCCCCGAGCACGGCGAGGAACGGATAAACGGGAAGGACGTGGCGGTAGCCGATCTGGGTCTTGGACGCGCACGCCGCCGCGAAATAGACGGCCGCCGGCGCGGCGAGCCACAATCCATCGGCGTCCGGCTTCCGCGCGCGCAGCGCGACGCCGCCGGCCGCGAGCAGCAGAAAAGCGAGCGGAGTCTTGAGCGCCACCGCCGCGGGGAAGTACCAGAGCCAGCCCGTCAGCGAGTAGCGGCCCGCCAAAAAACCGCTGCGTCCCTCGTTGAGGCGCGAGAAGGTCATCGTCAGGCCGCCCCAATACCGCGCCCAATCCCCGCGATAAGCCGCGATGACGCAAACGACTGCGATCGCGGCGGCGAGCCACGGC
The DNA here is from genome assembly GCA_964600165.1 of uncultured Elusimicrobia bacterium. Classification (GTDB taxonomy): domain Bacteria; phylum Elusimicrobiota; class Elusimicrobia; order UBA1565; family UBA9628; genus CAZRIP01. Next base: position 10,704 of record CAZRIP010000012.1, on the reverse strand, counting down.
CCGGAACCGAGGCGAGAGCGCGGCTTGACGAGGCGGCGCTCGGCCGCGAGGGCGGCCGCCATGAAAGCCGGCGCCGCGATCATGTTGAACTTGGACGCGCAGGCCAGGCCCGCGGCGGCACCCGCGACGGCCCAAAGGCCGAGCCCCCGCCCGGGGCGCGACAAGAAAAAGAAGGCGAGAAAGTAGAACGCCGCGGGCGCGGCGTCCGTCGTCACGAGCGCGGCGTTGGTGAACCACGCCGGGCAGGCGGCGAGCAGCAGCGCGCCCACCCACGCGGCCGGCGCGCCGCCGAGCGCGTACGCCCACGCGGCCACGGCCGGAAGGAGCAGCGCGCTCCAAGACAACAGGCACCAGAAGCGCGCCGAGTCGAGCAGGCGCTCCGGCGCGACGCGGTTCTGGTACAAGAACGCGTCGGCGTAGCCGTAGATCCCGTCGTGCCATTCCCGGCCGGTCTCGAGCAGCGCGGGCCGCAGCGCCAGCAGCGGCAGCGCGGCCCACATCTCGGCCAGCGGCGGGTGATTGCGCCAGTTCAACGGCCTGCCGCGGACCAAGCCGCTATAGCCGGACGCCAAGTGCACCGGCTCGTCGTAGGTCGGGCCGGCGCTCTTGATCAGGAGGCCGCCCAGGCCCAGGCAAACGGCGAGGCCGGCGGCGCTCGGCGCGAGGATCGCGGCGCCCTTCATGCCCGCGATGATATCAGATTAAGGTTGGGCGGTGACCGCGTCGGATGAGGACCCCTTGAGGGTATCGACGGGGGTGCGCGGCAGGGGCGTCAAAGTGATCTTGACGTTCGAGCCCAGGCGCTTCTCGACGGCGCTCAGCTGGTTGAGCTGCTGGCGGCGCTCATCGAGGAGCCTCGTGTTGACCGTGACGGCGCGGCTCTTCTCGGCTTCCATCATCGCGTCCTCGGCGCGCTCGAGGCGAGCGAAGAAGCCTTTGTGCTCGGAGACCGTCTTGAACCAAGTCTGCGCTTCGGCGACGGCGTCCCACTCCAAGAACAGCTCGTCGAGCAGGACCTTGAGCACCAGGCCGGCGCCCAGCATCCCCACCGCCATCGTCGACATGAACTTGATGTAGAGGTCCATATGCTTCACCTTTAGTTTAGCCTCAGGCGCCAAGGAAGATCAGGGCCCCCAGGGCCAGAAAACGATGGGCCTAAAGGCCTAGAGCCGCATGTTCAGGCCGAGCGTGATCATGCGGCCCTGGCCGCTGAAGTTCTGCCCGATGGGGTGCGCGGCGTCGGTGATGTTGTAGGTCTGGCTCCAAAGGAACCGGTACGACGCGTCGACCGACCAGTGGTCGCCTGTAATGAGAGACACGCCGACGCCCGCGTGAGGCCCCCATCGGTTCTCCGTATGGGGCGTCTGGTCGCGCACTTTCGTGTAATACCAGCCGATGCCGAGCAGGAGATACGGCGTGAAGGTCGAATCGGGATAGAAAAAGCCGAGGAGCGTCGCCTGCACCGGCACGACGTCGATCGTCGTCTGGCCGATCGAATGATGCGTGAAATCGGCCGAGAACTCGGCGGCATAGCCCTTGTTCAAGCGCAGGCGCCCCTGCACGCCCGGCGCCCAGAGCCCGTGGTCCGCGTCTTGCGGGCGGTAGAACGTCGCGCGCCCTCCGATCGACGAGTTCGATTGGCCGGTCCCGCCCTGCAGCTGACCGAGCGCGCGCGCGGCCGGAAGCAGGAGCAGCGCGAGGCAGAGACAAGCGATCCGCATGGCGGGCATTATCCTAAATCGACGACGCGCGGTCCAGGAAGGCGAGCGAGCGCGCCGACAACGGCCGCGCGGAAAGGTCGTCCTCAAGCTGGGCGAGCGTGCGCGCGCCGACGACCGCCGACGCGACGAAGGGTTTCGAGATCGCCCAGCCGAGCGCCGTCGCGGCCGGGCTCAGGCCCTCGAGGCCCGCGACTTTCTTGAGCACGCCGACCAGGCCGGCGAGCCTTTCCTCCGGCAGCGACGGGAAAGCCTTCGACGGGTCCTTCCGGCGTCCCTCAGGCCGCTTCGCGCCGCCGTATTTCGCCGACAAGAAGCCGCCGCCGAGCGGGCTCCACGCCAGCACGCCGACGCCGCTCGCGCGGCAGGCGTCGACGAGATCGCCTTCGATCCAGCGCGCGGCGAGGCTGTATTGGACCTGGTCGAACTCCGGACGAGCCCAGCCCTTCACGGCGCAGCGGCCGAGCGCGTCCTGCAGCTGCGAGCCGGAGAAGTTCGAGCAGCCGAGGGCACGAACCTTCCCCGCCTTGACGGCGCGCTCGAAGGCCTCCAGCGACTCGTCGATCGGGACTTGAAAGTCCCAACCGTGGGGCATGTAGAGATCGACGTAGTCCGTGCCGAGCCGCGCGAGGCTCTCGTCGATCGCCTCCGCGACGTGCTTGCGCGAGAGCCCCCCCGACGACGGCTCGCCCGGGCGCATTTGGCCGAGGACCTTCGTGGCGATGAGGACCTTCGCGCGGCGCTTCTTGAGGATCTTACCCAGCAACTTCTCGGAGACTCCGTATCCGTAGATGTCGGCCGTGTCGAAGAGGTTGACGCCGCGCTCGAGCGCGAGGTCGACGAGGCAGCGCGCGGTTTTCTCGTCGATGGCCCCGATGCCGTGCCAGTCGTAACCGAAGTTCATCGTGCCGAGCGCCAGCGCGCTGACCTTCAGGCCCGAGCGGCCGAGGGGTCGCAACTCCATCGCGCGATTCTACCACTTCCGCCTCTTGACAAAGCCGGGCTCCGGGGGCATCCTTCGATGACGTTCTCTTGTCGCGCCAGGAGGCCCCCTCATGAACCCGTCCCGCGCCTTGGTCGTGACTCTCGCCGCCTTCGCGTTCTCAAGCGCCGCCGCGCGCGCCGGGCAGATCGACGCGCCCGACGTCAACGACAATGCGCCTTTCGGCGACAAAGGCGTCGGCAGCGACAACCCGACGAACCATTTCGCCCGGCAGGACAGCGGCGCCGCCGCGTGCAGCGAGCGTCACGCCTTCGACGCCGCCGGTAAGCCCTCGGACTACCAGCATTTCCACTATTGGGCGGGCTCTCAAGGCGACACGTACCTTTGCTTTTTCGGCGACAAGTACGTGCACGCGGGGGGCTCCCTGTCGGACGTCAAGGACACCGGCCAGGAGCTCATCGTGACGATCGCCGGGGCCGCCGACGGGCAAGCCTCGGTGTATTCCATCGATCAAGCGGCTCTCAAGAGCCGGAAGAGCTCGGTGAGTGCCGCTGATATCAACAATGTCGCGTGGCTCGCGCAACGGACGGATTCCTGGCGCGTCAACCTCGACGCAAGCCCGAATGAGCGCGTCGACAAAGTCATCGGGATGTTGGCCAACATCAGCACGGACAAGAGCGGCCTTTTCGGCGGGCCGTCGGCGGTCGATCACCGCACGACGCTCAAGACATGCCTTCAGAAGGCGGTCAAGAATGACTCCGGCGCCGCCGATCCTTACTCTCCCCCGTTCGTCTCGATCGCGCTCAATCTCTCCGACACGGTGCGCCAGAACGGCGGCGGCGTGGCGGTTTACAACACCAAGAGCCACGACGCCGCGGTCGTGCACTGGAGCGTGCCGATGCAGGGCGCTCCCGAGCTCCAGTGTACGTCTGAGACGTCGAAGTAGTCTGAGCCCTCGAAAAACCAGGCATCCGTTCTTGGACGGATGCCTGGTTTTTCATTTGGGTATAATGAATCATGTCGTCTTTCCGCCTAAAATCCAAGTTCAAGCCGTCCGGCGACCAGCCGCAGGCCATCGACGCGCTCCTCGCGAGGATCAACGAGGGCGCGCCGGCGCAGGTGCTGCTCGGCGTGACCGGCTCCGGCAAGACCTACACCGCCGCGCAAGTCATCCAGAAGCTCGACCGGCCGACGCTCGTCATCTCGCCCAATAAGGTCCTCGCCGCGCAGCTCTACGCCGAGTTCAAGTCGTTTTTCCCGGAGAACGCCGTCGAGTTCTTCATCTCGTACTACGATTACTTCCAGCCCGAAGCGTACGTTCCCTCGACCGACACCTATATCGAAAAGGACTCGTCGATCAACGATCGCATCGACCGCCTGCGCCTGAAGGCGACAAGCGCGCTCTTGTCGCGCCGCGACGTCGTCGTCGTGGCCTCGGTCTCCTGCATCTACAACATCGGCTCGCCCGAGACCTATCGCCATCACTCGATCCCGATCGAGGTCGGCGCCAAGATGACGCGCCAAGCGATCATCGAGCAGCTCGTCAACATCCACTACGAGCGCAACGAGGTGGAGTTCGTGCGCGGGCGCTTCCGGGTGAAGGGCAACGTGCTCGACATCTTCCCCGCCTACATGGAGACGGCCGTGCGCGTGACGCTCGGCGACGAGGCCGTCGAGGCGATCGCCGAGTTCAACCCGTTGACCGGCTCGAAGATCAAGGACCTCACTCGCGAGTGGATCTATCCGGCCAAGCACTTCATCACCGAGCACGACGAGCGCGAGCGCGCCGTGGGCGCCATCGAACAGGAGCTCAAGGAGCGCGTGGAGTTTTTAAAGGACAAACAAAAGCTCTTGGAAGCCCAGCGCCTGGAGCAGCGCACGCGCTACGACATGGAGATGCTGCGCGAGGTGGGCTTCTGCCACGGCATCGAGAACTACTCGCGGCATCTCGCGGGCCGGCCCGCCGGCGAGCGGCCGAACTGCCTCATGGATTTCTTCCCGAAGGACTATTTGCTGTTGATCGACGAGTCGCACGTGACGGTCCCGCAGATCGGCGGCATGTACGCGGGCGACCGCTCGCGCAAGCAGTGCCTGGTCGATTTCGGCTTTCGCCTCCCTTCCGCCCTGGACAACCGCCCCCTCAAGTTCGACGAGTTCGAGCGGCTCGCCGGCCAGACGATCTTCGTCTCCGCGACGCCGGGCCCCTACGAGCTCAAGAAGACGAAGGGCGAGTTCGTCGAGATGGTCGTGCGCCCGACCGGCCTCGTCGACCCGGCGGTGACGATCCACCCGACCGAAGGCCAGCTCGAGCACCTGATGGAGAAGGTCAAGGACCGCGCGGCCAAGAAGGAGCGCACGCTCGTGACGACGCTCACCAAGCGCACCGCCGAGGACCTCACGAGCTTCCTGATCGGCAAGGGCGTGCGCGCGCGCTATCTGCATTCCGACATCGACTCGCTCGAGCGCATCCAGATCCTGCTCGAGCTGCGGCAAGGCAAGTTCGACTGCCTGGTCGGCATCAACCTTTTGCGCGAAGGCCTCGATCTGCCCGAGGTCTCGCTCGTCGCGATCCTCGGCGCCGATCACGAAGGATTCCTGCGGTCCGAGACGACGCTCATCCAGATCTCGGGCCGCGCCGCGCGCAACGTCGGCGGCGAGGTCGTGCTCTACGCGGATTCGCGCACGGGCAGCATGGACCGCGCGCTCGCCGAGATGGAGCGCCGCCGCGTCAAACAGCTCGCTTACAACAAGGAGCATCACATCACCCCGAAGACGATCGTGCGGGCCGTCGAGGACCTCGAGGAGTTCCAATCCGCCGCCAAGCGCGAGGGCTTGGCGCTCCTCGGCGAGATGCAGAAGGGCCTGACCGCCAAGGACGTGCCCGCCCTCGAGGGCGAGCTCGAGGCGCGCATGAAGGAGGCGGCCGACAACCTCGATTTCGAGGTGGCCGCGACGCTGCGCGACCAGCTCTTCGAGCTGCGCGAGATGACCGCGGTCAAGAAGCGTTCCGGAGGTCCCAGGAGCGACGGGGCCGAAGGTCCCAGGCGCCGCCCGTCTTCCCGAGCTACTCATAAAGGATGAGGCGCGCCGGCGTCTTGGTGGCCGCGATGGTCGCGGCGTTCGCGCTCTGCGCTTGCGACGAGCCCGGAAGCGCCTCGAAAGACAAAACCTCGGCTTTCGATCCGACGGCCGAGGAAAACATCCCCCCGCCGGCGCGTTTCGCCAAGCCCGGACCGCCGGAGGCGCCGGCGACGCGGCAGCTCATCGCCGCGGCGCCCGCGGCGCCTTCCCCCGTCACCGAGTCGCACGAGACGGTCGCCTGGAACCAGGCGATGGCCTTCGACGGCGCGCCGCCGCTGCCGAGCGCGCCGGTCGCGCGCAGTCCCGGCGTCAAGCGCAATTCGCCCGTTCCCGATTCCACGCAAGGCAAAGCCGTCGTGCTGGCCGACCGGCAGATGGCGATCGACACCGACGGCGAGATCCGCGATCCAGCCCGCCGCGCGTCGGTCGTCGCCCACGACCGCTGGCATCAGGACGGCACGGCGCTCAACGTCGCGGGGCGATCCCTCGATTCGACCGTGGTGCCTTACGTCTCGGTCCCGAAAGGCTTCGGCTACGCCAAGCCGGGAGACCTCGTGCAGGTGGCCTACAACGGCCGGACGCGCTGGGCCGTCGTCGGCGACGTGGGTCCTCGCGGGCGCTTCGGCGAAGGCTCGGTGGCGCTCGCGCAGCGCCTGGGCATCCCGTCGGACGGGACGTCCGGCGGCGTCTGGAGCGGCGTGACTTACACGTTCCCCGGGCGGCGCGCGCCGCTCGTCAGCCAAGCGAGCCTCGTCGCCTACCTCGGCTCGCTCGACGACCAAACCCCGATCGTCGTCGCCGGAAACTAGGCGAAAAGAAGCCGCGCGACGAGCCGCGCGTGCCGGGCCAGTTCCCGGAAGCGCCGCAGCTTCGAGGCTCCGGCGGCGCGCGCGGTCAAGACGGCGGGAATCTCGACCACCTTGGCCCCTCGCCGCAAGAGGAGCACGGCGAGCTCCACGCTGATCTCGAAGCCGTCGCAGCGCGCGGGCAGGTCCTTGACGCTCGACGCGCGATAGAGGCGGAACATCGGCGTGAACGCCGTCAGCCCCCCGCCGAAGAGCATCCTATAAGCGCGATTGAGCGCGCGGCTCGGCAAGCTGCGCGCCGCCGAGACGCCGGCGTAGCGCCCGAGGATCGGCGAGCCGATCACGCAGTCGGCCCCGGTCTCCTTCTGCTCTTTCCAGAGCCCCGCGAGCTGCTCCGGAGCGAAGGTCATGTCGGCGTCGAGCACGGCGATCCAAGCGCCGCGCGCCTCGCCGATGGCCGTGCGGATCGCGGCTCCGAGCCCGCGATTGACGCCGTGGCGCAGCACGCGCAGCGGCGCGCCCCTCGCCTTCGCCGCGTTCAGCCGTTCGACCGTCCGATCCGCGCTGCCGTCGTCGACGGCCAAGATCTCGTACGAGACGCCCAGTCGCTCGAGAGCCGGGATCAGCGCCGCCTCGATGAGCGCGACGCTTTCTTCCTCGTTGAAGCACGGCACGACGGCCGAAAGCTCGACGCTCGCGGCGCGGTCGCTCATCGCAGCAGATCATACCAAAAGGTTAGAATCTCCCCGTGAAGATCGCGGCCGAGGTCGACGCCCTCATTCGAGCTTCCATAAAGGAAGACTTGGGGCGAGAAGGCGATCTGACCACGCGCTATTTCGTTCCACGGGACAAGAAGCTCTACGGACGCGTCGTCGCGAAGCAGCGCGGGATCATCAGCGGAGTCGGCGTGGCCAAGGCGATCTTCATAGTTCGGGGCTGCCGGGTCAAAGTCCATCTGCGCGACGGCAGCCCCGCAGCTCCCGGCCGAACCGTCATGGAGATATGGGCTGGCCGGGAGCTCCTGTCCCTTGAGAGAACGGCGCTCAACTTCCTTCAGCGGATGAGCGGCGTCGCCACGCTCACGTCGCTCTACGTTCGCGCGGTGAGAGGCACGCGCGCCAAAATCTACGACACGCGAAAAACGATCCCCGGGTGGCGCCTGCTCGACAAGTACGCGGTCAAATGCGGCGGCGGACAAAATCACCGGATGGGCCTCTACGACGCCGTGCTGCTGAAAGACAATCATTGGGCCGCCGGCATGGGCGTCGTCGCGCAGGTCCGAAAACTCCGGCGCGACCACCCGCGGACGCTCGTGGAGCTCGAGGCCGCCACCCTCGCGCAGGTGGAGCGCGCGCTCGAGGCGCGGCCGGATGTGGTCTTGCTCGACAACATGGATCGCGCGACGCTCAAGAAAGCGATCCGCGTCATCCGCGCGCGCTCGAAGGCGGAGATCGAGATCTCGGGCGGCGTGAGCTTGGAAACGGTCGGCGCGCTGGCGCGCCTGGGCCCCGACCGCATCTCGGTCGGCAGGCTGACGCACAGCGCCCCGGCCCTGGACTTGTCGCTCGAGGTCGAGTGAACCTGCCCGGCGCGAGCCTTCTCGTCCATCTGACGGAGACCGACTCCACCCAGACGCAGGCGCGCAAGCTCGCCGAGGAAGGCTGCCCTGACGCGACCGTCGTTTGGGCGGATCGCCAGAGCGCCGGGCGCGGGCGTCTCGAGCGTCATTGGGAGTCGCCCGAAGGCAATCTCTACTTTTCCGCGATCTTCCGTCCGCGCTTCGCGCCGACGGCGCTCGCGGCCTTCAGCCTCGGCGCGGCCGGGGCGATCGCCGCCGCGCTGCGCGCGCACGCGGGCGTCGCGACGGCGGTCAAGCCGCCGAACGACGTTTACGCGCTCAAGGGACGCTCCGCGCGCAAGATCTGCGGGATCCTGGCCGAGGCGGCGGGCGGCCAAGAGAAGCTCGATTGGCTCGTCGTCGGCGTCGGGATCAACGTCAACCTCGTGCCGCCCAAGGCGCCCAACGCCACCTGCCTCAAATGCCTGACCACGAAAGGCTGGGACGTGGGCGAGGTGCTGGCCGCCGTATGGCCGGGGCTCGTCGAGCTTTCGCGCGAAAAATAGGGGAAGCCCCTAGCCTCGTTTTGATATAATCGGGGCACAACGGAGAACGAACGACATGGCAGACACTTTTTTGACTCGGGCCGGCTTTCAAAAACTGGTCGCGGAGCTCGAGTCCCTCAAGAAAATGAAGACCCAGCTTTCCCTCGACATCGGCGAGGCGCGTGAGAAAGGCGACTTGAAAGAGAACGCCGAATACCATAGCGCCAAGGAGAGGCTCGGCGAGGTCATGACCCGCATCTCCAAGATCCAGGACAAGCTCCAGAGCCCGAAGATCATCGACGAGCTCAAGTCCCCCAAGGGCGTCGTCGCGATCGGCTGCAAGGTCACGCTCAAAGACGAGGACGGCGACGAGTTCGCCTACGCCCTCGTCGGCGAGGACGAGTCCGATCCTTCGGAAGGCAAGATCTCGGTCTTCTCGCCGCTGGCCCAAGGCCTGCTCGGCAAGAAGGTGGGCGAGAAAGTCGAGGTCCAGCTGCCCGCCGGGCCGCGGCGATTCCAGATCCTCAAGACCGAAGCCGGGATCTGAAAGAGCTCGCCCTTGCCCTCAAGCGCCGGGCCCGCGAGGCCGGCGCGGATTTAGCCGGCTTGGCTCCCGCCGTCGCGCTTCCGGAAGCCGGCGCCTACAAGCGCTGGCTCGCCGAGGGACGCCAGGCCCGCATGGACTACATGGCGCGCAACGCCTCCTCCCGAGAGGACATCCGCGCCTGGTACCCTGCCGCGCGCAGCGTGCTCCTGTGCGGCTTTTCCTATTCCGACGGCGCGGAGAACCCCGAGACGCCGGGGCGCGGACGCCTCGCGCGCTACGCCGCGCTGCCGGATTATCATCCCGAGATCAAGCGCCGGATGAACGAGGTGCTCGACTGGGTCAAGACGGCGAGTCCCGGCGCCGACGGCCGCGTGTTCGTCGACACGAGCCCCCTTTTAGAGCGCCTCTACGCGCGCTACGCCGGACTCGGCTGGGTCGGCAAGAACGCGATGCTCATCGCGCCGAAGCTCGGTTCCTATTTCTTCCTCGCCGGACTCGCGCTCGACATAGAGCTTCCCGCGGACGAGCCTCAGACCGACCACTGCGGCTCCTGCACTCGCTGCCTCGAGGCCTGTCCGACCGACGCCTTCCCCGAGCCGCGCGTGCTCGACGCCAACCGCTGCATCGCGTACTACACGATCGAGCATCGCGACGCGATCCCGGAGGAGTTCCGCCCGGGGATCGGCGACTGGATCCTCGGCTGCGACGTCTGCCAGGACGTCTGTCCTTGGAACCGGTTCGCCAAGCCGGGCGCCGCGCTCGGCGAGCCGTCGAGCCTGAGCCTCGAGCTCTCCGAGCTGGCCGGGCTCTCGCCCGCGGAGTTCAAGCGCCGCTTCGGCGCGACGCCCGTCTCGCGCGCCAAGCGCGCGGGCTTTTTGCGCAACGTCCTGCTCGCGATGGGCAACGCGAAGGACGCGCGCTTCCGCCCCCTCCTCGCCGGCTTCGTCGACGATTCCGACCCCGTCCTGCGCGAGCAGGCGCTTTGGTCGCTCGCGCGATTGCCGCCCGACGGCGCATCTTGCTAAAGTAGGCCGTGCGTCTTACCCTAACGCTTATCCTCGCGTCGCTTCTCCTGCCGGCGGGCCTTCGCGCGGGCCAGTCGAAGAACACCATCGGCGATCCCGCGCCGCAGGACCCCGAGCTCGTCCCGTCGCCGACGGTGATCCCGCCCGGCGTCCCGCAGGCGGAAGAAAAGCTCCCGGCGATCCTGCGCTGGATGATCCACACCCGCAAGCGCGGAATGTTCATCAACCTGCCGATCATCGACACCGACCCCAACCGCGGCACGACGATCGGCGTGCTTCCGGTGTGGGTGATCCCGCAGAAAGAGGGCGACAACATCGAGCAGATCTACGCGCCCTCCATCACCTACAACAAGGATTTCAAAGTCATCCCGACCTTCCGTTCGTATTATTACCCGGACAGCGAGTCGAGTTTCCTGACGCGCGGCTCGGTGTCGACCGTCGGCGAAAAAGAGGCGCTGGTTTACTACCAGAGCCGGCACTT
>CAZRIP010000011.1:0-53847 GCA_964600165.1 uncultured Elusimicrobia bacterium | reverse complement strand
GAGCGTTGTTGCCCATTAAGTCCATCTCGAAGACGCCCTTGGTCGCCAGGCCGGAGTCGGTCTTGGGCACGTTGAACTCGAAGCCCAGGCGGCTGTTGCGGATCGAGCCGATGGACCTGTGCGTCTGGCCGGCGAAGTTGGTCACGCCGGTGCCCGTGCCGCCTGCGGCCGCCGTCGTCGTGTTGCGCGTGGCCGGGGCGACGGTGTCCATCTCTTCGGTGTAGCCGGCCGTGGTGTCGGAGATCATGTCCGTTTCCACGAAGCCGTAAATGCGGATGTTCAAGTCCTTGATCTTGCTGACGCTGACGGTCACGGGCTCGAGCGCGAAGAGCGGCGCGGCGTTCGAGGCGATGAGCGACAGTGCGGCGAGGGCGGCGGTGAATCGGCGGGGGATTTTCATGGCCACAACTTATCAATCATGTGACGATCCCATGAATTGCATTGCCGTCAAGCGTAAGTGACACGACTGTGACAGCTCGACGGTCAGACGGGGATGGTGAAGCGGAAGACGGAGCCTTCGTCGGGACGGCTCTGCACGGCCACGCCGCCGCGGTGCGCCTCGACGAGATGCTTGACGATCGCCAGGCCCAGGCCGGTCCCGCCCTGCTCGCGCGAGCGCGCCTTGTCGACGCGATAGAAGCGCTCGAAGACGCGCGGCAGATCCTCCGCGGGGATGCCGACGCCGGTATCCGAGACGAAGACCGTGGCGGTCTTGCCGTCGGTCTCCGCGCGCACGGTCACGCGCCCGCCGTCGCGGTTGAACTTGATGGCGTTGTCGATGAGGTTCGTGAAGACTTGGCGCATCTGGCGGCGGTCGACGCGCGCCTGCGGCCCCGATGCGCTTTCGACCTCGATAGTGATCCGCCGGCGCTCGGCGAGCGGCCGCATCGCTTGGCCGGCCTCGCGCGCGATCTCGAGCAGCGGCGCGTTCTCCAGCCGCGGCGGCCTCTGGCCGGACTCGATCGCGGAGAGATCGAGCAGGTCGTCGACGAGCGCGGCCAGGCGCTGGGCGTCTTTTTCGATCGCCTCGACGAACTCGAGGCGGTGCTCGTTGTCGTCGAGCGCGCCGTCGCGCAGCGTCTCGGCGAAGCCGCGGATCGAGGCCAACGGCGTGCGCAGCTCATGCGAGACGTTGGCGACGAAGTCGCGCCGGACTTTCTCGAGCTTGCGGATGCGCGTGATCTCATGCAGCAAGACGAGCGCGCCGCGCTGGCGAGCGCCGAGCAGCGGCACGACGTGCGCCTCGAAGTGATTCTCCTCGGCGCCGAAGAGCTCGACTTCGTCCACCCGGACGCGCCCTTCCTTTAATACCTCGGCCAGCAGCGTGGTCAGTTTAGGATGGCGCAGGACCTCGAAGAGCTGCAAACCGACCGCCGCGGGCGAGAGCTGGAAGAGCTGGCAGAACGCCGGGTTGAGGAAGATCACGCGCCCGCCCGCGTCGACGGCGGCGACGGCCTCGACGATGTTGTCGAGGATCGTCAAGAAGCGGTCGCGGTCGCGCGCGAGCTCGGCGGCCTCGGCGCCGGCGCGGCGGGTCAGCTCGTTGAGGGCGCGCTCCGCCGAATCCGAGAAATCACGCGCGAGGGACAACGACGTCCACGCGAGCCAGGCGAAAGACACGGCGCCGGAGGCGGCGCCGGCGGCCAGCGACAATCGCGAGAACGCGACGACGGCGGCGAACGCGACTCCGAGCGACGCGCAAAACCGTCCGACCGGCCCGCGCATCAGTCCAGCTTCAAACGATAACCGACGTTCTTGACGGTGACGATGCGGGCCGCCTCGGCGCCGAGCTTGTCGCGCAGGCGGGCGATGTGCTGGTCGACCGTTCGCGTGTCTATATCGAGGGATTTATCGTATCCCCAGACTTTTTCCAGAAGCTCGTCGCGCGAGAGGACCTTGCCGCGCGCCTGGAACAGGCACTTGAGGAAATCGAACTCCTTGGAGCGGATCGGGAACGTCTTGCCGTTGAGCCGCGCCTCGTAAGTCTCCAGGTCGAGCTCGATGGCGCCGGCGCGCAGGACGCGCTTTTCCGTTTCGGCGGTTTGGACGCTGCGCCGCAGGATCGCCTTGACCCGCGCGAGGAGTTCCCGGACGCTGAAGGGCTTGGTTACGTAGTCGTCGGCGCCGAGCTCCAAGCCCAGCACGCGATCGACCTCCTCCTTGCGCGCGGTCAGCATGATGATCGGCGTGCGGATATCTCGCCGCGCCTCCCGGCAGAACTCGAAGCCGTCGAGCTTGGGAAGCATCACGTCCAAGATGACCAAATCCGGCTTCTCTTTCTTGAGCGACTCGAGGCCGCTCACCCCGTCGAAGCAGCAGGAGACCGCGTAGCCGGCCTTTTCTAGATTGTACTTGAGGATCTTCGAGAGGTTCTTCTCGTCCTCGACGACGAGGATGCGCTCCGCGCTCACGCCAGGCGCCTGAGCTGCCGGGGGGCCAGCAGCCACGACAGCGCGCCCTCGCTTTTCGCCGGCTTTCCGTGGAACGCGATCTGGCACGCGCCCGCCTTCTTGAGCTCGAGCCTTCCGCCGCCGATGAGCGCCGCCGCGAAACGGCTGAGATCCGGCTCGTGCCCGACGAGCACGACGGTCTGGGAAGAGGGAAGCGAGGTCAAGCGCCGAAGCAGCCGTTCCGGCGAGGCGCCCGGAGAGAGCTCGTCGAAGCTCTCGGTCGACTTGAGCTCGAGCTCGGCGGCGGCGAGCTCCGCCGTCTGCGCGGCGCGCTTAAGCGGGCTCGAGACGACGCGGTCGACTTTCCCGACCACGCGGCGCACGCCGGCGGCGGCGAGCTCGGTCTTGCGCCGCCCCTTGGCCGTCAGCGGCCGCTCGGCGTCGGGCTTGCCGGACGCCGTCCAAGCCTTCTTGTCGCCGGCCGGGCCGTGGCGCAGCAGCACCAATTTCATCCGGAAAATCCTATCAAATCGCGCGCGACAAACGTGTCACACGCGGGTGACACGCGCGTCATCCCCGTATCACCGTCGTCCTGTTTAATGGGTCTTGCCTCAATTGCTAACATGAGAGAAGTGCCCCCCAAGCTCGAAAAAGCCCATTGGCTTCCGTTTCCTCCCGGACCGGACGGGACGCCGTCCACCGTTTCGACTCCGATCGCGGCGCCGATCAAGTTCTTCAATCGCGACCTGAGCTGGCTGTCCTTCAACGACCGCGTGCTGGCCGAGGCCGCCGACCGCTCCGTGCCGACCTTGGACCGCCTGCGCTTCGCCTCGATCGTGAGCTCGAACTTGGACGAGTTCTTCATGGTCCGCGTCGCCGAGATCCAACGGCTGGCCCGGCGCTTCCCGTTGCGGCGCTTCCCGGACGGGCTGACGGCGGCCAAGGTCCTCGCGCAGATCCGGGAGCACGTGCTGCGCCAGAAGGGCAAGCAGGCCGTCGTCCTCGATGAGATTCTGGAGACTCTCTCGCGCCAGGGCGTCCGCGTCTACGCCGACTTCACCGAGAGCAAGACCCTCGACGGAGAGATCCGCGCGCGCCTGCCCGAGATCAAATACATCCTGCGCCGCTCGACGGAGCCGCCTCCGAAGATCATGAGCGAGACGATCCACGTCTTCGTGCGCTTCCCGCGCGAGTACGCGATCCTCACGATCCAGAGCCGCGAGGACCGGCTGATCGACCTCGGCCCCCGGAAAGGGGTCTCCCGCTTCGCGCTCGGCGAGCGCTGGCTGGCGGACCGAGCCGAGGATTTCTTCCCGGGGAGGGAGGTCGTCGAGTCGTTTCCGTTTAAGATCATCCGCGAGGCCGACCTGCGCTATCGCCCCGACGACGAAGAATCGCTGGAGGAGCAGATCGCCGCGGCCGTGCGCCGCCGCTCTCGCGCCAAGGTCGTGCGCCTGGAGGTCGACGCTCCGTCGTACTCCGAAGGGGCGCTATTTCTGGCGACCGCCCTGGGCCTCGACAGCGCCGGGCTCTATCGCTTCGACCTGCCGCTCGATCTGCGCACGCTGGCGAGCCTCTACCGTCTGCCCGCCCGCGGCAAGCTGCGCTACCCGGAGGTCCGCCCGCAGATGCCGCCGCCTCTGGCCAACGCGCGCCGGATCTTCGACGTCGTGCGGGAGCACGACATCCTGCTGCATCATCCCTACGACTCCTTCGAGCCGGTGGTCAACTTCCTCGCGCGCGCCGCGCGCGACCAGAACGTGACGCGGATCTACCACACGATGTATCGCACGAGCGCGCGCTCGCCGATCGTCGAGGCGCTCAAGGAGGCCGTGCGGCGCGGCAAGAGGGTCACCGCTTACGTCGAGATCAAGGCCCGTTTCGACGAGCTCAACAATCTCAAGCTCGCCGAGGAACTGCGCGCGGCCGGCGTGCGCGTGGTGCAGCCGATGGGCGGCTTCAAGGTGCACAGCAAGGTCACGCAGATATTCCGTCTCGAGCCAGGCGGCGAGCGCTCGTACGTGCACCTAGGCACGGGCAATTATCACCCGAGCACGGCCAAGCAGTACACGGACCTCGGTCTGTTGACCGCCGACCCTGCGATCGGCATGGAGGTGGAGACTTACTTCGAGGCGCTGCGCCGCCGCAAGTCGGCGGAGGGCTTCCGCGAGCTGCTGGTCGCCCCGGACTCTTTGCACTCTCGGATCCTGCGGCTCATCAAGGAGGAGACGCGCATCCAGAAGGCGGGCGGGCGCGGGCACGTCATCGGCAAGATGAACGCGCTCGTCGACCCGGCGATCATCGAGGCGCTCTATGACGCGTCGCAGGCCGGCGTGCGCGTCGATCTGCTCGTGCGCGGCATCTGCTGCCTGCGGCCGGGGATCAAGGGCTTGAGCGAGAACATCCGCGTCGTCTCCGTGGTCGATCGGTTCCTGGAGCATTCCCGCGTCTATTATTTCCGCGCCGGAGGGGCCGATAAGGTCTATCTCTCGAGCGCCGACTGGATGCCGCGCAACTTCTACACGCGCTACGAGATCGCGTTCCCGATCAAGGACGTCGCGCTGAGGCACTTCATCCGCGACGTGATCCTGGACGTCTCGCTGTCGGACAACGCGCGCGCGTGGGGACTCAAGCCCGACGGCACCTACGAGCGCGTGCAGCCCAAGAGCGGCGGGCGTTCGATCCGCTCGCAGGACCTCTTCCAGACCCTCGCGGCGGCGAAGTACCGCGGCACGATCCTCGAGTACCGCATCCCCGTCGCGGCCTGAACCGCATACATACTATGGGCGCCCATAGTATGTATGCGGGAGCGACAGACTTTCGCTAGGCCACGCCCTGCGCCGCGTCGCGCTCTCCAAACCCGTGTCAGGCGGAGACGGCGGCCGTTCCTCGCTCGGATCGGGCGGCGCGCTCGGCGACGGAGACGATCTCGCGCGCCGCGTCGAAGGCCGCGACCGGCGACGCCAGCTTGAGCGCGCTCTCGCGCAGGCGCGCGAGCTTCAAAGGGTCCTCGAGCAGAGCCGCGACCTTCCCTGGAAGGGCGGCCACGGCGTTGATCTTGATCGCCGCGCCATTCTCGAGCAGGAAGTCGCCGTTGCGCGACTCCTGGCCGGGGATCGGGTTGATGATCGCCATCGGAGTCCCGCAGGCCAGGGCCTCCGAGCAAGTCAATCCGCCGGGCTTGGAAACGACGAGGTCGGCCGCGCGCATGAGCTCATGCATGCGGTCGGTGAAGCCGAGCACGCGCGCGTTGTGGCGCGCGGGGACGAGCCTCTTGAGCAGCCGATAGCGCGCCGCGCGGTTGCGTCCCGCGACGACGATCAGGTCGACCGGCTTTTCGAGGCTCAAAAGCCCTGTGTAAACGTCCTCGAGCGGGCCGTGGCCGGAGCCGCCCGCGAGCTGCAGGATCACGGGGCGCGTTCCCGAAAGGCCGTGCTCGGCCAGGCAGGCGCGCCGCGTCGGGAGCCTGGAGAAAATCGGATGGATCGGGATCCCGGTGATCGCGATCCGCTCGCCGGCGACGCCGCGGCGTTGGAGAGCGTTAGCCGCCTCGGCGCCGCCGACGAGGTACTTCGTGCAGGGCTCCTGGGCCCATAATCGGTGCGCGTCCATGTCGGTGACGATCGTGACGAGCGGAGCCGAGACGAGGGCGCGGCGCTTGAGAGCCGCGACGAGCTCGGAAGTCAAAAAATGCGTGCTCACGATCGCGTCCCATTCGCCCTCGCGCAGGCGCGAGAGAAGGGCCTTCATCCCGGCCGTCTGCACGAGCTGCCGCGCCCAATCTCCCGGAGCACGCGGCTCGTCGAGCCGGTCGTAGAACCAGCCGACCAGGGCCGGCGCGCGCTCGGCCAGCGCGAGGTAGCCCTTGCCGTAGAACGCGCGAAACAAGGGCGAGGCGAGCGTCAGCGCGTCCAAGGTCTCGACGCGGACGCCGGGATGGGCCTCGCGCAGCGCCAGCGAGACCGCCTCGGCGGCGCGGGTGTGCCCCGAGCCCACGGACGCCGTCAGAAGAAGGATCTTCACGCGGGGACCGCCTCCTCGACGCGCGACCAGGTCAGGAGCTCGAGCGCGCCGTTTTCGCGCTCCACGAGCGCCGTGCAGCTCTCGACCCAATCGCCGTCGTTGATGTAGAGCGTGCCTTGCATGTCCGTGATCTCGGGATGGTGGATGTGGCCGCAGATCACGCCGTCGAAGCCGCGCCGCCGCGCCTCGTGGACCATGACCTCGCGAAAGTCGCCGATGAAGTTCTGCGCGTTCTTGACCTTCATCTTGAGGTACTTCGCGAGCGACCAATAGGGCAGATCGAATCTCAGGCGCACGTAGTTGAGCCACTGGTTGAGCACCACGGCGAGATCGTAGGCCCAGGAGCCGAGGTGAGCCAGCCACTTCGCGCACTTGATGACGGCGTCGTACTGGTCGCCGTGCATGACGAGGAAGCGCCGCCCGTCGGCGGTCTTGTGCAGCGCGGCGTTGGCGAGCTCGACGCCGCCGAAGTGCATGCCGAGGAATTCCCGGGCCAGCTCGTCGTGATTGCCGGGGATGTAGACGACGCGCGCGCCCTTGCGCGCCTTTCTCAAGAGCTTCTGGACGACGTCGTTATGCTCTTGGCGCCAGCCGCCCCAGCCGCGCTTGAGCGCCCAGCCGTCGATGATGTCGCCGACCAGATACCACGTGTCGGCCTCGTTGTGCTTGAGGAAATCGAGGAGAAACTCGGCCTTGCAGCCTCGGGTGCCGAGGTGCACGTCGGAGATCCAGATCGCCCGGTAGTGCCGGTTCTCTGGCGTCATCGGGGGCAGTATACCGGCAGGCGCAGAACCGTACCAATGAATGTGGGTGAACGGCGCTTAAACTCCGCGTGACACGGAGAGGGTCATCATCCGCCACGTGGCGGATGATGAGGGGAACCATCACGCCCCTGCGTTGCCAACGAGCAACGAACTAAAACAGAAGAGCCTCCGTCTCACGGCGAAGGCTCTTCTGTTTTACGGACGGCTCTTAAGCGGTGTGCTGCTGCTCAGCCGGCGCGGTCTCGACCGTCTCGGTCTCGGTGGCGGGGATCGCCTGCTCCACGGCCTCGGGGAAAGGCTCGGGCTTGGCGCGGCGGACGTACTTGCGCTTGGCGATCCGCACGACCTTTTTGGCTAGGGGCTTGGCTTTCGCGGGCTTGGGCGCGCGCAGCTTCTTGGCGGCCTCGAGCGCGGCGTCGGCCTTCTTGCGCGCGGTTTTCGCGGCTTTCTTGGCGGCCTTCGCGGCCTTCTTGGCCAGCTTGTACGCGGCCTTCGCGGCCTTGGCCTTGGTCTTGGCGTTGGCGGCCTGAGCTTCGGCGAGCTCGGCGTGCGCGACGGCGTGCTTGACGGCTTCCTGAGAAACGGGGTTTTGCATGGGGAGTCCTCCTAGCGGCGGTAAAAGATTATACCACGCCGCGCGTCAGTGGCGGCGGATGGTCAGGAAGCAGCTGGCGCAGCGGTGGTACTTGTCTAGGCGCTCCGGCTTGAGGTCGAAGCGCTTGGCCAGGTCCCGGTCGAACTTGAGGAGCTCGTCGAGGTGCTCGAGCTTGTCCTCGAGGCCCTCCTCGTCGGTCTTGATCTCGTTCTCGTACTCCCAGAAGGTCGAGACCGAATGGAGGCCGTTTTTGCTCACATGAAACGCGAAGAGGCGGTCCAGCGACGGCTCGAGAAAAGCGCTGCCCAGGTCGACGATGAACTTATCCTTCTGGTAGCTGCATAGGATGGGGCCGCTGTTGATGCGCGCGATGACGCCCATGCCGAGGTGGCGCTGCATGGCGTGGGCCATGTTCGGGTCGACGTGCTCCTCCAGGATCTTGCGCACGGAAGTATCCGTGAAGTGGATCACGTCGTGGTGGCTCTCCTCGCGCACGACGTGCTCGAGCTTTTCCGAGGAGAACTCCGACCGGTACAAGAGGCCGTCTTTCAGGAAGCCCGGACCTTTATACTGGAGGTAGACGTTCGAGCCGTCGCCCTTGTAGCGCAGGCGCAGGCTGGCGCCGAGCTTGAGGAGCTTCAAGTCCGGCGTGTCGAGGTACTGGTCGTAGAAGATGACGCGCTTGTCGTGCTCGACGTCCTTCATCTTCATGAGGAACTTGCCGAGGTCCTTGGCGTCCTCGTCGGTCACGCGGCGTTTGGACTCGATCTCGACGAAGCGCGGGTCGCCGATATCCAATCGCTTGCAAATAGACCAAATCTGCTCAGTCGTCTTCGACACGCGAAGATTATTTCAAATCGCGCGCGCGCTTCCAAGCTCTTCGGACGCGCCGCTCGTAGGCGGCGGCGGACTGAGCGTAGACCATTTCGGCGAGCGCGAGAGCCTTTCGTCTCAGCCGAGCCTGCTTGCTGCCGATCGCCCGCAGCGCCGCGGCGTCTCCGGGCCCGAGCTTGCCGCGCAAGACGACCAAGTCGTGGTCGTCGCCGAGCAGGTCGGAGAGCCGCTCGAGCGCGCCGGAGCCCCCGGCGAGCAGCTCCAGTTGGTAGCGCTCGTCTTTGACTCGCTTGCGCCATTCATGAAAGTCGCGGTCATCTCCCGAGCGCCGCGCGCGCTTCCAGGCGCGCCGCGCGTCGGCGTAAGAGCGGCGCAGCCCGGCCTTGAGGCCGCCCCAGCCGGACTTCGAAGGCGCGATCTTTTTCGCGCGGGAGCGCGCCATCGACAAGAAAGTCAGGCTTTTGACGGAGTCGAGGCTTTCGGAGGCCTCGCGCGCCTCGTCCGCGAGCGCGCGGGAAATCCGCGGCGCGCGCACGTGGAGCCCGCGCCACGCGGCCGCGAGCGCCTGGGCGTCGCGCGCCGGCGAGAGGAGCCGTCCGGCCTCGCGGCAGAGCGCGTTTTCTTTTTTATAAGAGCTCTTCCCGATCGCGGGGCGAAGAAGCTTCAACGCGGCGCGCGCCTTGCGCAGGTCGCGGCGGGCGCCGTGGACGCGCGGCTCGAGCGGGCCGGGCTTGCTCAGCTCGCCCATCGCGCGGGCGAGGCGCTCGGCGACGAACCGGCGCGCTCCTTTGGCGGGCCTTCGGTCGAGCCGTGACGCCATTTCCTCAAAGGATAGCAACGGAAGGGCCTTCGGGACGCGACGAGCGCGTCAGGACGCGGCGACGGCGGCTTGACGCGGCGCGGCCGACGCGAGGGCGAGCTGCACGACCGCCAAGACCGTCAGGCCGAGGCCGACGATCGTGAAGGCCTCCGCGCCGCTCGCGCCGAGGGCGAAAGCCGCGCCGACGACGGCTTTGATCCCGACCGAGGACAAGTTCGAGGCCGCGCGCGTCACGGCGGTCACGCCGCCGGCGAGCGCGACGGGCGTGCGCTCCTGGACCTTGCGCGTCAGCGCCAGCCGCGCGCAGACGTTCGTCAGCGAGAACGCGAAGACGCAGGCGGCCATCGGCCAGAACGCCTCGGGGATCCAGCCGAACGCCAGCGCGAGCGCTCCGAGCGCGCCGAGCAGTATCCAGCCCTCCGGCCGCGAGCGCGCGCCGCGTCGGTCGTAGAGCAGTGAGCCGCAGACTCCGCCGAGGCCGAACGCCGCGCCGAGCCAGCCCGCCGCCGCGCCGTCGCCCAAGAGCGCCTTCGCGAAGAAGGCCGCGACGAGCTTACGCAGGGGATAGAGGTTGAACGACGCCAGGCCCAGGCACGAGATCAACAGGCCGCGATCTTTCAGCAGCAGCCTCAATCCCTCGAAGGTCCCGGTCCGGGCCCTTTGCCCGCTCGCGGCGTCCGCGGAGGCGGGGATCGCGAGAAACGCCAGCGCTCCCGCGAGGAATCCGAAGGGCACGAGCGCGTTGGCGGCGAAGCCCGACGCCCGCGCCATGATCACGGCCAACAGCGAGGGCCCGGCGACGGCGCCGAGGTCGAAGCAGAGCTCGTAGCGGGCGTTCAAGCGGTCTCGCTCGGCTTGCCCCTCGGCCAGGCCCATCGGGAGAGCGTGGACGGCCGTGTCGAACGCGCCGCGGATGAAGGCGTCGGCGGTATAGGCCGCGGCGGCCAGGCCCAGCGTCAGCCTCCCGCAGGACCACAAAAGCGGGATCGCGGCGAGAGCGCAGCCGCGCAGGATCGTCGACCAGAAGAGCACGCGGCGCGAGCCGAGGCGGTCGCACGGCCAGCCGGCGGCGGCCGTGCCGGCCATGTGGACGAGGGTCTCTCCGGAGGTGAAAAGCGCGGCCTTGCCGAAGGAATGCGTGAGCTCGTAGATCAGCAGCGGCTGGGCGATGTGCAGGGCGTTGTTCGCGATCTCGGCGACGAGGACGCCGCCGAGAAAGCCGGCCTGCTTCGCCCTCACGCCCAGGCTTCCCGGCCGACGTAGGCGCGCCGCGCGGGGACGGAGATCACGCGCAGCTCGGGCAAGATCAGCGCGGAGAGCCGTCCGCCGTAGACGCAGCCCGTGTCGAGGCCTATCGCGTTGTCGCGCAAGAGCACGCTGCGGCGCACCCAATGGCCGAACACGACGAGCCGCGAGAGCGTGTATTGCTCGTACCAAGGCGTGCCGTCCTCGAGCCGGCGGATGTTGCAGAGAATCCTGGGATCCTGTCCGGCGAGAGGCATGCGGGGGTCGAATCCCGCGTGGACGATCACCTTGCTCTTGTCCTCGAGGGTCAGCGGCCACCGTTCGAGCCAGCGCATGTAAAGATCGAAGCGCGGGCCGAGCTGCCGGACCGTGTCCTCATCGTAGGATTTCTCGCGGGGCGTCTCGCCGCGGCGCCAGCTTTCGAGGAAACGCAGCTCGTGGTTGCCGAGCACTCCCATCAGGTTCGGCGTGGCGATCGCCCAATCGAGCACGGCGCGGCTCTCGGGCCCTTTGCCGATGATGTCGCCGACGCTGACCAGCATATCTCCGGCGGCGGGGCGCGCGAGACCCACCAGGTCCTCGAGCTCGCGGATGCAGCCGTGCACGTCGCCGAAGACGATCGTCCTCTTCATTGGCTCCAGTCGTCGCCCTGGCGCATCTGCTGTTGAAGTTCCAGCTCTACGTCGTTGGTGTATTGCACCAAGCCGTTGATGAGGAACATGTAGGCGATCAGCATGGCGGCGATGAAGACGATCGCCGCCGTCATGTGGAGGACGCCTTCGCCGGTCTTTTTTTGCTCGCGCGGCCGGGGTATGGCGTCGCCGATCGTCGCGGCGCGGGCGCCGCCTCGCTGCGCCGGCGCGAGAGACCGCGCGGGCGCGGCGCCGGGAGTCGCCGAGGCCGTCACGGACGCGGCGCCGGCTGCGTCGGCCGCCGCGGCCTGCGGACGCGCGGCGCCGCCTTGGAGCAGGGTCGCCGCGTCGGCCAGCGCCTCGCCGGCGGCCTCTGGTTTGGCGTCCGGCGCTATGGCGGCGTCGAGCCGCGCGCCGACGCCTTCGACGATCGATCCGGCCGGGCCTGTCGCCGGCGCGAAAGCCGGCGTCGGGGTCGGCGAGGGAAGGGGCGTCTTCTCGAGCTCAGCCGCATACAAAGCGGTCGCGCACGCGAGCGCGGCAACGGTGATGATGGTCTTCTTCATTCGTCTCCTTTTTCGTTCACATCGGGCTCGAGGCCTTCTTTCTTCATGCGCTTGAGATAACGCTCGTGCGCGGCCAGGATCTCGTCGCGGATCGTCTCGCCGGACGCGGCGATGCCTTCGAAATCGTCCTTGAATCGGCGCTCCAATTGCGCGGCGCTCGATCCGTTCATGGAAGAAGAGAGGGCGTGCGCGCGGCCCAGCTGAGTGCCGACGGCATAGGCGAAGTCCTTCTGCTCGCCGCGGCCGAGCATCTTCTTGAGCTTGGCGTTTTGAGGGGGGATCCCTCGTACGTAATATTCGACGCCGTCGAGCTTGACCCAGCCCGGCGCGAGCTCCCAATCAGGGGCGTAGAGCTCGGCGGCCTCGAGCATGCGCTCGGTCTCGGAGTCGTAGGGGTTCGTGTACCACTCGGTGTCGGGATCGGTGCGCGCCTGCTTGAAGTTGAGCAGCAACCGGTCGCGATGAGGATCGCGGTGCTTGAGCACGACCAAATAGATCGCCCTAAAGCCCATCGAGCCCTCGCCGCGGCCGGCTTCCTCGATCGTGTAATCTTCGCGCCGTTCGCCGCGGTTGGCGAGGTAGCCCGCGACCAAGGACTCGATCTTGGGGCTGTCGACGGGCAGCGGATCGTTGCGCATTTCCTCGGCCCACTTCCCGTTCGCCGCGAGGTAAGCGTCGACGGAGCGCTCGTCCCTCTCGGGCTTGCGGTCCTTGAGCTCGCGCATCTCGGAGAACGGCCGGTCAGGATGGCGCAGCCCGTGAAGATAGCCCTTCTTGAGCTGTTTCAAGACTTTGGGATCGAGGAAACCGCGGAGCTTTTTCCTCCGCAGAGAGATGGAGACCATGAGGCGCACGATGTCCCAGGCGTAGGGGCCGACGCGCGCGCGGTCGAAGTCGACCATCGCCGCGCCGTTGGCGCTCTTGGCGTAGTTGTCGACGTGCGGCGAGCCGTGCAGGAACACCTTCGGCATGCCGCGCAAATCCATGAGCTGCGCGAAGCGCTCCTGCATCGGCAGCAGGGCGTTGCGGAAGTAGAAATGCGGGCCTTTCGTCGCGTGCCGATAATTGCGGCGGATGTTCGGCGCGTCGCCGGCCGGATCCTTGTCGAAGATGTTCCGGCGCGCCGCTTGAGGCGAGACGGCGAGCCCCACGCCGAGTAAAAGCCGCGGCAAGAGCCGATGGCCCGCGTTCCACCAGGCGAGCGCGCCGATGCCGGCGAGGCCCGCCGCGATCAGCAGCCAGCCGCCTTGGCCGCCGGCGAGCGCGAACGCGCCGCCGACCAGGAACCGCAGCGAGGCCGAGGTGATGTTCGACGCGAAGCGCGCCCAGCCGATCGCCTTGCCGGCCTCGGGCCCCCGCGCTTTCTCCATGATGTCTGAGTCCTGCGCGACGCGCGCGGCGGAATTGAGCGTCGCGAAGAGCAGCACGCCCGCGGCGGCGGCGTAGAGGCTTCCCGGCAGCCACGCTAGGCCGAGGAAAACAGCGCCGGCCGCGCCGGCCTTGAGCCAGCCGGAGAGCGGCAGTTTCTTGTTCCACCGCGCGTAGATGCGAGAGCCGATCACGCCGCCGACGCCGAAAGCCGCGGCAAGCCAGGCCGCCGCGCTCGGGTGATGGAGAACGCCGGAGGCGAACACGGCGGGCAGCACGCCCTTGAGAGGATAAAGAGTCAGCAGGCCGGTCGCGACGACGGCCTTGAGCAGCCACGTATTTTTCGCCGGCGCGGGCGCGGGCTTCGCGCCGTCTTCCGCTGAGGAGGACGTGGTCCGGGCCTGAGGCTTTCCGCGGGGTATGAAAGAATAGACGCCCGCGATCACCGCGAACGCCGCCGGGGCCACCCACTGCGCCGCGGCGCCGCCGAGCTGCGTCATCAGAAGGCCGACGAGCGCGGGGCCCGCCACGCCGCCGGCCTCGAAGGCCGTCTGATAAGAAGAGTTGATCTGCCTGATCCCGTCGCCGTCGGAGGCGAGGATCGTCGGGACGGTCTTGCGCGAGGTGTCGGCGATCCCGCGCGCGAGCGCGTCGACGCAGGCGATCGCCGCCAGCGCGGCGACGCCCGGAGCGTGCGTCAGCATGACGACGGGGATCGCCGCGACGGCGAACGCGCGGGCGAGGCTCGAGACGACCAGGACCTTCGCCGGAGAGGCGCGCGTCGACAGCCAGCCGCCGACGAGCGTGCCGGCCGTGTCGAGCAGCGTGGAGACGCCGGTGACCCAGGCGGCGGCCGCGGGTCCGGACACTTGGATCAAGAGGAGCGGAAGCGTGACTTGGAGAGCGTTGTTGGCCAGCTGCGCGCCGAAGGTGCCGGCCACGTAGGCGCGCACGCCGCGCGGCGCCTTGCGCGGACCCGAGCCGGACGGCGGGCGCGCGAGAAGCTGCGGGGCGCTCTGCGAGGTCCGAGGCGTGGCCACGGGCTCCGCGTCGGAAGCCCCGTTTCGTGAAGGCGACAGCGTGAAATCAACGGCGCGGCGATCGTTCCCGGCGTTTACCGATGGATTCGCGAAGACCCTCGTCGAGGCCGACGCGAACGCGCGCAAGCGGCCGGCGACGGTCGGCTTGGCGGCCTGGACCGGCGCCGCCTGAGCGCTCGCCGCTTGCGGCAGAGAGGTCGTGGCGGCGAGCTTCGGGATCGCGGCGACGCCCTCGAGCTTCGGCGCGGGCGAATCTATGAGAGGAAGCGCCGGAGTGAGCGCCAACGGCGCCAGCGGGGCGATCGACGGGACGGGCTCGCCTTTCGGACCCTCGACGACGGCTGCGAATGCGCCGACGGAAAAGACGTTCAGCGCGTAGACGAGAGCCAGCGCGAGGCGCGACATGCCTCCATTGTAAAAACGGAGCGCGGACGGGAACTATGGAACGGGAGTCATCCGCCCGTGACACGGACGTGACAAGGCCTCAGAGGCCTTATTTTCTCGACGAGAAATAGGTCTCCAGGCCCATGCGACGCATGGGGCTAAAGACCGATCCCGTCAGTCGCCCCGTTCGCCGCGCTGCTCGCGCCGACGGGCCTCGTCGATGGCGGCGAAGCCCCGGTCCAGCGCCATGCGCGCTCCGCGGTTGCCCGCGCCTTCGTCCTCCTCGTCTTCCGGAAGCTCCCGCTCGTCGATCTCGCTTTCTTCGGAGAGGTCGACGGCGACGAGCTGCTCCGGATCCTCGGGGGGCTCGGGCTCTTCCGCGTCGGCGAGCTTGTCCCCGTAGCCCTCGTCTTCCTCGTAGGGCTCTTCCTTCTCGACGTTGACCGTCCGGCCTGCCGCTCGCCGGGCGGGCTGCTGCTTGGTGTTCGGTTTGCGCGCGATGCGTGCCATGGTCTGGTCCTCCGCTTCTAGGATAAGTCTTGAAGCGGGGGACTGGCTATTGAGGAGCGGTGACGATCCGGTATGCGCGCGATGGCTTAACGGCCGGTGCTGCCGAAGCCTTTGGCGCCGCGCGCCGTCTCGTCGAGCGACGGGACCTCTCGCACCGCGGGCGCGGCGACGGGGACGATCAGCAGCTGGGCGATGCGCTCGCCTTTCCTGATCTCCTGCGGGTTCGCGGAGATGTTCCAGAGGACGACGCCGAGCGGGCCGCGATAGCCGGCGTCGATCACGCCGCCCGCGGTTTTCAGGCCCCGCTTGGCCAAGGACGAGCGGTCGCACACGAGGCCGACGTGGCCGGCGGGAAGCGCGATCGCCACGCCGGTCTTGATCACGGCGCCGTGCCCTGGAAGCAGCGCGGAGTCCTCGAGCGCGTAGAGGTCCAAGCCCGCGTCGTCGCGGTGGGCTCGCGTCGGCAAGACGGCTTCTTGATCGAGCTTCTGGACCGGCAACTCGGGTTCGGCGCGCATGAGACTATTTTAGGAAAGTTCGATGCCGACGGGGCAATGGTCGGAGCCCATCACGTGCGGCCAGATGAAGGCGTTCTTCAAGCGCGGCCGCAGGTTCTCCGAGATGAAGAAGTAGTCGATGCGCCAGCCGACGTTGCGCTCGCGCGCGAATGAGAACTGGTCCCAGTAGGAATAATGCCCCGGCCCCTTCTCGAACTCGCGGAACGTGTCGACGAAGCCGGCCGCGAGCAGCTTGTCGATCCAGGCTCTCTCCTGCGCCAGGAATCCGGAGGACTTGCTGTTCTCCTTCGGGCGCGCGAGGTCGATCTCCCGGTGCGCGGTGTTGACGTCGCCGCAGATCACGATCCGGTCCTCGCCGCGCTTCCGGTACTTCTCGATGACCTTGAGAAACGAGTCGTAAAAGTCCATCTTGAACGCCAGCCGCTCCGGGCTCATTTTCCCGTTCGGAAAGTAGATGTTGAAGAGCGTGAAGAACGGGTAGACGTAGGTTAGCACGCGCCCCTCGCCGTCGAGGCGCGGGATGTCGAAACCCCTGTCGACTCGTAGGGGCGGCAGCTTGGAGAAGGTCGCCACTCCCGAGTAGCCCTTTTTGACCGCGCAGTGATACTGCGTCGTGTAGCCGGCCGGCGCCGCGCATTCGGGAGGCACTTGATCGAGCTGGCACTTCGTCTCCTGGAGGCAGAGCACGTCGACGCCGCTGCTCTTGAAAAAGTCGAGGAAGCCTTTCTTGCAGACGGCGCGCAGGCCGTTGACGTTCCAGGATGCCAGCTTCATGGGGGAGAAACCTCCGTGGGCTTGATGTCGAACCAACAGGCGCAGGCATACCCGGCCCCGCGGCGGCAGCCGTGGTTCATGGCGAGGCCGGCCTCGAGGAGCTGGCTCGTCGTCTTTTTTTTCGGGAGAAGCGCCGCGATCGCGTCGCGCAGATCGCGGCCGATGCCCGCGGCGTCGCGCTCGAGAAGGTCCTCGCGCCCGAGGGCCGCGTGGACGAGGCCGCGGTTCATGAGGGCCCACGGGTCGGTCGCCGGCTCGAGGGCTCGATCCAAGTCCGCGAGGGCGCCGTCGAAGTCCTTCAAAAGGCGCTTGGCCTCGCCCCGCCAGACCCAGGCCTCGAAGTCCCAATATTTGAGCTCGATGGCGCGATCGAGATCCGCCAACGCCTCCCGAGGCCGCCCGAGCCGGATCTTCGCGGCGCCGCGCCAGGCGAACGCGTAGCGCCCGCCGAGACGGATCGCCTCGTCGAGCGTACGCAGCGCCGCGTCCGGCCGCCCGAGCCACAGCTCGACCTGCCCTTTCCAGGCCAGGGCGTCTCCACGCTCGGCCGCCGCGGTCGCGGCGACGGCGCGCTCGAGCTCTCGCAAGGCCCTCGCGGGCTTTCTCATGCAGGCGTAAGCCTCGGCGCGGAACGCGTAGGCTTTCCAATCGGCGGGCTCGGTGGCTCGCGCCGCGCTCGAGAAGGCGGATAGGGCGCCCTTGAAATCGCGCGCGTAAAGGCGGGCGCGGCCGAGCTCGAAGGTCATCCACGCGTCGTCGGCCGAGGCCCAGCGAACCGCGGCCTCGAGATCCTCGCGGCCGGGCTCCTCTCCGAGCCGCCGGCGCAGGATGCCGCGGTAGTAGCGCCCCCAGGCGTCGCGAGGTTTCCGCGCGAGATAGTCCTCGACCGAACGCCGCACCGGCCTGAGCGCGCTCGAGGCGTCGCCGACGTGCGGCGCGAGGAGTCCCCAGGGCCAGGTCAGCGCGCCCGCCGTTTGCAGGCGCTTGTCCCGGCGCCGGATCTCGCGGCCCAGCGCGAACGCCTCGTCGAGACGGCCCAGGCGCATCAGCGCCTGAAAGAGCGCGAGGCTCTCCTGGACGGAGGAGGGCCGCTCGACCGTGCTCACTGCTTTGCGCAGCGCCGCCGAGGCCGAGCGGTGGCGGCCCAGTTGGGCCTCCACCTCGGCGAGGCCGAGCCACGCGTCCGCGACGTCCGGATGTTCTTTCGCGCAGCGTTGGAACGTCGCGGCGGCCTCATCCCAGCGGCCTTCGGCCTGGCAGGCCCTGCCGCGCGCCAAGAGCCCGGCGAGATCCGACTCGGACGGCGTACGGAAGGCCCGCGCGAAAAAGGCGGCGGCGGCGGGGTCGCGGTCGAAGGCGCGGGCCGCCTGCTCGAAGCGGCCGTCGTTGTAGAGACGAATCCCTTCTTGGATCGCCGCCTCGGCGCGATCCTTACTTGACCTTGACTTCCTCGTAAACAGGCGTCCCGGTCGAGCGCGCGTACTCGCGGAAGTGCTTGATGAGCTGGCGCGTGATCGGCCCGGCGACGCCCTTGCCGATCGTGCGGCCGTCGATGCGGACCGCCGCGATCACCTCGGCGCCGGTGCCCGTCAAGAACACCTCGTCGGCGGAATAGAGGTCGTAGCGCGGGAAGTTGCGCTCGACGACCTTGAGGCCGAGCTTGTCGTCGGCGAGCATCATGGCGACTTGCCGCGTCACGCCGACGAGGATGCCGGCGGAGGTGGGCGGCGTGAAGATCTTGCCTCCTTTGATGAAGAAAATGTTGTCGCCGGTGCACTCGGAGACGTGCCCGGTGGCGTTGAGCATGATCGCTTCCTGCGCCCCGGCGGCCGTCGCCTCGGCGCGCGCCAAGATGTTGGCGAGGTAGTTCAGGGACTTGACGCTCGGAGTCACCTGGTCCAAACCTTTCTGGCGGATCGTCGAGGTCACGAGGGTCAGGCCCTTCTCGTAGTACTCGTCGGGGTAGAGCTCGATCTTGTCGGCGATGACGAAGATGGTGGCGCCCTTCTTGCACTTGCGCATGTCGAGGCCGAGGTCGCCGACGCCGCGCGTGACGACGAGACGGATGTAGGCGTCTTTCAGGCCGTTGATGCGGACCGTCTCGACGACCGCTTTCTCGATCTCCTTGAGGCTCATCGGAAGCTTGAGAAGGATCGAGTTGGCGGAATCCTGCAGGCGTTGGAGGTGGTCCTCGAGACGGAAGACGCGGCCGTTGTAGGCGCGGATGCCCTCGAAGATGCCGTCGCCGTAAAGGACGCCGTGGTCGTAAACGGAGACTTTCGCGTCCTCTTTGTCGTAGAACTCGCCGTCGATATAGATCTTCATTCGGGTTACCTTATTTTTTTCGGACTTCTTCGACGATGGCCCCGTCCTGCATCGTCA
The DNA here is from genome assembly GCA_964600165.1 of uncultured Elusimicrobia bacterium. GTDB lineage: Bacteria > Elusimicrobiota > Elusimicrobia > UBA1565 > UBA9628 > CAZRIP01. The sequence continues at coordinate 35,002 of CAZRIP010000011.1, read as the reverse complement.
GCGTGCGGTGGGCGTAGCCGCAAGCCGATTCGTTGTGCGTCACCATCACGACGGCCACGGAGTGCTTCTCCGCGAGCGACTTCAAATCCGAAAATACCATTTCGCCGTTGGTCTTGTCGAGGTTGCCGGTCGGCTCGTCGGCGAGGAGCACCGTCGGGTGGTTGATCAGAGCGCGGCAAATGGCGACTCGCTGGCGCTCGCCGCCGGAGGCCTGGGACGGGAAGCGGTCGCGCAGGCGCTCGAGGCCGAGCCCGCGCAGAAGTTCGAGCGCGCGCGCTTGGGCCGCGGATTCCTCCAGCTTGGACGCGCCTCGCGCCCGGGCGATGCGCCAGGGCATCAGCACGTTTTCGAGCATCGTGAACTCGGGAAGCAGCGAGTCGAACTGGAAGATGAAGCCGAGCCGCTCGCCGCGCACGGCCGAGCGAGCGTCCTCGTCCATGCGGCTCGTCTCGCGGCCCGAGAAGAAAATCTCGCCCTTGTCCGGACGATCCATCAAGCCGAGCATGTTGAGCAGCGTCGACTTGCCGGAGCCGCTCGGACCGAGCACGACGCAGAACTCGCCGGCCGAAAGACGCAGGTCCAGCCCGCGCAGCACGCGCACGGACGAGTGGCCTTTGCCGTAGGTCTTGTCGACCGCGCGCGCCTCGACCACGAGCTCACCCATAATGGAACGCCTCGACGGGATCGACCTTGGCCGCGCGGGCGGCGGGATAGACGGTCGCGAGCAGCGAGAGCAGCAAGCCCATCGCGAGCACGGCGGCGACGTCCCACGGCTGCACCGAGACCGGCACCTGCGAGAGATAGTAGATGTCCGCGGGCAGCTCGACGATCGGATAAGTCTTGATCACCCAGGACAGCAGCAGGCCGAGCAAAAGGCCGCAGACCATGCCCGTGCTGCCGACGAGGAACCCTTCCGTCAGGAAGATGCGGCGGATCTGCGACGGGCTTGCCCCCATCGCCTTGAGCAGGCCGATGTCGCGCGTCTTTTCGACGGAGCGCAGGATCAGCGTGGAGGCGATGTTGAGCGAGGCGACGACGACGATGAGCGTGAGGATCAGGAACATCACGAACTTCTCGAGCTTCAAGGCGGCGAAGAGGGTCTGGTTCATCTGCGCGTAGGTGCGGACGGCGTGCGCGGGGCCGAGCGCGCGCCGCAGCCGGGACGCGGCGGATTCGACCTTCGAAAGGTCCTTGAGCCGCACGCCCAGGCCCGAGGCGCCGGTCTCGACGCCGAGGAACTTCGAGGCGGCCGCGATGTCGGTCCAGCCCGTCGTGCTGTCATACTCGTAATAGCCGGTGTGCAGGAGCCCCAGGATCGTGAACTTTTGCATGCGCGGCAAAAGCCCCATCGGCGTCGCGATCGACTTGGGGGAAACCAGGACGATGTCGTCGCCGACCCAGGCGCCCAGCGAGCGCGCGAGCTCTTCGCCGAGGACGATGCCGGGCTTCTTCGGGTCGGCCGTGAGCCCTTTCCAGGTTCCTTCTTTGAGCGATTTGGCGAGATCGTTGACCGCGAACTCGCGCTCGGGATCGAGGCCCTTGAGCACGACGCCGGCCGAGCGGTCGCCGAACGTCAGGATCGCCTGGCCGAGCACGAACGGCGCGGCCGCCTCCACTCCCGGGTCCTCGGCGACCGTCTTTTCGAGGCGCGCGAGCTCGGGCTTGTCGTAGACGCCGTAGACCGTCAGGTGCGCCTGCGCGCCGATGATCTTTTTCTGGATGTCGGCTTGGAATCCGTTCATGACGGAGAGCGTGGTGATCAGCGCGGCCGTCCCGACGGTCACGCCGGCCACGCCGATCGACGTCGTCACGAACGCGAAGAACCCCTTGCGCTTGGCGCGCAAATAGCGCAGCGCGATGAAGAGCTCGAGGGGCATCAAGCGGCCGGCTCGCCGTCCTCGAAATGGCGGGGCCACATGAAAAGCAGCGAGGCGATGAAGAAGCCGACCGCGAGCAGGTCGAGGCCCATCCAAGCCTCGCGGCTGAAAACGTGCGGGTGCCACACCGGATTGAACACCGCGGTCAGCGCGATGAGTCCGGCGGCCCAGCCTTTGCGGCCGAGCTTGGCCGCCGTCCAGACGCCGAAAAGGCCCGCGGCCGTGACGATGAAGCGCAGCGCCGCGTGGTCTTCGCGCCCGAGCATGCCCGAGGAGCTCATGAAAAGAAAGGAGTCGGCGAGCATCGCGACGTAGCCGTAGTAGAGGACCAGCGAATAGTGCTCGCTTTTCTTCACTTCGAGGCCTCCTGCTTGAGCGTCGGGAACAAGATCACGTCGCGGATCGACTCCTGCCCGGTCAACAGCATCACGAGCCGGTCGATGCCCACGCCCATCCCGCCGGTCGGCGGCATGCCGGCCTCCATCGACTCGACGAAATCCTCATCGAGGATGTCGGCCTCCTCGTCGCCCTCTTCCTTGCGCTGGCGGGCTTGCTCGACCAGCCGATCGCGCTGGTCGTCGGGATCGTTGAGCTCCGAGTAGGCGTTCGAGAATTCTTGGCCGACGCCGAAAGCCTCGAAGCGCTCGACGATCCCGCCGCCGTAGTCCTTATGGAGCTTGGCGAGCGGCGTGATCGCGGTCGGGTGATCGAAGACGAACGTGAGCTGCTCGAGGTGCTCGAGGATCCTCGAGTCGAAGATCCTTTCGAACACCTTGGCGCTCGGCGTCTTCTCGCCCGCGGGCGCGCCGACCTTGTCGGCGAGCGCGAGCAGCGCCTGGCGGTTGAAGCCCTTGCCTTTCAAGATGTTCTCGATCGGCTCGCCGCAGTGCTTCTTCCAGAGCTCGGGCAGGTACTCGCGCCGGAAAGGCGGCTTGACGGAGATCTCCTTGCCGCCGTAGGTCACCTTCTCGATCCCGAGCGCCTCGGCGCAGGTCCCGACGAGCTTCTCGAAGAGCGCGGCCATGTCGTTGTAATCTTGGTAGGCCGCGTAGCACTCCATCATCGTGAACTCGGGGTTGTGCCGGGTGTCGATGCCCTCGTTGCGGAAGATCCGGCCGATCTCGTAGACCTTCTCGAAGCCGCCGATGATCAGGCGCTTGAGATAAAGCTCCGTCGCGATGCGCATGACCATGTCGGCGTCGAGCGCGTTGTGATGGGTCGCGAAGGGGCGCGCCGAGGCGCCGCCGGCCTGCGACAGGAGCACGGGCGTCTCGACCTCGAGATAGCCTTCCGCGTCCATGACCTTGCGGACGGTCGACACGATCATCGAGCGCTTCGCGAAGTTCGCCAGGACCTCGGGATTGGCGACGAGGTCGAGATGGCGGTGGCGGTAGCGCGTCTCGACGTCTTTCAAGCCGTGCCATTTTTCGGGCATCGGGCGCAGCGCCTTGGCGAGCATGTCGACGGTCGCCACGGCGATCGTGGGCTCGCCGGTCTTGGTCTTGAAGACCGCTCCGGTGACGCCGACGAAGTCGCCCGCGTGGACGTCTTTCTTGATCAACGAAAAAACGGCCTCGCTCACGGCGTCCTTCTTGACGTAGAGCTGGCAGCGCCCGCTCTGATCCTGGAGATGGGCGAAGATGGTCTTGCCCATGTCGCGCAGAGAGACGACGCGCCCCGCGCAGATCACGATCTCCTTGCCGTGCTCGCCGGCGGCGAGCGGCGCCGCCAGGCGCGCGACGTCGGCGCAGGAGTGCGTCTTCTTGCTGCGCGGCGGAAACGGGTCGACGCCGCGCGCGCGCAGCTCGACGATCTTCGCGCGCTTGAGCGCGATGATCTCGGAGAGGGTCTTTTCTTCGGTCTTGGGCTGTTCGGTCTTTTGTTCCACTTTAGGCCTTCTTGGCGGCGATGATTCCCGCGATGAGCTCTCGCAGCATCTTGGGATCGAACGGCTTTTGAACGTAGGCGGCGACGTTGGGCGCCATCTCGAAGAGGTCGCGCATCTTCTGGCCCTTGGCGGTCAAGACCAGGATCGGGATCGAGCTCGTGCGGTTGTTGGCCTGCAGGCGCATGTTGAGCGTGTAGCCGTCCATGATCGGCATCATGATGTCCAAGATCAGCAGATCGGGAAGCGGCGCGGCCGGGTTCGGGGGGTCCATGCCGAGGCGTTCGAGGGCCTCTTGCCCATTCCCGGCGTCGCTGACCGCGTAGCCTTCCTTCTCCAAGACGAAGCGCAGCAGCGTGACGATCTCGGGCTCGTCGTCGACGATCATGACGCGGGCCTTGCTCATCGCGCTCATCTCAGGAAGCCTCGCGGCTGCGGCCCGTGGACCATGCTGGCGATGAGCTCGCGCAGGCGCTTCGGGTCGAACGGCTTGTCGAGCGTGGCTCCGACGTTCGGCAGGACTTGGAACAAGTTGCGCGTGTCGCCCTTGGCGGTGAGCACGAGCACGGGGATCTTGCGCGCCTCGCCGTCCTCGGCCAGATGCCTGCAGGTGGAATGGCCGTCCAAGACCGGCATCATGACGTCCATGACGATCAGGTCGACTGGCGGCCGGGGTCCCGCGGGCTCGACGCCCAGCTGCTGCAGCGCCTCGGCGCCGTTATAGGCGGTCAGCACTTCGTGGCCGTCTTTTTCGAGGAGAAACTTGAGCATCGTGACGACGTCGCGCTCATCGTCGACGATCATGATCCGGGCCATGGGAACCGAATTTTAACAGTTTGCCCGGGGGGTGTCCAGGAAACGGCTACGGGTTCTCGACGCGCAGCTCTCCCGAGCGGTTGAGCGAGTCCCATGCCGCGACGAACTGGGCCTTGCTCATGACGGCCTCGGCCGCCGCGGGGTTTTGGTGGAGCCAATAATCGAGGATGATGGCGTAGGGCGGGACGGCGCCCGAGGTGTCGTCGCCCTTGAGGCGCGGCCACAGACCCGCGACGTGGTGGACGCCGTTGTCGATCGGATCGGCGCCGATCAAGTAGGCTCCGGCCTTGGCGGGAAAGCGCCCCAGCGACTCGTTGCCGATCACGAGCATGCGGCTTTCGAGCCCGCTGCCGGCGACCTTGTCCAGCGCGCCGACGGCCACGCCCTGCATGCCGATGCAGTCGCGCCGGCGCGGGTCGCGCCGCGAGATGTTGTCGATGTTCGCGGCGAAGATCGTGCGGAGGTCCTTGTCGACCAAGTAGCCCGGCATCTGACGGACGTCGGGGTTCGGATCGTCCTCGTGGTGGATCACGTCTCCGGCGGCCGAGTCCATCGAGGCCCAGCCGCCCGACTGGCGGATCGGATTGGCCTTGATGTGCGCGGCGATCGCGTGGTCCGCGAACGAGATCGCGAGCACGACGTTGCACGGGAACGAGGCGTTGGCCTTCGCGGCGCGGTCGCGCACGGCGTCGGGCCAGCTTCGTAGGATCGACTTGATCCGGTTGCGTTGGCCTTCCGGCACCTTCAACCAGCAGGCCTGATCGGACCGGAGCCAAGCCTCGTCGGCGGGTTGGGCGAGCGCGAGGGCCGGGGCCAGCAGCGTCAGGACCACTAGAGCCGTTTTCATTGATTGAGGATAGCCCGCGGGGCTTGACAATTCAAGCCCTGTCCTGCACCCTTAGTCCGATGGCGGGGCAGCGCATCCTGATGGTCGAAGACGAGTTCATGTGGATCGAGCTCGTCTTGCAGTGGCTCAAGACGGCGGGCTACGCCAACGTCGAGTACGCGATGACCGGCGCCGACGCGATCGACAAGGCCGTCAAGAACGCCCCCGAGTGCGTGCTGCTCGACCTCGAGCTCCCGGACCAGAGCGGCATGGAAGTCTGCCAGAAGCTGCGCGCCTTGCCGGCGCTCGCGCGCGTTCCGATCGTGCTTTTCACGGGGCACAAGCGCGAGAAAGTCCTCGGCTTGCAAAGCGGGGCCGATTACTTCGTGACCAAGGACGATAAGCCGCACGAGCTGCTCGCCACGCTCGAGGCCGTGTTCCGACGGCGCCAGCTCGAGGAGGGCATGCTCTCTAAAGGAGGCCTGACGCTGCGCAGCTCCGACCGTCGCGTCGTCTGGGGCGGGCACCCCGCGTTAGAGCTCACGCCGAAAATGTTCACGCTCTTTTTCGTGCTGGTCGAGCGCAGCCCGCAGCCGGTCAGCCGCGCCGATCTCTACCGCCTGGTCGAGGGCTCGCAGAACCCGGGCCTCTCGCGCGCGCTCGACGTCATGCTCAATCGCTTGCGCAAGAGCCTGCCTGCGGAGCTCGCCGCGCGCGTGGTGAACGTGAAGGGTTTCGGCTACGTTTTCCTCGAAAATCCCGCCCCCATCCCGCAGTGAAACAGCCGTGTTACAGCGTGTAACAACCCCGTGAATTGACGTTACAGGCTTCCGGGGCTATAGTCGGGACAGCTCTTTCTGACGCGCGTTCACCGACACTAGCACTCCCGGGGCGACCCGGGGTCGCAAAGCCACCGGAGCTCACCGAGCCAGCCGGGCCGCCGAAAGAACCGACCTGCACTTCGATACAAGAAGTCGGGGCCTTCTTTACGGGCGGCCCGGCTGCTTTTTTTATCGAAAAAAAAACGAGCGGCCGCGTGCCCCGCGACCGCTCGTGCCTGAGAAGCGAAGCTCCTGGGTGGGAAAGTCGCTCTCGTGAAAAAGGATAACAGAACCGCCGGCTTAATCAAGACCGCCCTGGTCAGCATCTGTCAGGCGGTGTCCGCCTGGCAGGCCGCGCCAGCGGCGGCCGGCGACTACGGTCAGCTCGCCGTCCCTCTTGCCCGCGCGGCCCGCGAGCACTCCCGCAAGCGCCTGGCGGTGCTTCCTTTCGAGACCATCGGCCTCAAGGCCGCGTCGGGACGCATCGTCTCCGAGCGGCTGCTCGGTCCTTTAATGGCGGAGGGCACCGTCGAGGTCGTCGAGCGCCAGCTGCTCGAGGCCGTCGTCCGCGAGCAGCGCCTTCAGGTCTCCGGGCTCGTCGATCCGCGCTCCGTGCGCGAGCTCGGCCGCATCCTGGACGTCGACGCGATCGTGACGGGGACCGTGACGGCGCTCAAGAACGACAAGCTCGAGATCAACGCGCGGCTGATCGACTCTGAAACCGCGAAGGTCCTCGGCACGGCCACGGCGAAGGTCGACAAGGATTGGGACGAGCCGTTTTTCGACTCCGAGGCTTTCGGCCAGTTCCCGGCGCTTCCTCGGATGGACCTCGCCGCGCCGGCCGCGGCGGGCGACTGGGGCCTGCGCGACTCGGTGGGCGGCTGCGCGTCCGCGGCGAGCGACGTCGACGCCCTCGAGCGCGCCGCGGTCGACCTCAAGGCGCGCTTTTGGGCCTCGAAGCTGCGCGAGGGCCTCGACGCGCGGTCGTTGACGCGCAACCCGGGCTCCGAGATCCGCAACGAGTCGATCCGCTCGGACTTCTACGCCCGGCTCAACCGCTATCATCAAGACGGCGCCGGGCAACTCGACGGCCGCGAGCGTGAGCGCCTGAGCCTCATCTTGTCCGAGCTCAAGAATCTCAATCAGTCGTGCGGAGGGGAATGACATGAAGAAGCTCCTGCTCGCCGCCGCCGCGGCCGTCGTGACGCTGTCGGCGTGCGGCGGAGTGCCCAAGAGGGTTCATAACGGCAAGCTCGGCCAGATGATCGACCAGACGCCGGACCGCGGCTCGTTCCTCGAGACGATCGGCATCGGCGCGTCCGATCCGAAGCTTTCGACGGACACCCAGCGCAAGGCGCTGGCGCGCGACGCGGCCATCGTCAAGGCGCAGTACGAGCTGCTGTCGATGGTCAAGGGCGTGACGCTCGAGGGAGGCGTGACCGTCGAGCGCGCGATGGAGGCGGACTCCGAGCTGTCCGCGCGCGTGCGCGACATGGTCAAGGGCGCCGAGATCGTTCAATCGGAGTTCACGTCCGACAACGGCTGCGTCGTGACGCTGCGCCTTCCCAAGAAGCGCATGGAGCGGATGATGGGAGTGAGGTTCTTGTGACCGAAGGGAATGGTTCGACTTCGACGAATCATTGGAAGAAAACCATGAGCCTTATGATCGCCACGTCTCTGTGCGCCTGCGCTCACGCTCCCTCGCAGCGGACCGTGATCGGCGAAGGCTGGGGCGCCACGCGTGACGGCGCGCTGCGTCTGGCCGAGCGCGACGCCGTCGAGAAAGCGTCGGGCGTGGCGATCTCGGCGCGCACGCGCGTCGAGAACGGCATGATCAAGGAGGAACGCCTCACCGCCAACGCGCGCGGGCGCGTCGCGGGCTACGAGATCGTCTCCGAGGGCTCGGAGCGCGGCCTCTATCAAGTGAAGGTCCGCGCGCGCGTCGATGAGCAGCCGTCCTTGACGCCGTCTCCGTCCGAGTCCGTCTACGTCGCCATCGCCGGTCCGATGGGAGAGGCGGCGGCCGCCGGTCTGCGCGAAGCCCTGACGCAAAAAGGCGTCAGCGTCGTGCAGGACTCCGAGCAGGCCGACGTCGTGGTCAACGGCGAGGTCGCCGTCTCTCCGATCGAATCGGTCGCCGACATGCCCTCGGCGCGCGCGTCGCTGTCGTTCAAGGCGATCGAGCGCGACGGCGGGCGCGTCGTCTTCGAGGGCAATCCCGCGGCCTCGGCCATCGATCCTCAAATGCGCGCCGCGCTCGCCAAGGCGTGCTCGCGCGCGGGGGAGGCGGGAGCGCTGTCGCTCTCGCGGGCTCTCGTGGAGGTCCAATGAGGAGCGACCCCGGCGCTTGACGCGACCCGCAAAGCGGGGCAAACTTTACTGATGGAGCCCAGCCTCGCCGCGGGGATCGAGGCGTTCAATCGCGGCGATTTCGCCTCGGCGGCCCGCTCGTTTCGGCGCGCGGCCGGCCGCAAGGGCGCCGGTCCCGAAGCCGCGCTTTTCCTCGCGCAAAGCCTGCGCTCGCTGGGCCAGCTTCCGGCCGCGGCGGCCTGCCTCGAGAAGCTCGTCGCCGCTCATCCGGACTACGGCCCCGCTTACCGCGGCCTGGCCGAGGTGCTCCAGGCGCGAGGATTGCTCGAGCAGGCCGTCGCATGGGCGCGCCGCGGGATGCGTCTGGACCCGAACGACGCGCAGGCACGAGCCGTCGAGCTAGGCGCGCGCCGTGAGCTGTCTTGGTCGCATCGCAAGAGCGCGCTCGCCCACCTGAAGGCCGGACGTTTCGGCGCGTCCGAGCGCTTCCTGCTCAAAGCCCTCGGCGTCTTGGAGGATAAGGACGCGCGCGACGAGCTGCGCAAGGTGCGCGAGCAGCGCGACGAGGCGGCTCGCGAGGCCGAGCGCCGGGCCAAGCGCAAGGCTCTGCTCGCGCGCTTGTCCAAGGAGCGCCGCGCGGCGGCGCGCAAGGCCGCCGATCTGTTCGCTTGGGAGCGCGAGGAGCGCCGTAAGGCGCGCCTCGCGCGCGCCGATAAGGCCCGCCGCGCCGAGCGCGCCCGGCGGAAAGCCGAGCTCGCGCGCCGCGCGAAGGAGCGCCGCGCGGCGGCGCTGGAGAAGGACCGCCGGGAGTCCGCTCAAGCGGCGCGCGCGGCCGAGCGGCGCGAGTACGAGCTCATTCCGCGCAAAACCTGCGAGCTCTTCCTGGCGGGCCGAATGAAAGACGCGAAGGCCATGGCGGCCCGCGCGTTCGCGCTGGACCGCGCCCGGCTCAAGAGCTTGCGCGATCCCGCCGAGCGCATGCGCGCGCTCGCCCGATTGGGCCGCTACGATGAGGCTTGCGCGCTCGGCGAGAGCGTCCTGGACGCCGGTCCGACGCTCGCGCAGACGCGCTTGTTCTGGAACCCGTGGGGTTGGCTGCCGCGCGAGCTTTTTCAAGCGGGGCACGAGGCCGCGCTCGGCTCATTGATCGGCCGCGGGCTCCGGCTTCCGCTCGCGACCTATTTCCTCGCGGCCTTGCGCGGGTGGGCGGAGCCGGAGGAGTTCGAGCGCCTGTCGGCGCTGCCGCCGGCGCGCTACGGCTGGATGGGCGCCTGGCTGAGTCAACAGCTGCTCAACGTCTCGCGCTGCGAGGACGCCGTGCGCGTCGCGCGCGCCGCGCTGGGATATCGCCCGGCCGATTGGTCGACGCGCTTTCGCCTGGCGGAGGCTTTGATCTGCGCCGGCCGCGAGGGGGAGGCTCTCGAGCAGGCGGCGCTCGGCGCTCACGAAGCTCCCGCGGAGGAAAGCGCCTCCGCGTTGACTTGGCAAGGCGAGCTCCATCTCTGGCTCGGCCGCTACGCCGACGCCTTCGACACGCTCGGTCAGGCATGCGCGCGAGGCGAGACGCTCGCTTGGTGCTGGCGTGGGGCCGCGGCGCTTCAGCTCGACCGGCTCGACGAGGGCCTTAAGCTCCTAGACGCCGCTTTACGCCTGCAGCCGGTCGACCTCGAGGCGCGCGTCTGGCGCGGGGAAGGCCTGCGGCGTCTCGGGAAGCACGAGCAGGCGCTGCGCGAGCTCGAGCGCGCTCCGCGCGGCGTCTGGCGGGCCGTCAATCGCGGTCTCGCCAAGGCCGCGCTGGGCGACGAGGCCGGCCTGCGCGAGGAGTACGCGCTCATCGCCGCGCCGGTCGTCAGGCACGTCGCCGGCAAGCTCGGCGTCGAAGAGCCGGCGAACGCCGCGGAGATGTCGCGCGTTCTCGAGAAGGCTCTCGAGCTCGCGCGCGGATACCGGCGCGAGGACTACAATCAGCTCGTTTGGGCGCGCTGAGCGGACCGCTTGACGCGGAGCGCAAATCGGGGCAAACTTTCATCATGGAACCGGACCTCGCCGCGGGGATCGAGGCGTTCAATCGCGGCGATTTCTCCGAGGCCGCGCGGCTCTTCCGCCGCGGCGCGCGGCGGCGGGGCGCCGCTCCCGAGACGTCGCTTTTCCTCGCGCAAAGCCTGCGCTCGCTCGGCAAGCTCCCCGCCGCGACGGCTTGCCTCAAAAAACTCATCGCGGCGCGTCCAGACTACGGCCCCGGTTATCGCGGGTTAGCCGAGATCCTGCAGGCGCGTGGGAAGCTCGAGGAGGCCGTCGATTGGGCGCGCCGGGGCTCGCGCAAGAATCCGCGCGACGCCCAGACGCGCGCGGTCGAGCAAGGCGTGCGGCGCGAGTTGTCGTGGGCGCGCCGCAAGCGCGCGCTCGTTGACCAGCGGGCCGGCCGGTGGGACGCCGCGGAGAGGTGGCTTCTCAAGGCGCTCGAGGTCATCGACGAAAAGGAAGTGCGCGACGAGTTGCGTAAGGTGCGCGGCGAGCGCGCGGAGAAGGCGCGCGAAGCCGAGCGGCGCGCGCGGCGCGAGGCCGAGCTCGCCCGACGGGAAAAGGAAGAGCGCGCGGCGGCGCTCGCGGCGCTCGCCAAGGCGCGGCGCGAGTCCGCCCGAGCCGCGCGCAAGGCGCCGGCGAAACCGCGCGTCGAGCCCGCGCGGGCGCCGAGCATGGTCCCGGCGAGGCCGCCGCGCGAGGAGCCCGCCGTCGTCGCGAAGGCGCCCGCGCCCCCGCCCCCGCCGCCGAAGCTCGACCGCGCGGCGGAGAAGGCGCGCGAGCTCTTCGCTTCCGGCCGAAAGCGCGAGGCGGCGGCCTGGGCGTCGCGCGCGTTGGCCCGCGAGCGCGCGAAGCTCGACGCCATCGACGATCCGGCCGAGCGCTTGCGCGCGCTCGCGCGGCTCGGCCGCTACGAGGAAGCCTGCGCGTTGGGGGAGAGCTTCTTCGACGACGGCCCGACTCTCGATCAGGCGCGCGCGTTTTCGAACCCGTGGGGCTGGATGCCTCGGGAGCTTTTCATGGCCGAGCACGCGAAAATGCTCGACGCGCTGATCGCGCGCGGGCGCTTCGCGCCGCTCGCGACTTATTTTCTCGCGACCCTGCGCGGCTGGGCCGGGAAGGCCACGCTCGAGCGCCTCGCCGCGCTGCCTCAGGACCGCTACGGCTGGATGGCGCCTTGGGTCGGCCGGCAGCTGCTCTGCGCGGGGTTACCGGAGGACGCCGTGCGCGTGGCGCGCGCGGGGCTCGATTACAGCCCGTCGGATTGGTCTTCGCGCTTCGGCTTCATCGAGGCGCTGATCTGCGTCGGAGCCGAAGAAGAGGCGCTCGCGCAGAGCGCGCGAGCCGCCGGCGCGGCCCCCGCGAAGGATCGCGGCTGGGCGCTGTCTTGCCGAGGAGAGATCTCGCTTTGGCTCGGTCGCTACGAGGAAGCCTTCGAGACGCTCGGTGAGGCTTGCGCCGCCGGCTTCGCCGCCGCATGGGGCCGGCGCGGGGCGGCCGCGCTCCAGCTCGGCCGGCTCGAGGAGGGCCTCGCGCTCCTCGACGAGTCGCTGCGGCGGCGGCCGGGCGATCCGGAGGCCCGCGTGTGGCGCGGCGAGGCGCTGCGGCGCCTCGTGAAGCACGAAGAGGCCTTGCGCGAGCTCGCTCTCGCGCCGTCGGGCGTCTGGAGATCGGTCAACGCGGGGCTGGCCAAGGCCGCGCTCGGCGATCAAGCCGGGCTGCGCGAGGAATACGCGCGCCTGCCCGGGCCCGTGGTCGATTTCGTCAAGGGGAAGCTCGACTTGGAGGCGGTCGAAAGCGCCGAGGACCTCGGCCGCGTCCTCCGGAAGGCGTTGGAGCTCGCGCGCGGCTTCCGGCGCGAGGACTACAATCAGCTCGTGTGGGCGCGGCCTAGCGAGGCAGCTCGAGACCGCTCCACGGCTTGACGTCTTTGGGCCCGTCGGGGAATGGCGCCTGCAGGAACCCTTCCGCGACGGCCCTGACGGGCCCGCTCGCCGATTTTCGATAGAGAGCGAGCGCCTCTTCCCGCCGGCCCTGCGCGTCGCAGAGGTTGGCGCGGCGCAGCGTCGTCCAGTCGTCGAGCGGCCGCGCGGGGGAAAGCTTGGCGAGCGCGTCGAGCCAACCCGCCGCCTGGGCGTAGCGGCCGGCGAAGAGCGCCGCCTCGGCGGCGCGATAGAGCGCGTCCTGGCGCGCTTGCTCGCGGACCCGCGGATCGAGCGCCTCGAGCCACGGGCCGTCGGGCTCGTCGGCGGCGATCGCCTGGTCCCAGTGGCCGAGCCGCAGCTCGGCATAACCCAGGCGCATGCGAAAAGCCGGGTTGTGCGGGTAGCGCGCGGACAACGCGCTCAGCAGGGCCGCGGCCTGGCCGAACTCGCGCTCGTCTTCCGACACGTAGATGGCCGACAGCACGTTCTGCGCCTCGGCCTTGGCCAATCCGCCGCCGTAGGCGACCGTCGTCAGCTCCTTGAGTCCGCGCTCGCGGCTGCCCGTGTCGAACGTGAAAAGGAAGGCGAACGGCTTGGCCGCCGCGGGCATCTGGGAGCGGAAATAGTCGTACATGCCGATCCCGAGGTCGGCGTCGACGAGCGCTGGGTCCATCGCCTGGGCTCTGCGCAGCGCCCGGATCGCGCGCAGCCCGGGCGCGGCGGCCTTGAACCAATGCCCGCGATCGGCGAGCACGCGTCCCGCGAAGCCGCGCGCCGCCCCGTAGTAATAGAGGCCCTCGACGGTCGAGGTCGATTCCCAGTCGACCGCGAGGCTTTCCGTCCGCGCGAGCGCGTCCTCGAGGGCTTTGGGCGGAGCCGCCGGCCCCTCGGGATCGAAGGCCCACTTTTGATACTCGACCATCGCCTCGTAAAACGCCGGAGCCGGGTGGCCCGGGTGGTCGGCGGCGGCGCGGCGCGCCAGCGCGGCGGCGGTGTCGAGCTGCAGGTCGAAAAGAGCGTCGACGGCCGGAGCGAGCTCCGCATCGAGGGATTGCGCGCGCGCGGCGGCCGGCGACAGCAATAGCAACGCGCCGGCCAGAAGGAGCGTCATCCCCTTAAGTATACCGCCCGGCTCGCGCTTGTGCCATCTCCACCGTATTTCATAGACTCGTCGCATGCCCATCGAACAGACGCTCATCCTCATCAAACCGGACGGCTCCCATAGAAGACTGACCGGTTTAACCATCGACCGATTGGACGCTTCCGGCCTTCAAATGGTGGCGGCCAAGATGGTCAGCGTGTCGGAAGCGCACGCCAAGGAACATTATAAATCCCTTTCCGACAAGCCGTTTTTCGCGAACCTGATCAAGTACATCCGCGGCGAGTTCCATGGGATCTCCGATCACCGCGTCTTCGCGATGATCTATCGCGGCGAGAACGCGATCAAGAAGGTCCGCGAGATCGCCGGCGCGACCAACCCGGAGCAGGCCGCCCCCGGCACGATCCGCGGCAGCTTCGGCCGCATCACGACGACGGGCCAGTTCGAGAACGTGATCCACGCCTCATCCGACCCGGCCGACGCCGAGCGCGAATGCAAGCTGTGGTTCAAGCCCGACGAGATCCTCAAGTAGCGTGACCTCGCTGCTGCTGGCCTTGAGCCTCGCCGCTTCCGCGGCCGGCGTCGCTCCCGTCCCTCACGCCCACGAATTGACGGGGCAGGATGTCGAGCTCAAGACTCCGGACGGCTGGACGCTCAAGGCGAAGTATTCGCCCGCCATGTCCGAACAGCGCACGATCGTCTTGCTGCACGGCAAGGGCGAGCGCAAGGAGATCTGGTACTACCTGACCCGCAACCTCGCCAAGACGGGCTTCGGCTTTCTCGCGCCGGATCTGCGCGGGCACGGCCAAAGCCAAGTCGGACCCGACGGCAAGCCGGCGATCTACAAGCAGTTCAAGACCGGCAAGGCCGACAACGACTTCATCAAGATGGACTTGGACGCCCAAGCCACCGTGGACTTCCTTAAGTCCCAGAACGTCCCGGAGGAAAACATCGGGTTCGTGGGGACCGACCTCGGCGGCATCATCGCGCTGCGCTACGCGGCCGTGCACCCGAAGATCCCCTATGTCGTGATGCTCTCGCCCGCGATGCAATATCAGGACGTGCCGAGCGTCAGCGCGCTGCTCAAATACAAGGACCGGCCGCTGCTGATGATCTACTCCGAGCTCGACAAGACGGCGTCCCGCGACGCGCCCGTCCTTTACGGCTTCGCCAAGCAGTACACCGGCGAGCGCAACGCGATGCAGGTCTCGGTGCCGAAGATCCACGGCGTCAAGCTGCCGGCCAACGGCCCAGTGATCAAGCAGGTCATCGATTGGCTGATCCTGCCGGTCAAGCCCGAGGCGCCCGTCGTGTCCACCGACACGGCCGTGGGCGGCTCCTCGACGCCGGTCGAGGGCGAGCCCGAGGCGCCCGCCCCGAGCCCCGAGCCCTAGCATGGGCCGTCTGGGCCGCGGCGATTACGCGCGCCTGCCGACCGAGCGCCCGAATCCCGCCGCCAAGGGCCTCGACCGCCTCGACGCGCTCTCGCTCGCGCGGCTGATCAACGCCGAGGACGCGAGGATCGCGGCCGCCGTGCGCCGGCAGACGCCGGAGCTCGCGCGCGCGATCAACCGGATCGCCTCCGCGCTTCGTCTAAGAGGAAGGCTGCTTTTCGTCGGCGCCGGCACGAGCGGGCGCCTCGGCGTGCTCGAGGCCGCCGAGTGCCCGCCCACCTTCGGCACGAGGCCCTGGCAGATCCAAGCCGCCATCGCGGGCGGCCGCGGCGCGATGTTCCGCGCCAAGGAAGGCGCCGAGGACGACGAGGACCAGGGCCGCGCGGCGGTCCGCGGATTTTCCGGCGGCGACGTCGTCGTCGGGATCGCGGCCTCGGGCGTGACGCCCTACGTGCGCGGCGCGCTTGCCGCCGCGCGCGCGGCGGGCTGCGACACGATCCTCGTGACCTGCAACGGGAATCCGCATAAGAATCCGGCCGCGCTGACGATCGCGCCCGACGTCGGCCCCGAGATCGTCGCGGGGTCGACGCGCTTGAAATCCGCGACCGCCTGCAAGCTGGTCTTGAATACGCTGACGACGGGCGCGATGGTGCGCTTGGGCAAGGTCTACGACCAGTGGATGGTCGATCTCAAGATGACCAACCACAAGCTGCGCTTGCGCGCGGCGCGCATCGTGGGCGAGCTGGCGCGCGTCTCTCCTTTAAAAGCGGAGGGCCTGCTGCGCGCCTCGGGCGGGAGCGTCAAGCTCGCCGTCGTGATGGGCCGCCTCGCCCTCTCGCGGCCGAAAGCGACGGCCCGGCTTTCCAAGGCGGGCGGGAATCTCCGGAAAGCTCTGGCGGGCAAGTGAAGGGCCGACTTCAAATAGAGACGGTCGCAAGCCAGGTCCTCAAGGGCAACCCGCTCGGCGACCCGCACGTGCGCGAGGTGCCGGTCTACCTTCCACCGAGCTACGGCAAGGTCCGCGGCCGGCGCTATCCTTTCCTCCTTTTTCTTCCGGGCTTCACCGGCGGCGGCAGGACCCTGCTCTCTCATCACCCCTGGAAGGAGACGCTCGTGGAGCGCTTCGAGCGGCTGATCCTCGGCGGCAAGGCCAAGGAGTGCGTGCTCGCGATCGCGGACTGCTTCACTTCCTTCGGCGGCAGCCAATATCTCAACTCGTCGGCCACCGGGCGCTACGAGGACCACGTGCTCGAGCTCGTCGAATACTTCACCGACAAGTTCGGCTTGCTCGACGCGCCGGAGAGCCGGGCTCTGCTCGGCAAATCTTCAGGCGGTTTCGGGGCGCTCACGCTCGGCATGCGCCATCCGGACGTCTGGGCGCACGTCGGCTCGCACAGCGGCGACGCGCTCTTCGACGTGACCTACGGGCTCGATCTGCCGAAATACGTCCGTGTGCTCGGCAAGCACGGCGGCGATCCGGCGCGCTTTACTCGCGATTTCCTGGCGTCCAAGCGCAAGGACCTCTTCGATCACGACGCCGTGAACATCATCGCCATGTCCGCCTGCTACGCGCCGAACCCGAGGAGTCCGGTCGGCTTCGATTTCCCGTGCGACCCCCGCACCTCGGAGAAGGTCCCGGCCGTGTGGAAGCGCTGGCTCGCGCTCGACCCTACCCTCGCCGCGCCGCGCCATCGCGCCAATCTCAAGAAACTGCGCACGCTCTTCTTCGACGCGGGCCGCCGCGACGAGGTCTACCTGGAATACGGCGCGCGCAAGCTGTCGGCCGTCTTGAAAAGACTCGGCGTGCCGCACATCCACGAGGAGCACGAGTTCGGCCACCGCGACATGAACGACCGCTACGACCGGTCGCTCTCGTTGTTGTCGGCGCGGCTCTCCAGGTAGTCCGCCCACTCGGCCGGCGACAGTCCCGGCGACGTCTCCGGCCACAGCGTCCAACGCCTCGCCTGCCTTCCGCGCTCGCGGATGTAGCGCCTGACCGCGTCGCGCATCGAGGGGTCGCCCGAGCTCGCGGCGCGATTGACGCCGCTCAAGGCCTCGATCTGCCGCGGCGTCAGCCCCGCGCGCTCGGCTTCCCGGACAAACTGGAGATTTTCACGCGCGAGGTCTTTCTTGAGCTGGCCCTCCATGAGCTCGGCGTTGCGGTTGAGGAGGGCGAGCGCGCGCCGGGCCTCTCGTCCCGTCATCCCGGATTTGCGCATGAGCCGGGCGAGCTCCTCTTGCCGCGCCGCGAGCGCGCGGCGCCAGGCTTCGACCGCCGGCGCGTAGTCGGCGTAGTCGTTGAGGTAAGCGGCGCTCAAGTGCAGCGGCGGGTCGCTCAGGGCTCCCGCGCGCATGTCCTCCCGCAAAGGGGTGAGCGCTTTCTCGAAGTCGTTGACGAGCGTCTTGCCGTCCTTGCCCTCGAAGAGCCCGTCCTCGTTGTGATCCGAGATCCCGAGGCCGTAGGCCAGCGCGGCGAGCGCCGCCTTGCGCGCGATGGGCGGCTCCGGCGCGCGGCGCAGCGGCACGCGCTCCATGACGAGCACGCTCAGCCGGTCGAGGAAGCGCCGCCGGAAGCCGTCTCCCGGGATCACGTCGAAATGATCGCG
Source organism: uncultured Elusimicrobia bacterium (assembly GCA_964600165.1). GTDB lineage: Bacteria > Elusimicrobiota > Elusimicrobia > UBA1565 > UBA9628 > CAZRIP01. The sequence goes on along the minus strand of CAZRIP010000011.1, from coordinate 17,421 downwards.
AAAAAGCGGCGTCTCGACGATCACGTTGCGCACGAAGAGCTCGCGCGCGATCTCGGCGCGGGCCGCGACTTTCGCGACGACGCGCGCGAGGCCGATCACGCGCACGTCGGCCTTGGTCGGCACGCTCAGGAGCTGTCCCGTCCGCCCCACGGGATCGAAGCCGAGCGCGGCCACGACCTCGGACTTCGGCTTGTAGGCGTTGTCGAAGCGCGCCGACGACTCGGCCGACTGGGTCTCGGCGGATTTCGGCTCGGCGGCTGCTGAAGCCCCTTTCGCCGCGGCCGGCATCGGCTCGTTGGCGGCGGGCGGCACGGAAAATGGCGCTGCCGGCAGCGCGGAGACGGTCTGCGGCGACAAGTTTTGGAGGGGCGCCGCGGCGTCGGAGAGCGGCGCGGCGGCGTCGACGGCGGGCCTGACCGGCTCGAGCGGCGACTCGAGGCGCACGGGTTCACCCGCGCGGGCTAAGAGGGAAAGCACGACCAGCAGGGCGAGGCCCATGCTTTAAGTTTAAGCGCGAAAGAGGCGCGGCGGAGGTGTCCTCGGGCCTAGCGCGAGTTGGGTCTTTCGACGGAGCGGATCTTACCGGCTCTTGCCTTCCGCGTCCTGCAGCGTCTTGCCGACGGATTCGGTCTCCTGCTTGACCGCCGCGTTAGCCTTTTTCTGCGCGTCCTCGGCCTTCTTGACGTCTTGCTCGAGCGCCGAAACGTAGCGGGTGGCCTGGTTATCGGCTTTGACGGCGGCTTTCTCGGCGTCGGCGGCCGTCCTGACGTGATTGAGGTACATCCAATAGCCCACGGCGATCGCGGCGAGCAGCAGCGCGGTCTTGATCATTTCGGCCTCCTTTGGGCCCAACGCCGGCTGGGCCCATTGTCGCGGGATTTTACCCGCTTGGCCCGTATCGATCCCGACGAAAGCGATTATATAATTCATGTGAGATCGCATGAAGGCTCTCTTTTCGATGTACGTCCTTTGCGGCGTCGCCCACTCGGCCATTATGGCCGGCGGGCGACCGGGGGCGCTCATCGCGTAAGCGAGACGAGCCGCAAGCGAGAGAACCCCCGGAGCCAAAAGGCCCGGGGGTTTTCTTTTTCGGGGAAACTCACATGAAACGGATTTTCGCAGCGACGCTCGCGTTCGTGACGGCGGTCCTCCCGCCGGCGGTTTCGGCCGCCGACGTGATCGGCCCCGTCTCGCCGGTCGAAGGCCGGGGCACGCCGGCGTCCGAGCCCTTGATCGGGACCGTGCCGCTCCTCAGCGAGGGTCTGGCCGTCCCGGGCATCGACCTCAACGGCGCGCTTCCGATCTCCGCGTCAGCCGACGCTTCTCTTCCGTCGGCGGCTCTGAGCGCGACGGCTTCGGCTCAAGCGGCCGTCGCGCCCGCGAAGGGGGCCTTGCCCGCGTCGGCGGCGGCGCAAGCCCAGTCCGCGCTGCCGACGGCCGAGCAGCAGCGCGGCGGCGCCGTCTCCTCGCGCGGGGCCGGGGAGAAAGTCTTCTCGGGCGCGCGAGCGGCGTCGTCAGGCCAAGACGATTTGTCGGACTCCGACGGCGTCGTCGACGCCGCCGCAGGCTCGGCCGAGGCGCCGGGCGGGCCGGCGCTCGAGCGCCCGACCGGGCGAGGCCCTCCGAGCCGTCGCGAGCCGCCCGCGGGCGGGCGCGGCGGCGGCTTTCAGCCCGAGGGCAAGAAGCTCGCGGCCGTCGGGCTCGCCCTCGTGGCCGGGGTGCTCATCCTCACTCCGGCGAGCACCGCCGCGCTCGGCTTCATCGTCGCGCAGGCGCACGTCGTCGCCGCGGATTTCGCGCGGCACGGCGTCGCGTTCGGGATCGTCTCGGCGGTCTCGGCGGCCGGCTACGACTTCTCGAACGTCGTCGGCTTTCTCTATCCTCTGACCCAGGTCCACGCCTTGTTCAAGGCCCGGTCCGGCAAGGTGTCGCTCGCGCAGCAGGTCGCCGGCATGGGATCGTCGCTGCTGCTCGCGTTCAACATGTTCTATCTCAATAAGCCCGGGGCTTCGACTTTGTTCTCGGCTTATCAGAACCTTTTCGGCGGGCTGACCTTCGGCGCGATCATCGCTCAGGTCGTCCACTACTCGAGACGACCGGGAGCGGAAGGCGAAAAGCCTCGGACCGGCGTCGTCATGGCGCAGACCGCCGCCGTGATCGCCGTCGTCACCGCGGCGGCGGTGGCGCTCGGCGCGGGAATGACGGGCTGGCTTCCTCATCTGCACGCCGCGCCGTTGATCGTGCCGTTCCAGATGCTGCTCGGCTTCGGCTTCGCGTACCTGACACTGCCGGGTTACCTCAAGATCGAGCGCGAGAAGTCGGTCGGAGCGGCCTCGTTCGGCACGACGGCGATGTTCTTCGCGGCCAACGCGAGCCTGGTCGTCTGGGCGATCTATCGCCTCGCGACGCTGCCCGGGATCGCCGCGACGGCGGCCTTGACGGGCGCGGCGGGCTTCGCGGCCGTCGCGACGATCGGCAGCCTGTTCGCGTTCCGTTGGCTGGCGACGCGCAAGTGGGACTGGATCCCCGAGAAGATCAAGATCGCGGGCCGAGAGATCCACCGGGAGGCGCTCGTCGACGTCGCGGCGTTCGTCGTCGTCTCCGCTTTCATGACCGCGCTCGTCGCCGCGGGCTACGGAGTCCTCGAAGGACTGCTTCATATCCCGCAGGCGCAGCAGCGCGACGCGCTGACGTTCCTGTTCTATCTCGTCGACGTGATCCTCGCCTCGACGAGCGCGGCGCTGACGATGAAGGCGTTCCGCAAGTACAAGCGCGACTGACCGCGATTTTGCGATAATCGGCTCGTGAGCGACCCTCGTCCGGTCTATTCCAGCGATCCCGCCTTTTGCGCCGCGTGCCGGCGCTCTCCGTGCGCGTGCGCGGACCCGGCGCAGCTCAAGAAGCGCCAGCCGGAGCCGGTGCGGCTGTCTTTCGTGCGGGGAGCCAAGGGCGCCGGCGTCACTCGGATCGAGCGGCTCGTGCTGCACCCGACTCTGAAGGAGCAGCTGCTCAGCCGCTTCAAGAAGCGGCTTGGCTGCGGCGGCGCGGTCAAGGACGGCGCGCTCGAGATCCAGGGCGATCACCGAGACTTCCTCGAGTCCGAGCTCTTGGCCGAGGGCTACAAGGTCAGGAGGATCGGCGGATGAGCGCGCACAGCTACGCCGCGATCTTTCGCTGGCGCGGGCTCAAGACGGTCGGCGTGATGAACCGGCCCGCGGGCCGGGAAGGACGGCGTTTCCCGGCGGTGCTCTTCCTGCACGGCTTCCCCGGCGCCGAGAAGAACGTCGACGTCCAGCGCCGGCTGCTCGCGTCGGGCGTCGCCAGCTATTCGCTCTATTTCGCCGGGGCCTGGGGCAGCGAGGGCCGCTATCGATTCTCGGACCAGATCGCGCAGGCGCGCGCCGCGCTGCGCTTCCTCGCGCGCCAGCCCTTCGTCGACCGCAAGCGCCTCGGGGTCTTCGGCTTCTCGATGGGCGGCTGGGCCGCGTTGAACGTCGCCGGGCTGGAGCCCGGCCTGCGCGCCGCCGTCGCGGCCGCCCCGGTCGGCGGGCCCGACATGGTCGGCCGCGGTTCGCTCGAGTTCGTGCGGCGCTCGTCGCGGCCGCTGCGCGCCCTGGCGCCGCGCGCGCTTCAGCGCGATTTTTGCGCGTCGGTGACGCGCAGCGACCCTGCCGCCGCGGCTTCGCGCAAACGCTGCCCGCTTCTCCTCGTGCACGGCGACGCCGACCAGGTGATCCCGTTGTCCGCCTCGCGGCGCATCCTCGCGGCGGCGGCGGAGCCCAAGCGTCTCGTGATCGCCTCGGGAGCGCGTCACGATTTCCTGGACCGGCGCGAATGGTTCTCGCGGCTGGTCGCCGATTGGCTGAAGGCCCGGCTGCGCGCCTAGCGGTAAGACGCCTTGAACGAGTGCAGGAAGTCGATGAAGAGCTGCCGGTAGTCCAGGTAGGTCTCTCGGGAAGAAGCCAAGGTCACGAGAAAGTAGCTCTCGCCGCTCGGGATCACGGCGACGTATTGGTGCAGCTCCTCTTCGACGGCGGGCAGGCCCTCCGGCGGCAGGCGGCGCGTCTCCTGGACTTCGAAAGTGCGCGCGAGCAGGCTGTTGACGCGCATGGGATGGATCGGAGTCGAGTGCCGGTCCGTCGGCTTGTCGTCGCGGCGCAGCTCCTCGACGAGCTTCTTGGCGGGAACGAAGCCGGGCTGGCCTTTCTCGACCCAGCGTATGTCGATGCCCGCGCGAAAGTCCCCGGTCGGCGCGTCCGGCCCGAGGAGGTGGACGGCGCTGCCGGCCTGATCCTCTTCCTCGAAGGGCGTCCAGCCGGCGGGGACGTCGCAATAGAACAGCTTCGAGTCGGGCTGCCAGCGCACCAAGCGGGGGCTGGCCGCCGAGGCGGGGGCGCAAATAAAAGCCCAGGCGAGCAGCGCGAGAGCGGCATTACTTGGAGCCATCGGACCTCCCTTCGCGGAACTTGCGCTCGGCCAGCTCCATCTCGGACTTGAGCGCGGCGGCTTGGCGCGCGCCCGCCGCCTCGTCGAGCCAGGCGAGCGAGCAGCGCTCCGGAGCGGGCTTGTCGAGCGCGGGCTGCGAGGCGATCTCGGCGAGCGCGGTCTTGAGCTGATCCTCGTCAGCGAGTCCGACTCGGGATAGAGCGAGGGCCGCCTTCGCGTTCGAGTCGCGCTCGGCCGCGGCGTGGGCCGCGGCGTCCTCGTCGGCGGACGCCGGGCAGTTCGCGCGCGCCTGCGTGGCGTATTCCGTCTGGCTCTCGGCGCCGCCTTTGCGCACGTCCAGCACGCCGACGCGGCCCGAAGACAGGGTGTGGACGAGGAAGTCGCGGTAATCCCAAGGATGATCGAGCCAGAGGCGGAACTCGGCGCGCAGGTCGAGGTCGAGGAACGCGTCCTCGTGGAGCTCGCCGAAGACCTTGGCGTAGAGCATCAACTGGGCCGTGCGCGCGTAGACCTCGGCCGCGTAGGGCGACGCGTCCCAGCCCTGGCGCCGGGCGTCGAGCAGCAGCAGCTCGCGCAGGACCTCGCCGGCGAGCTCCGTCTGCGTGTAGGCGGCGCGCCGGCTATCGTCGGCGAAGGCTTTCGTCGCGCCCCAGTCCCCGTCGAGCTCCTTGACCGGGACGGCGTCGCGCTTGACGGCCTCGACCGGCGGGGCGCCGAGATGCATGGCGCCGTAGGCCTTGGGCGCGTCCGGCAGCAGCGACATCGACTCGCCGAAGAACATCCGCTTGCGCGGGTAGAGGATGGCGGCGGGGTTGAGGGCGATCGTGTAGGACTTCTCGGCGCCGGTGCCGTAGACGAGCAGGGTCGCGCGGCGGTCGAGCCCGGCGCGCAGGGAGTCCACGACGATCTGCGGCATGACGTCGAGCACGACGGCGAGCGCGCGATCGCGCGCGAACTCCGGGGCCTTCTCGGAGATCGCGCGCAGCAGCGCCTTTTCGTCGTGGCCGTACGGGGCCTCGAGCAGGAATTTCTCGAAGGCTTCGCGCGAGGTCGCGCGCGGCTTGGCCGGGACCGACGCGATCGTCGCGACGAGCGGCTTGACCGGCGCGACGGCGGGTTTGGTCGTGCCGAGCAGCGCCGAGAGGCCGGGCGCTTGCTCGATCTTGGGCGAGGCGACCGTAGGGACGACGGGAGCGGCGGGATTGGCCGGCGCTTCGACCTTGACCGGCGCGTGCGGGGCGACGGGCGCGGGAACAGGAACGGGGACGGGAACGGGAGCAGGAGCGGGAACAGGAACGGGCGCCGGCGGCGGCGGCGGCGCGGCGACGACGACCGGCGCGGGCGGGGCGACGGGCGCAGAGACGGCAGCGGGAGCGGGCGCGGGCGGCGCGACGGGCGCGGGAACGGGAACGGGCGCGGGAACGGGCGCGGGAACGGGGGCCGGGACGCCGACGATGGCCGGCGCGGGAACCGGCGCGGGAACGACTGCAGGCGCGATGGGCGCTGGAGGCGGCGCCGGCGGCGGCGTGCGGTCGATCGTCGGCAAGGGACGGTTGAGCGGCTGAAGGATCGGGGGGAAGAACGACGCGGGCGGCGTCGCGGGCGCGGGCGGCGTCGCGGCGGCCGCGATCTCGGACTCCGGGATGGCCGACGGCTCGGGGTCCTTCATGCCGGTAAACGGCGCGTCCTCGGCGTCGCTGGCCGGCGGATCCACGTTCATGCCCTCGAGCTCCTGGACCGTGAAATAGCCGCGAAAGTCCTTGCGCGTCGTCAGCGAGAAATACGGCCAGTTCTCGCGGACGATGCCGCGCAGCTGCTCGCGCTCGGCGGGCGTCAGATGGCGCTCGCCGTCCGAGTTGGTCAACAGGATGTCGAGCTGGACGAAAGCCTTGAGGCGCTGCGCGCCGCTCATGCGCTTGAGGAGGAACGGCACGTCGGTCTCGCGCACCGGCTCGCCGTCGGGACCGACGACGCCGCCGTCGGCGCGGATCTCGTACTTGTTGCGCTGCAGCAAGGTCGTCTGCGCGCGCGACAAAGGCTGCGCGGCCGCGTTGAACCCCGCCTCCGGCGGCAGGGCCGGAAGCGCGGCCTCGCCGGAAGCGGCCAGGCAAACCGAGAGCAAGACGGCTCCCGCGCGCGAGAGGAGCATCACCCACATCATAGGCCGTGGTCATTATAAAAATATTGCAAGCGCGAAAAGCCAAAAGGCATAATGGCGCCGCCATGACGGACGCCGAAATCGCCGTTCAGCTGGTTTTCCCCGGATTCAAGTGCGGGATCGACGACCTCGACGAAGCCCGCCTGCTGACCGAGCTCGGCGTCGGCGGCTTCTGCGTCTACGGCGGCGGCGACGCCGCGGAGCTGGCCCGGCTGACCTCGACTCTCCAAGGCGCGGCCCAGCGGCCGCTCTTGTTCTGCGCCGACTACGAGGACGGCGTCCACACGCAGTGCCCCGCGGGGACGCCGCTGCCTTCGAACATGGGCCTCGGCGCGTCGGGCCGGGAGGCGCTCGCTTTCCAAAAAGGCGCGCTGACCGCCGTCGAGTCGCGCGCCGTCGGCGTGCCGTGGATCCTCGCGCCCGTTTGCGATTTAGCCACCCGTCCTGAAAATCCGATCGTCAACACGCGGTCCTTCGGCGCCGACCCGGCGCTGGTCGTCCGCATGGCGCGCGCCTACTTGAAGGGTCTGCGCTCCGAGGGCGCGCTGGGCTGCCTCAAGCATTTTCCCGGGCACGGCGAGACGCGGAAAGACTCCCACCTCGAGCTGCCGGAGATCGCGGCCGACGAGGAGACGCTGAGCCGGCGCGAGCTGGTCCCCTTCGAGGCCCTCGCCGGCGAGGCCGACGCGGTGATGACCGGGCACTTGACCGTGCCCGCGCTCGTCGGCGACCGCACGCCCTACTCGCTTTCCGCCGACGTCGCTCGCACGCTGCGCGGACGGCTGCGCTTCGAGGGGCTCGTCTCGACCGACGCGCTCTCGATGCAGGCCATCGCCTCCAATTACGACGAGCTCGACGCCGCGCGCCGGGCGCTGCTCGGCGGCTCGGACATCCTTCTTGTGCCGAGCAAGGCGCTCGATCTCTCGCGCGCGCTGATCGAAGCGGTCGAGCATGAGCCGGCGCTCGCCGCCGCGGCGCGGCGCGCGTTCGAGCGCCTCGAGAAGGCGCGCGCGGCTTGCGGCCTGACGACGGCGCGGGCGGCCGCGCGGGTCGTCGATCCGTCGCTCGTGGGCTCGAGCAAGCATCGCCAAGCGGCGGAGGCCATGGCCGAGTCCTGCCTGGCGTGGGCCGCGCGGCCCGAGCCTCTCTCCGGGTCGATCCGCTACTTCGAGGCCGAGACCGACGGGCCCGAAGAGTGGTTCGGCGCGGATTTCGTCGCGGAACTGCGCGCCTGCGGCGTGCGCGTCGAGCCAATGACGGGAACGGGCGAACCGCGGGCTTCGGACGTCGTCGTGCTCGGGGTCTTCCTGAGCCCGCGCGCTTACACGGGGCGCATCGCCTTCGACGAGGACGACGCCGCGGCGCTGCGCGCCAAGCTCGCGCGCGCCGCGCGCGCCGTGATCGTCTCCTTCGGCAGCCCTTTCGTCTTCGACGCGCTGGGGCGCGGGGGTTTGTGCGCCTTCACGCGCGGCGCTCCGGCGCAGAGAGCCGCCGCGCGCGCCCTGGCCGGCAAGCTCGAGGTCACGGGCACGATGCCCGTGCCGCTCCGGCTCGCCGCGGCGGGTTGAGCCCGAGTGCGCTCGCAAGCCGAGTTTTCCCTCGGCGGACGAAACGCGCCGTGGTGGGCGGCCAGCGTCGCCGTCGCCGCGGGTGAGATCTCGACGCTGACGCTCGTCGGCCTGCCCGCGGCGGCTTTTCGCGGGGGCTGGGGCGCGCTGCAGGTCCTCATCGGCTCGACGGCGGCGCGGCTGCTCGTGGCGTCGGTCTTGCTTCCTCCCCTTTTTGGGGCGGCGTCGCCGAGCATCTACGGCTTCTTGGGCGAGCGCGTCGGGCCGCGCACGCGCGCGGCGGCCGCGTCGCTCTTCGTCGTCACTCGGTTGTTGTCCGGCGCGGCGCGCTTGATGGCCGGCGGCATCGTCGTTTCCGCGCTGCTGGACTGCCCGTTGTGGGCGGCGCTGTTCCCGCTCGCCGCGGCCTCGGGCGTCATCCTGACGGCCGGCGGCGTGCGCGCCGTCGTATGGCTCGGCTTCGCCCAGGCCGTCGCCGCCGTCGTCGCGGCGGCCGGCGCGATCGGCTACCTCGCCGCGCACGTCGAGGGGGGGCTTGCCGGCATCTGGGTGTTGGCGAGCCAGCAAGGCAGCTTGGACGTCTTGAAGCTGGCGCCGTCCGACGGGCACTTCTTCGCGGATCCGAGCCTTCTTTGGGCCTGCGTCTTCAGCGGCCTGTTCGGCGGCGCGGCGTCGTTTTGCGCCGACCAGGAGACGGCGCAGCGGCTGTTGTGCGCGCGCGGCGAGGGCGAGGCTCGGCGAGCGCTGATCGTCTCGGTCGCGTGGAGCGCGCTGATCGTCATCCTTTATCTTTTTCTCGGCTCCGGACTCTTCGCGTTCTACCGGCTCCATCCGGGCGTGTCGCTGCCGGCGCGCGTCGAGCATCTCTTCCCTCAGTTCGCGGCGACGGTGCTGCCGCCGGCGCTGCGCCTTCTCGTGCTCGTCTCGGTCTCGCTCGTCGCGCTCGACTTGCCGCTCGTCGGGATGGCGACGGCGATCGTGTCCGACGGCTACCGCCTGATCCGGCCGCGCCTCTCGGAGCGCCGCTATTTGGGGGCCGCGAGGCTTACTTCGGCCGCGCTGGCGGCGCTGCTCGCCGTCGTCGCCTGGCTCTTCGCGCGGGCCGGAGGCTCGCTGTGGGTGGCGCTCAAGATCTCCGCGATCACGCTCGGCCCGCTGCTCGGCGCGTTCATCGCCGCCGAACGCCTCGAGGCGCCCTCGGACCGCGCCACGGCCGGCGCGCTGATCGCGATGGTCGCGGTCTGCGCGATCCTGCTCGCGCTTTCCGAGCGCGGGAGCATCGCGCTCGCCTCGACGTGGCTCGTCGTCTACGGGACCATCGGCACCGCCGGGCTCGCCTGGGGCTTGGCGCCGCTAATAAAGTAGGTAGGGCATTCGGGTCTTCTCGAACTGCTCGGGCCCGCTGTCGAAGAGCGCCTTGAGCTGGAGTGGATCTCCGCCTCGCTCGATGATCCGGTGGAACTCGTCGGTGCCGACTTCGCGCTTGACCTCGTCCCAGCGCCATTGAAGCTGGTCGGGGTAGCGACGCATCAGCACCTCATTGAGCTTTAAGAATACGTCCAAGGGCCGGAGCTTGTCGCGATCGGTGATCCTCATGCGCACGCCGTGGCAAAGCTGGCCGATGAAGACGTGTCTTGTCGGCGTGAAGTCTTGAGGAGAAAACTCGACGCCGTCGAGCAGAGCCGCGTTCATCTCCTTGGCGACGGCGTCGCCGTCCATCCACGGCGCGCCGACCCAGCGAAACGGGATCGGCGTGCCGCGGCCGACGGCCAAGTTCGAGGACTCGAAGATGCCGATCCCGGGATACATCGTCGCGGCGTCCAAATCGGGCATGTTCGGGGAAGGCGCCGTCCACGCGAGCCCTGTCTGGTCGAACCACATCGGGCGCTTCCAACCCCGCATCGGCACGATCGTGAGTTTTGGGCTTCGCACCTCGGCGTTATGCAGGCGCGCGATCTCACCGATGGTCATGCCGTGGCGCACCGGGACCGCGAAGTAGGCGTTCGGCGTGATCTTGCGCAGCGACAGGTCATCGAGGACCGGGCCTTCCATCGTGGCGCCGTTGATCGGGTTGGGGCGGTCGAGCACGACGAACTCGATGCCCGCCTTTTGGGCCTCTTCGAGCGCCATCCCCATGGTGGCGAGATAGGTGTAGGCGCGCGTGCCGATGTCCTGGATGTCGATGACGAGCGCGTCGAGACCGACGAGATCGGTTTGTTGGGGGCGCATGCCCTTGATCCCGCCGCGAAAGAGGCTCACGATCGGGATGACGCGATGGCTGACCGTGAGGGTATCGTTGCTGACCTTCTCATCGGCCGAGCCCTTTACTCCGTGCTCGGGTGAAAAGATCGTCGCGAGGGTGACGCCCGGAGCGGCGGCGAGGACGTCGATCGTGCTGCGGCCGCGCGAGTCCTTGCTCGTTTGATTGGCGATGAGGCCTATCTTCTTTCCGCGCAGCGCCGCGAAGCCGCTCTCCTCGAGCACGTCGACGCCGAGCTTGACGGACGACGGAGCGAGTGGTCGCGGGGAAGGCGCGGCGCAGGCGCACAGCAAGAGGCCGGCCAATGAGAGCTGTCGCATATTCACCTCATTTGCGCCGAAGAACTTCGTGAAATCGCGGCTTCCGTTCTTTGGACGAGCGCGGCGCGCGCGCTCGCGGAAAGCCCCACGGGTGCGAGCGGAGCGCGGCGCCGCTCGTCGAAAAGGCGCTCGAGAAGGTCCTTGGCGGGCTTTCCCTGAACCGTCATGTCGTAGCTGCCGGGGCCTCCCGCGTCGGGATCGATGTCCCAGCCCCAAAAGAGCACGCCCGCGACCCAGCGTTCGGGCAGGAAGGCGTCGAGGAACGTCCGGTAGTATTCCCGCTGCACGTCCATGTCGACGGCGCCCAGCCGCTTCCATTCCCAGGGCATGAGATTGGCGTCCTTTTGGCTCGAGCAGCCGAACTCGGTGAACAGCACGGGTTTGCCCGATGCCAGCGCCTGCGCGGCGAGCGGCGCCATCCACATCCGCCATCCGGTCTTCGGCACGTGCGGGAAGTAAGCGTCGACGCCGATATAATCGAGCTCACCCCAGAACGGCGCGAGCGGATAGGCGTACCAGTTGGCCGCGTAAGTGAGCGGGCCGCGGTAAGCTCCCCGCACGCGCGCGATGAGGTCCTTCCAGCGGCGCGCCTGGACCGGGTTCGCCATCGTCGCGAGCTCGGTGCCGACGACGAACAGGTCCGCTTTTTCCTCTTGCGCTATGCGCGCGTAGCCGAGGATGTAGTCGTCGTACTCCTTCCACCACGTCTTCTTGTCGGCGGGATCGATGCGGCCGCGGTAGACGCCGTCCTGTGAGTCGACGTGCGGCTTGAGCGCGACTTTCAGGCCCAGGCTCTTGGCGCGACGGATCTCGGCGCGGATGTCCGCCTCGTCGGTCGCCTGCTTGTCGAGCATCCGTCCCGTCGAGGAATCCATGTAGCGCGTCTGCACGACGGCGAGCCACGACGCTTTCGTCGCGGCCAGATCTTCGAGGCTCTTCTGACCGCCGGGCGCCGAGAAGCAGCCGACGGACCAGCACGCGAGGTTGAAGCCGAGGATCGCCCCGTTCACTCGACGTAGCCGAGGGTTTTAAGGCCGTCCATGCGGTCGAGATAGACGAAGCCGTTGAGATGATCGGCCTCGTGCTGCACGACCCGCGCGGGAAACCCCTCGTAGACGCGCGTGAAGGGCTTGGCGTCGTGGTCGAGGCCCGAGAGCTCGAGCTTGAGGCGCCGCCGCACTTGGCCGCGCAGACCCGGGATGCTCAAGCAGCCTTCCCAGTCGACGGCCGTTTCCTCGGACAGGAAGCGGACTTCCGGGTTGAACACGACGGTCAGCGGGATGCCCTCCTTGTGCCGCGGCGAGCCTTCCTCGAGCCCCATCAAAAAGCCGCTGATCCCTTCGCCCACTTGATTGGCGGCGATGCCGACGCCCTCGTACTCCGCCATCGTGACGGCCATCTCTTCGATCAGGCGTTGGACGTCCGCGGAGAGGATCTCGTCCGGGGTCAGATGGCGGCAGGGCGCGCGCAGCACCGGATGCCCCAGGCGGGTGACTTTCCTGATCGCGACGCCGATCACGCGGGTCATGTAAATATTCTAGTACAATCCGGCGAATGGACGCGTCGCTTTCCATATATAAGGAACTGTCGCGCGCGCTCGCGCGGTTGAAGTTCGCCGAGCCCGTCGACTGCGTCTACGATCCTCTCGATTACGCTTGGCCCGCCTTCGCTCAGTATGTCGAGCGCTACGGCCGCTCGCCGAAGGAAGTCGTGCTCGTGGGGATGAACCCGGGGCCGTTCGGCATGGTCCAAACCGGCGTGCCGTTCGGCGAGGTCTCGCTCGTGCGCGATTGGCTCAAGATCGACGCGCCGATCGGACGGCCCGCGCGCTGCCATCCCAAGCGCCCCGTCCTGGGGTTCGAATGCGCGCGCAGCGAGGTCAGCGGCGCGCGCTTGTGGGGCTGGGCCAAGGCCCGCTTTCGCGAGCCTGAGATATTCTTCGAGCGCTTTTTCATCGCGCAGTACTGCCCTCTCGCGTTCATGGGGGAGTCGGGCGTCAACATCACTCCGGACAAGCTCGCGCCGGAAGAGCGCGCGCGGCTCGAGGCGCTTTGCGACGGCGCGCTGTCGCGCTTCGCGCGGCGGCTCGCGCCCAAGCTCGTCGTCGGGATCGGCGCCTACGCGGCCAAACGCTGCGCGCTCGCGCTCGCGGGAAGCGGGATCTCCGTCGGGCAGGTGCTCCATCCGAGCCCGGCCAGCCCTGCCGCCAACCGCGGCTGGAGCGACGCGGCGGAGGCGCAGTTGCGCGCTCTCGGCGTCGCGCTGCCGCCGCAAAACCATCACGTTCTTGGGCCTTGACACCGCGTTCGCGCGGGGCTAAGCTGGCGATGAAAATGGTTGAAACGCTCGAGCACGTCATCCGCCAGGCCGCCGATCATCCGCGCCACAGTCGCGGCCCCTTGTACCGCGAGCTCCTACGCTCGGAGACTTTTCTTTTGACGGTCGACAAGCCGCTCACGGCCGAAAAAGTCACGCGCGTGACCCGGAACAACGAGACGTTCCCGGTCTGGGCGGATCGCGACGCCGAGCTCGGCGGCGTCTGGGTGCCGGTGTTTCCCGCGCGCGACGTCGTCGCGCGGTTCGTGACTTCCCGTGGCCTGCGGACTCCGAAAGGCAAGGAGTTCCTCTGGATGGGGCACAAGCCGGGAGCCGTCTTCGGCCTCATGCGCGGGGTGCGCTGCTTCGCCGGGATGCGGCTTTTTCTCGAGGACGGCTCATTCGTCTCGATCCCGTGGACCGACGTTCAGGTCCTTTCCGAGGGCCGGGTGCCCTCAGAGCGGCCCGAGGTCTACGAGCTGCCGTTGACCAAGCTCGTGCTGCCGGCGGGCACCAAGCTCGCCTTCGGCTGCGTCAGCGTCGGCCCGGACGAGCCGCGCGCCAAGCTCTTGTGCCTCCCGGACGCCGGTCATTTCCGCGCCGACGACGTCCGCAAGCTCGTCAAGCTGCCGCTCTCGAGCGTCGGGACGACGTGGATGGCCTGCCGTCATTTCATCCAGGTCCTGCGCTACTTGCGCGCGCAGGGCGCGCCATCGGACGGCGCGTACATGGACGAGCTGCTGACCGCGATGATCGGCTTCCAGATGTTCGGCGAGGCCGAGGCTCTCTGCGAGCAATTGGCGTCGCATGGGCGAGAGGCCTACGCCTGGAACGCCCTGGCCTCGGTCTATGCCCGGGAGGGCAAGCTCGCGGATTGCGCGGCTCTCTGCCGTCAAGGCGCCGCGAAGTATCCCGATGAGACGACCTTCGCGGCGTCGGGCGCGCGGGCGCTGCATCGGCTGGGCCGGGGCGCCGAGGCCAAGGCGCTGCTCGAGGACGCCTTGCGCCGTCGCCCCGGCGATCCGCGTTTGTTGGCCGCCCGCCGAGACCTCTCCTTATAAAATTTCGGTAAACCCCTTGCGGGCGGCCCCTCTCGGGTCTATACTTCGGATATGACCGCCATGCACACTTCCCCCAAGCCGATCGATCACTTGAAGCGCAACATCCTGTCGATCTTGGCCCTAGGCCTGGGCTTGTTGGTGGGGTACGGCTTCGGCGCCAGCCGCTCCAACTACGCCATCGTATACGCTCCCGCGCCGAGCGCGTCCGGCATCGTCGGATCGGCCGCGACGACTCCCAACGCGTCCCCGGCGGCCGCGCAAACGGCCTCGGTCGTCTTTTTCCCGAGCCGGCCGGCCGCCGCCGTCGCCGCGACGGCTCCGATGCGCGCCGAGGCGCCGGCGCTGGCGCCCGCGCGCAAGCCGGCCGAGACGAGGTTGACCGCGGGACTCGCGGCGGTCGAGACGACTTCTCATGAGAGATCCGCCGCGTTCATCGCGAAGTCCGCCGAGACCAAGCCGGCCGTTCCCGCGCCGGCGCAGAAGCCGATCACCCCGTCCGTGGAGCGCGCGTTGGAGTCGCCTTCGATTCCCCCGGTCCACGCGGTGGCGGCGGAGACGGGCTCGATCCGATACGGCGCCGCGACGCGCGGAGAGATCATGGGCCGCGGCGCGGGGCCCGTCTACAACTTCGGCGCGTCCGGTTCGAAGTCGGCGGCCGGCGCTCAGACGGATGGCGGCGCCAACACCTCGACGTCGATCGACGCCACGATACAGAACGCGGCGAACGTGATCGACGCGACGGAGCAGCAGCTCGAGAAGGCGCCGCTGAGCCCCGAGATGCGCCAACAGCTGACGACGTCGCTCAAGGCGAGCAAAGCCGGCGTCCAGCAGGTCGCCGCCGGCCAGCCCGGTCAGTAAGGGAAAAGCTGGTCGAGCCCGCGCTCCTCGAAGTCTCCGGACTTTTTGATCGCGTCTAATCCCACGCGCGCGCGGTCGCCCAGCACGTAGACCGTCTGCGGCCGCGAGGCCAGATGGCTTGAGAACGCCTTGAGATCGTCGAGCGTGTAGCTCAGCAGCCGCTCGAAGCGCTTGGGTCGCGGATCCTCCTGAAGTCCTTGATCTTCCCAGCCGATGAGCTGCGACGGGATGAACCGGAACGGGATCGGGTTGGTGCGATAGTTCTCCTCGACGGCTTTGCGCGTCTCGTCGAAGCGGCGCTCGGACATCGGAGGGCGGTTGGCGAGGCCGGCCAGCAGCTCGGCGGCCTCGGGCGTCTTGTCGGCTTGGCAGCCGAGCTGCGCGTAGACCTCGTTGTCGTCTCCCTTATGGCCCGCGGGGGCGTAGCCGCCCCAGACGGCGTAAGCGAGGGACTTCGACTCCCGCACCTCTTGGAAGAGCAGCGAGCTCATGCCGCCGCCCAAGTAGCTGCTGAACATCGAGTAGTCGACCGCTCTCTCGGGATCGAAGACTCCGTCGGCGGCGAACACGCCGACTTGCGCTTGGACCATGTCGCGGTGCGTGAAATAGACCTTGGTCTTGGCGGGCGCGAGAAACCGGACGGGTTGGCGCGGGGGAGGCTCGGCGAAGGGACCCTTGGCCGAGATCAACTTTTCGATCTCGGCGATCGGGCGGTTGCCGACGTAGGTCACGCGCGCGCGATAGCCGAGGAAGCCGTTGAGCAGGCTCTTGAGCTTGGCCTCGTCGAGCGCCTGGAGCTCCTTGTCCGTGAGCTCGTTGAGCACGGAGCTTTCCTGGCCTCGGCGCGCGAACTCGCCGAGCGCGCCCATGACGGCCTCGGGGTCTTTTTTCGCGTCCTGATGAGCGCCGATCGTGACGTCGACCATCTTCATGAGCGTCTCGGGCGCGATGTTCGGCTTGGCGAAGCGCTCGCGCATGAGAGAGAGGGTCTCCTCGAGATGCGAGTCGAGCCCGCTGAGGCTGACTTCGGACGACTGTTCGCCGCAAGAGTAGCCGATGGACGACCCGAGCGAGAAAAGCTTCTTGCGCAGGTCCTCCGCCGTCATCTCGCCGGCGCCCGAAAGCTCGGCCAGGCCGAGCGCCGCGCACAGGTCCCGCTCCTGCCGGCTGCCGCGCTCGAGCTCGAA
Organism: uncultured Elusimicrobia bacterium; assembly: GCA_964600165.1. Classification (GTDB taxonomy): domain Bacteria; phylum Elusimicrobiota; class Elusimicrobia; order UBA1565; family UBA9628; genus CAZRIP01. The sequence goes on along the minus strand of CAZRIP010000011.1, from coordinate 1,247 downwards.
GGTCAGGGAGAACAGGTCGTCGAACGGGTTTTTAACGGCGTAGATCTTGCCTTGGGGGATCGCCTCCTCGACGTAATCGCGGCCGGGCACGAGCCAGCGCGGCTCGATGGGTTTTGCGGGCAGCGCGAGGATCTCGGCGGCGAGCGTCGACTGCCGGTCGTTGTCGAGCGAGAGCTTGGTGAATCCCGGTTTTTGGATCGACGGGATCTCGGGCTTGCCGAGGCGGCGATACGCGACGACGCGATCGGGACCGAGATACTTGTCCGCCGCGCGCAGGACGTCCTTCTTGGTCACGCGGCGCAGGCGGTCGAGCTGTCCGACCTCGTGACTCCACGGCTCCTGCTTGATGAACGAATCGACCATCGTGCCGACGCGCGCGTCGTTCGATTCGAGCCGCAGCTTCTCGCCGATCTCGAAGCTCGTGATGACGGCCTTGATGTCGTCGTCGGTGAACTCGCCTTTCTTGAGCTTGGCGACGCAGTCCATGAGGAGGGCTTCCGCTTGCTCCAGCGTTTGGCCGCGCTTGGGGACGGCGTACATCTCCCAATCGCCCGCGTCGTTGTAAAAAGTCGGCGAGCTGCCGGCGGCTTTGACTTTTTGCGCCTGGTTGAGCGTGAGGTTGATGATGCCGGCCGCCGAGTTGTCCATCAGCATGTCCATGACCGTGATCGCGTCGGCGTCGGAATCGAGCGCCGCGACGGTGGGCCAGGCGACGACGACTTTCTCCTCGGATTCATACCGGACTTCGACGCGCTGGACGCCCTTGGGAGCGGGCAGCGGCCACTTGCGCCCCGGCGGAAGAGGCGCCGGCCGCCACGCGCCGAAGTACTTGTCGATGAGCGCCATCATCGCGTCGGGATCGAAGTCGCCCGACAGCGCGATCGTCATGTTGTTCGGCACGTAGTACCGATGGAAATAGGCCAGCATGCGCGAGAGAGAGGGGTTTTTCAAGTGCTCGATCGTGCCGATCGTCGTCTGCGTGCCGTACGGGTGCTCCGGATAGAGCGCCTTGTTGAGCGCCTCGCCCAAAAGGCGCTCGTCGTTGTCCAGCGTCCGATTCTTTTCCTCGTAAACGGCCTCGAGCTCGCTCTGGAAAAGACGGAACACGGGATGGGCGAAGCGCTCGCTTTCGAGCTTGGCCCAAGTCTCGGCCCTGTTTGACGGAAGGTCGACGACATAGACGGTCTGCTCGTCGGAGGTGAACGCGTTGAGCCCGCGCGCGCCGATGCGCCGATAGATCTTCGCGA
>CAZRIP010000010.1:0-54961 GCA_964600165.1 uncultured Elusimicrobia bacterium | reverse complement strand
ATGTCCGACACGACGCCGGCGCCGACGGTGTGGCCGCCCTCGCGAACCGCGAAGCGCAGGCCCTTCTCCATCGCGATCGGCGCGATCAGCTCGACTTCGATGTCGATGTTGTCGCCCGGCATCACCATCTCGACGCCCGTCGGCAGGCCGCAAGAGCCCGTCACGTCCGTCGTGCGGAAGTAGAACTGAGGTCGGTAACCTTTGAAGAAAGGCGTATGCCGACCACCCTCTTCCTTGTTCAAGACGTAGAGCTTGGCCTTGAACTTCGTGTGCGGCTTGATCGAGCCCGGGGCCACGATGACCTGCCCGCGCTCGATCTGCGACTTTTCGATGCCGCGCAGCAGGATGCCGACGTTGTCGCCGGCGCGCGCGTCGTCGAGCAGCTTGCGGAACATCTCGAGGCCGGTCACCACCGACTTCTGCGTGTCCTTGATGCCGACGATCTCGATGTTGTCGCCCACCTTGATCACGCCGCGCTCGCAGCGGCCCGTCGCCACCGTCCCGCGGCCCGTGATCGAGAACACGTCCTCGACGGCCATCAAGAACGGCTTGTCGGTCTCGCGCTTGGGCTCGGGGATGTCCTTGTCCAAGGCGTCCATCAGCTTCTGGATCGCGCCCTCGCCGATGTCGGACTTGTCGCCCTCCAAGGCTTTGGTCGCCGAGCCGCGGATGACGCTGATCTTGTCGCCCGGAAACTCGTACTTCGTCAGAAGCTCCCGCACTTCCATCTCGACGAGATCGACGAGGTCCTTGTCGGCGACGTCGATCTTGTTGAGGAATACCACCATGTGCGGCACGTTGACCTGGCGCGCCAGCAGCACGTGCTCGCGCGTCTGGGGCATCGGGCCGTCGGCGGCCGAGACCACGAGGATCGCGCCGTCCATCTGCGCGGCCCCCGTGATCATGTTCTTGATGTAGTCGGCGTGGCCGGGGCAGTCGACGTGCGCGTAGTGGCGCTTCTCGGTCTCGTACTCCTGGTGGTGGACGTTGATCGTCACGCCGCGCGCTTTTTCCTCGGGGGCGTTGTCGATCTCGTCGTACTTCTTGGCCTGGGCCAAGCCCTTCTTGGAAAGGTAATGCGTGATCGCCGCGGTCAAGGTCGTCTTGCCGTGGTCGACGTGCCCGATCGTGCCGATGTTGACGTGGGGCTTGGTCCGGTCGAATTTCGCTTTAGCCATTGATGAGCTCCTTCATTGGTCTTAAAATCTTTAGCTGATCCTACAATTTTCCCGCCGTCCAAAACTAGCTGGGAACGGGATTTGAACCCGCGACCTTCTCCTTACCATGGAGATGCTCTACCAGCTGAGCTATCCCAGCGTCAAAACCCCAGACCGAGATCCGGAGCGGGCGATGGGAATCGAACCCACGTGATCAGCTTGGAAGGCTGACGTTCTACCATTGAACTACGCCCGCACTGCGTCCCCCGCCCGGGCAAACGACCCTTCCGCTTCGGAGCGTCAGGAAGCCTTACGAACTTATCAGGCGGGAACGAAAGTATAGCGAAAATGACGCGAGCGTGTCAAACCTTGAAATATAAGGAGTCAGGACCTATCCTTACCCAAATGAGCCTGTGGCGGCTGTTGTTGTGCGTGAGCTTCGCCTGCTCGGTTGCCTTCGCGGGGCGGGCCTACCTCGGCGAGCCGATCTATATCGCCTCGGCGTCGATGGAGCCGACGCTCAAGGTCGGAGCGAAGCTCGTCCAAGACAAGCTCACGCTGCGCTTTCGGGAGCCGCGGCGGGGCGAGATCATCATCTTCCGGCCGCCGGTCGGGACCGGCGACCGCGACTTCGGCAAGCGCGTGATCGGGCTGCCGGGCGACGCCGTCGAGCTGCGCGCGAAGAAGGTTTTCGTCAACGGCCGCGAGCTCGACGAGCCTTACGTACAGCACACGCGCTCGGGCGAGCGCCTGGAAGGCGACACGCTCGGCCCCGTCGTCGTCCCGGAGGACGGCCTGTTCGTCCTGGGCGACAACCGCGACGAGTCCGAGGACTCCTCCGTCTGGAAGGACGCCGCCGGCCGGCGCGTGTATTTCGTCCATCGCGCCGACGTCGAAGGCCTGGTCCGAGGGATCTATTAGGGCCTTTTGCGCCTAGGTCCAAAGACCTGCTCCGGGGCGGGCCCCTCGACCCTGCTCCGAGGCGATCAAACGGCATACCATTAAGTCATGAAGAGACTGTGGGCGATCGCGGCGGCGCTGACGCTGGCCTTGCCGGCTTTCGCCCGGGCCGCCGCCGCGCCGTCGATGACTCGCCGCGCCTTGCTGCTGCGCGACATCAAGGAGATGCTCGATTTCATCCCCGCCGCGGCCAACGACCCCGTCGACGTGAAGTACCGCGACGTGTTCAAGGGGATGTTTGTCGAGGCCGGGAAGACCTCCGCCGTGACCGATCTCAAGGGCCGCTTCGAGGGCCAGCGCAACGACTATTTCAACGCTTTGCTCAGCGATCAGCACAAGGCGTTCAACGACGACCCCGCGGCGTTCCGGACCTACGTTCTCAAGCGCTACCATCTCGCCGTGGTCCTCGACCGGCTCTCGGAAAACAAGAACATCAAGCTCGATCCCAAGCAGCTCCAGATGGTGAACGCCTGGATCGGCCAGCTCAACGCGCCGACCGTGTCGGTATCGCAGCTCGACGCGCTGACCACTCAGATCGGCAGCATCTACCGGAACCGCGCCGACGGGCAAGGCCGCTATTGGACCGGCCAGGGCCTGACGCTGCGCAGCGATTTTCAGCCCAAGCAGGCCTCGCCGGACCGCGGGGTGCCCCCGCCGGCTCCGGCCGTCGCCGCGGTGACGCCGGTCTCGTTCTCCGTGCCGCCGGTCGTCAGCTCGCTTTCCAATTTCATCAGCAGCGTCGGCCGGAAGGCCAAGGGCTACGCGCAGCAGGTCGCCACGGCGATCGTCAACAGCAGCGCCGCGCGCAGCATCGACGCCAGCCTGACGACGGCGCTCGTTTGGGCGGAGTCCACCTTCTCGCGCACGGTCGGAAGCTACGCGAGCTGCGTCGGCCTCGGCCAGCTCTCGGAGGGCGTCGCCGAAAAATACCACGTGGCCGACCGGCAAAACGTCGATCAGAACCTCAAGGGCACGACGGGCTACCTGCGCGAGCAGCTCGACCATTTCACGTCGCACGACGACCGCGCCTACGTCAACGGCCTCTTCGCCCAGGAGGCGGTCAAGGTGCGCAACGGCGCCGACGTCGACGCCGAGTTCCGGCAGATATGGCCGCGCATCCCCAACGGCATGAAGAACGCCGTCGCGGCCTACAACGCGGGCCCCGGGCGCATCGACCAATACGGCAGCTGGGACAAGCTGCCGCTGCCGCGCCGCGTCGGAAGCCGGAACCCGGCGAGCGGCTTCACCGCGCTCGCCCTCGCGGGCCGCGTCGACGAGAACGGCAAGCCGCTCGTCAACCACTGCTGGGACCGGCCGGACAACGACAGCAGCTTCTGCCAGACGATGGACTACGTGCCGAAGGTCCTCTCGAACTACTTCACGGTCTACGTCCACACGACGCCGGATCGCCAGAGCGCGTCGACGATGTCCGCCGCCGCCGCGACCGACTCTCCCCACAACGGCTAGCCGTCTTTCCCAATAAGCTATCATCAGGGCATGCTGGCGCCCGTACTGATCGCCGTCGTCCTCAACGGCTTTCTCGCGACGGCGTCGGCCGAGTCGGAATGGCGCGCCGATCTCCTGCCCGCGCTCAAGCAAGCCGCCTCCGAAAAGAAGCTCGCCCTCGTCGATTTTCAGGCGCCGTGGTGCTACTCTTGCTATTACATGGAGCAGCACGTGTTGTCGGGTGAGCGCTTCGCGTTCGCGGCGACGCCGCTGATCCTCGTCAAGCTCGACGTCGACACGGAGGACGGGCGCGCCTTCAAGGAGAAGTACGGCGTGACGATGCTTCCCACGTACCTCCTCGTCGACGGGAAAGGCCGCGAGAAAGGCCGCATCTTGGGCGAGCAGACCGAGCTCGACTTCATGAACAAGCTCATCGCGCTGGAGCGCGGCGGCGAGGGGGCGTCGGAGGAAGACGATCTCAAGGACAAGCTCGAGCGCGTCAAGCGCGGCGACCTCGACGCCCTCGAAAAGGCGCTCGACGCTCCGCCGGAGTGCGAGACGGCTTACTTCGTCGGGTACGGCGCGAAAGCTCTCGAGAAAGCCGATTCCGTCCGCCGCGCGCGCGTCCTCGCCGCCGAGAAGACGGCCCTCGAGGCGGTGGTCACCAAGCGCGTGTTCGTCGACGCCGACCGCCGCTGCGCGGATTTCCGGACGCCGGTCGAGGAGCTGGCCGACGTTTACGAGGCCTTGAGTCTCCCCGAGAAGCGCAAGGAGCTGCTCTCGCGGGCGGCCGAGACGATGCTCGCTCAAGGCCAGACGGGCGAGGACCGCAACCGCGACGACAACGCGCGCTTCTTTTTGACCTTGCTCGAGGACGACACCCGCTTGCGCTCCTTTTATAAGCAGCTGATCGTGGCCTATCCCTCGGATTATGTGTACTCGTACCGCTACGCGAAATGGCTGCAGGAGCGCGGCAAGAGCCAGGACGCCCTGCCGTGGATCGAGGAGGCGGACAAGCTCTGCTACGGCGCCAACCGGCTGCAGGTCACCGAGGTCCGCGCCAAGATCCTGGCCGAGCTCGGGCGCAAGGACGAGGCCAAGGACCTTTTGTCGCGCGACGCCAAGGCTGCGAGGAAGAGCTTTCCCGAAGAAGCGGCGCATCTGGACTCTCTCAGACGGTCTTTGTGACGAGTGCGGCGCGCTGAATACGCCGTCTTGGGGGCCGGCGCGCTCCTGTTCCTGCTCGTTTGCAACGCCGTGCCTTTCGGGCATTACGTCGACGACGTCGTCTGGGCCCTTCTCGCGCGGGCTTTCGTCCATGGCTCGGCGCTGGCCGACTGGAGCTTCGTTCCTCGTCTCGAGACGAGCGCCTCGTGGGGCTTCTCGGCGCTGCTCGCGCCCGTCGCCGCCGCCGGCGGCGGAAGCCTCGCGCTGAAAGTCTGGTCGGCCGCGCTCTTTTTCGCGGGCACGGCGCTGTTTTACGCGGCGACGCGCGCGCTCTTGCCCGACGCCGCGCGCCCGGCTTATCTCGTCGGACTCTTTTTCACCGGGTTTTACGCCTCGTTCTCGGGCAGCGTGATCAGCGAGGCGGGCTATCTGCTCGCCTTCGGGCTCTGCGCTTTCCTGGCGCTCGAGAAAAACGGGCTCGAGCGCTTCCCCGCGCGCCTGGGGGCGGCGACGGCGCTGCTCGTGCTCACGCGCGCCGTGGGCGCGGCCTTTTTCCTCGCCGCCGCGCTCGCGCTCGCGTCGCGCCGGCGGTGGCGGGAGCTGGCGCGCTACGCCGCGGGCGCGGCGCTGGCCGCGCCTTATTTCATCGCGAGCAAGCTCGCGTCCGGGTCCTACACGTACCACGCGAGCGTGTGGACCCCCGCGCGCGCCGCGTCGGCGGTCGCGGCCAACGCTTTGTTCTACTTCAAGGGACTGGCGCTTCTGTCCCTCGTCTTTTTCCCGTCCTTCATGCCGAACGCGGCCTGGCTCAAGTTCCCGGCGGCGATCGCCGTGGGCCTCGTCGCGGCGGCGGGCGCGCGAGTCCTTTGGAGGAGCCGCTGCGGCGCGCGTGTTCTCCTTTATTACCTCGGGCTCTACGCCTGCGTGATCCTCGCCTGGCCGTACCAGGCCCCGCGCTTCGCCGTCCCGGCGTTCCCGCTCTTCGCGCTGCTCTGCGTCGCCGGCGTCGCGGAGCTCGCCAAGAAGCGCGCGCGCGCGGCCTGCGCGGCGCTCGCCTGCGTCGTCGTCGCGACCAACGCCGGAGAGCTCGGCCGGACGCTGCGGGAGTCTTTGACGCAGCCCGTCGACGTTGGGCACGAGTCTCATCTCTGGCTGCGAGACCACACCGCTCCCGGCGAGCCCGTCGTCTCGATGGACATCGCGCGCGTGCGATGGTTCGCCGGCCGACGCGGCGTGCACTTTATCCCTTCCGAGACGGCCGATGCTTTCGCGCAAGGGGCGCGCCGGCTCGGAGCGAGGATGTTTCTCCTCGACAAACCCGCGTACGTGCCGCCGAGCCCGGGCTTGCGGGACCCGCTGCGCGAGCAGCACGACCGGCTCGAGGAGTACCTCGAGCATCGGGAGCTCTTCCGTCCGGTCTATCGAAACCCGGAGGAAGGAACGACCGTCTACGAGCTTTACGGGCCCGGAGGCAGCAGCGCCGCGGACGCGAGCGCGAGGTCCCGTCCGTAAACGAGAAGCTCGAGACGATCGGCGGCCGGCATGCGGTTGGATGACTCCGGCGCCTTGATCAGGACGTCTCCGGCGGCGGCGGGGGTGAGGCCCGGCCGAAAGACCGGCTCTCCGAGAAAGTAAGCGAGCGCGGAGGCGCTCGGGACGTGGTAGACGTAGACGCCCGGATCGGCGGACGTCAGCTGGCGGCGCGCCGGGACGGCCCAATAATAATTTCCCTCCCAGAAGACCTTGCCGCCGGGGCGGCGCAGGCCGCGGACGAGGTCGGGCAGGCGGACCATGACCTCGTTTCCGTACGTGGGATCGGCCATGTTATACGCCTCGCGCGCGGCTCCGGCCGCGCTCGATAGGAGAGCAACGGCGACGGCGGCGCGCGCCGCGGCGGGAAAGCGCGAGGAGAGCTCGCGCAGCTCGCCGGCGGCGACGAGGTAGAGGATCGGGACCACGGGATAGAGATAGCGCGCCTCCTTGTGGCCGATCGCGCTCATCGCCAAAAACAGCGCGGCGAAGAGCGCGAGCGGCAAGGCGCCTCCCAGCTTGCGGCGCGCGACGAGCCGCCCGGCGCCGAGGAGGAAGAGGAGCGCCGCCGCCGGACCGCCCGCCGCGAGGAGCATGCGCGCGTAGTTCCAGAACGGCTCGGGCGAGTGGTTGTGCTCGAGGTGCGAGCGCAGCGTGGTAAAAAGGAAGGCGATCGCCCGCGCCGGGCTCATCGAGAATATCCGGTGATAAACGAGAGCGCTCATAAAGATAAAGAGCGCTCCCGCCGACGCGGCGACCGCCGCCGCGCGCAGCGGCGCGCCGCCGCCGCGCTTCTTTTTGCGCTCGACCAAGAAGCGCGCGGCGACGAAGGCGCAATAGACCACCGGCGCGATCAACAGGTTCGAGCGCGTGCAGACGCAGGCGCCGAGAGCGAGCGCCGCCCAAGCAGGCCTGCCCTCCGCCTCGAAAAAAAGGAACGCGACGAGAAAGAGCGCGCACGGGATCTCCGTCATGGCGAAGCAGAAGTAATGCGCGGTCAGCCGGTCGAGCGCGAGCAGCGCGAGCGCGAGCGCGGCCCACGCCGGCGGCAAAGTCAGGCGGTACCAGCGATAGACCAGAGCCAAGAACGAGGCGCTCAAAGCCCAGTGAAAAAGATGCGGCGCGACGATCCGGGCGACGTCGCCGGCGCCCCAGAAGTCGAGCGCGAGCTGCTCGGGGACGTGGAGCATCGGCAGCATCGGCATGCGATTGGTCGAGAAGCCGATATCGGGGCCGAGGAGGCGCCGGGCGTTGCGCAGCGTCTCGAGCGCGTCGAAATAATCGATCCTCAGGCGCAGCGCGAAGGCGAGCTGGAGCAGCAGGTAGCCCGCGAGAAAGCCCCCAAAAGCCAGGAAGACGGGATCGCGGCGAGACGTGGGCACGGGGGAAAAAGATATATTTTAAACGGCTCGCCATGAAACCCCGCTTCGTCGACTTCCTGTGCTGCCCCGCGTGCCGGTCCGATCTGAGCCTGCGCGCCGATCGAAAGGACGGGGCCGAGATCGTCGCCGGCGAGCTGCGCTGCGGCGAATGCGGCGAGGCCTACCCGATCCGCGGCGGGATCCCGCGCTTCCAGAAAGCGCCGCTGCGCGGCGAGGTCGCTCGCACCGTCGAGAACTTCGGAAAGGCCTGGCGGCGCTTCTCGTGGCTCGATCCCAACTACGAGCGGCAGTTCCTCGATTGGGTCCGGCCCGTCACGCACGACTTCTTCAAGGGCAAGCTCGTCCTCGACGCCGGCTGCGGCAAGGGGCGACACCTCGTCTGGGCCGAGCGCTTCGGCGCCGAGGAGGTCGTGGGCTTCGACTTGAGCGACGCCGTCGAGGTCTCGTACGGCCACACGAAGCATCTGCCGAACGTGCATGTGGCGCAGGGCGACATCTACAACCCTCCGGTCAAGGCGGCGTTCGACTATATCTACAGCCTCGGCGTGCTGCACCACCTGCCGCGTCCCGGCGAGGGATTCCGCTCCATTTCGAAATTGCTCCGGCCCAAGGGCGCGATCTCGATCTGGGTCTACGGGCGCGAGAACAACGATTGGATCGTCTGGTTCGTCAATCCGTTCCGCCGGCTCGTGACCTCGCGGATGTCGCCGCGCCAGCTGCACGCGATGAGCTTCGCGATCACGGCGTTCGTCTTGTGGCCGGCGCTCAAGCTTTTCTGGGCGCCGCTGCGCCGCTGGGCTCCCGGCCTGGGCAAGAGGCTTTTCTACGGCGACTACTTCTGCTACATCTCGGCCTTCTCTTTCCGCGACGTCCTCGCGATCGTGTTCGATCATCTGACGCCGCCGACGGCGTATTATTTGTCGCGCGACGAGGTTCGATCCTGGTTCGACGGCGTCTTCGGGCGCGTCGAGCTGCGCCACCACAACGCGAACTCCTGGGGCGGCTTCGGCGTCCGGTAAGTTGCTATAATTGAAAAACCGCTTTCGGGGCAGTTAGCTCAGCGGTAGAGCGCCGTCCTCACACGACGGATGTCACAGGTTCAAATCCTGTACTGCCCAAATCTCAGGCCACAAGCCCTTCGACCGTCAGGTCGAGGGGCTTTCTGATTTCGAGCTACTTGCTCTTCTCCTCGAGCTTCCGGCCGCCTTCCTGCGCCTTCGTTCCGGCCTTTTGCATCCCACTGCCTGTTTTTCTACCGGCCGCTTTGGCGGCTTCCTTGGTCTTGGCCTTCGCCTTGACGGCGCCTTTCTTGACTGAAACTTCCGCCTTTTTGGTTTCGTTCTTGGCGCCTTCCTTCACGTCCGCCCTGACGGAAGCCGCCGCCATAAGAAGCAGACCGGTGAGAGTGGAAACGACGACTCGTTTTATACCCATAATCCTATTGTAGAGCAGGAGGGGGCGTCGATGCTGTGAAGACCCGTTGACGGCGTTCTTAGTCGAGGAAAGGATCCGGGATCGTGACGCGATAAGCCTCAGCGTCTCCCGCGCCGACATAGAGCACTGCCGTGCCGTCCCGGCCCCGGACCAGGCCTCCGCTGAAGAGGACGTCGGTCAGATCCGGGCGCTTCGAAGCCCCGGCGGGAAGCTGGGAGCGCCGCAGCAGCACCTTCATCGGAGAGCGCCGCCCCGTCGACGGATCCAAGGTGAAGGTCATCGGGTAGTAATGGCGATCGCCCGCCGCGTCGAACATCGCGATGTGGCCGAGGACTCCGACGCGCCCGTCTTCGAGCGGATGCAGCTCGTTGGCGCCGCCCCACTGCTCGGGGGTGAAGAGATCCTCGAGTACGACGGCCCGGTTGATGGCGGCCGGTCCCAGAGAGTCCAGCTTGTCGATGACCGTGAAGGCGATCTTCCCTCGTCCTCCGATCTTGCCCTGAGGCCGGCTCAGCACGAGGATCTTTCCATCGGGCAGTCCCATAAGCCGGATATCCTTCATGTCGTCGGGCCCGCGGGCGAAGCGTTTCAGATGAGCCAAATCCTTTCCGCGATAGAACACCGTGCGATAGCCGACGCTGCCGTCCGCGCGGGGGAAGGTCTCCACGCCGCCCATGATTAACTCACTACCCACCTTGGTGAAAAAGGGGTCCTGCAGCTTCCAAACGGGGGCTCCCTTCAGCGGGCGCCAATGAGCCCCCGCTTTCTCGAAGAAAACGGTCTCGGAGCTCTCGCTCTTTCTGCGCTCCACCCGCGCGGCCAGGACTTCGCGCTCGCGGCCCCTGAATCTCGCCTTGAAGGGCGCGGTCAGATTGTAGACGTCGCGGCCGCCCACGCCCTTGAAGGAGAGCTTCTCGCCGCGGACGAGACGGGCCCGCGCGTAAGCGCGCCGGATGTGTTCCGAGCCCATGAAGTTCTTCCACACGCCGCCCGAGCGGGCGTTTTCCACGGCTAGAAGGATGGCTCCCTGGTCGATGCCGATCGCGTCGGGAGAGCGCCAGAGGCCGTCCTCGTTGAAGCGCCGCTTCCAGCGCGCGTCGGTGTTGAACGCGTCCGCGAAGCCGTAGCGTCCCCAGATCTTGTCCCCGTGCTGCCGCTTCATCGAGCGCAGGGCTTCGATCGACAGCTCGGGCGTGAACGCCGCCGAGCCTCCCGCGGCCGCCGGAGCGATGGTCCCGTCGTGCAGGGGGTGCTTGGGATAGGCGCCGTAGGGAAAGTAGCCGTCGGGCCCGTCGGAGGCCGTCCAGCCCCAGCTGTCGGGGCCGTACGTCGAGTACTCGCCGCTCGCGGCGACGGCGGCGTCCCGGTGGATATGAGTCGCCCGCACCGACTGGTCGAAGTAGTCGTGGCCGTCGTCTTTCCAGCCGCGCAGGTCGAGCCACAACTGCGGGTATTGATGGGTAAAGAGCGGCCCCGACGCCTCGGTCACCGGAGTCGCGGGGCGCTCCCAGGCCCGCCACGCCTCGGCCGGCAGCGGATGAGTGGGCGAGCCGAGGCCGAGCATATAAAGGATGAGATGCTCGCTGTAGGCGTCCCAGCGCGCCTTGAGAAATCCTTTCGGCGTCCAGCCCATGGAGAGAGTCCTCTCCTCGGGCTTGGTCCCGCCGTCGGTCATCATCCACGGGAAATCCACCCGCGCGTAGATCTCCTCGGCCAGGCTTTCGACTTCGGTGCCGGTGAAATGCCGGCCGATCGACAAGGCGCCCGCCAGCAAGAGCGCCGTATCGATGGTCGACACTTCCGAGTTGGGCGAAGGCGCGCCGGTGGCGGCGTCCTCGAAGTGGTGGAACCAGCCGTGCTCGTGGGGCTGAACGTCGCGCAAATGGCGCAGGGTCAGCAGCGCGCGCGCGTACGCCTGATCGCGCGTGATCCAGCCGCGGTTCTCGGCGATCATCAGGGCGGTGAGTCCGAACCCCGTGGCCGCGATCGAGGCCATGCCGTGGTGGTCTTCGGCGAAGTTGGAAGCGCGATCCTTCGTCAGGCCGGTCTTCGGATCGGTCTGCTCCCAAAAATAGAGAAAGGCCCGATGCTGCAAGTCGTCGAGGAACTTCGCGTCGGCCGTTGCTTGGGCTTGCGGGGCGGCGGCCTGCGCGGCGGCTGGGGCGAGCGTCGGAAGCGCTTCCGGCGAAACGGGCGCGACGGAAATGAGGTCGCTCGGGCCGGTAAGGGCGAGCGGGATGGGCAGGCTCGTGACCGGGGGCACGGCAACGCCCGGCGTTTGCCCGCCGATGCGGGGCGCCGCGCCTTCCGTCACCGCCGCCGAGCCGGGCGCGGCCCACGGGAGGATGAACATCAGCGAAAGCGGGAGCATACCTTCCATTTTGCCATGTGGGCCCGGCGCGCTGATGGGCCGCATGGGCCCGGGCGGCCGGGCAAGAGGCCTACGAAAGCGCGTGAGTTCCAGCGACAAGAGCTATAATTGCCGCCATGGAATTTAGATCTCTTGGCCGCTCGGGGCTCAAGGTCCCCGTCCTCTGCCTCGGAGCCGCGACGTTCGGCGGCTCCAACGAATTCTTCAAGCGCTGGGGCGCGACCGACGTCAAAGAAGCCTCCCGCCTCGTCGACATATGCCTCGAGGCCGGAATGAACTTCTTCGATACGGCCGACGTCTACTCCGAAGGCGTCTCGGAGGAGGTCTTGGGAAGAGCGGTGGCGGGCCGTCGAGACAAGGTGCTCATATCGACCAAGGCGACATTCCCCATGGGTCCCGGGCCCAACGACCGGGGTTCGTCGCGCCGCCATTTGGTCGCGGCCTGCGAGGCCAGCCTCAAACGCCTGGGGACGGATCATATCGACGTCTATTTCATGCACGGCTTCGACGCGACGACGCCCGTCGAGGAGACTCTCTCGGCGCTTGACGATCTCGTGCGCTCGGGCAAGGCGCGCTACGTCGGCTGCTCCAATTTCTCGGGCTGGCATGCGATGAAGTCGCTTGCGATCTCCGAGCGCTACGGCTGGCCGCGTTACGCGGCCTACCAAGGCTATTACTCATTGATCGGCCGCGATTACGAGGACGAGCTCATGCCGCTGGGCCTCGACCAGGACTTGGCGCTCATGGCGTGGAGTCCGCTCGGCTGGGGACGGCTGACCGGCAAGATCCGCAGAGGCCGGCCTCTTCCCGAGGGACGCATCAAGTCGGGCGGCGCCGAGGGCGGTCCGGAGGTCGACCAGGAGCATCTCTACAAGGTCGTCGACGCCTTGGACGCCGTCGCGGCGGAGACCGGCAAGACCGTGCCGCAGGTCGCGATCAACTGGCTGCTGGGACGGCCGACGGTCGCTTCGATCGTGATCGGCGCGCGCGACGAGAAGCAGCTGCGCGACAACCTCGCCGCCGCGGACTGGAGACTAACCGCGGAACAAGTCAGCAAGCTCGACGCCGCCAGCGCCAAGCCTCCGCCTTATCCTTACTGGCATCAACGCCAGTTTCCCGACCTCATCCCGCCGCCGCTCGCGTCACGCTAATCAGAGTCAGTATGCGGGCGGAAGACGCCGTCGGACTGAGCTTCTTCTTTGGGCTCTTTGCGGCCATAATGGTCATCGTGTATGCGTCGACGAGGCTTCAGGGCTCTCGGGATCGATCCGTGTGGCTCGCGATCGGGATGTCGGCGGCGGGAGTCGTCTTGATGGTCTTCGGCCTGGTGACCTCGTACTTGATCAGGATATCGCCGCGCGTCGCGGTGGAAGGGAACATCTGGGCGGTGCGGGGATGGTCGTCCCGGACGTTCAAGGTGACCGACGACTCCGGACGCGCGGCGTTGATCCGCTGCAATTACCGCGGGCCGGGGCTGCGCGAGGGAGATCGCGCGCGGGCTAGGTATATCGAGTACAACGGCAAGCTGTTGCAGCTAAAGATGCTGACTGGGTCGTATGCGGGATGGGAGCTCGAGGAGTCCGCGGGGGAGTCGGGTCCGGCGCTGTTCGCGGGAATCGGCCTCGTCTGCTGGTTCGCCGGATGGCGTCAACGGCGGAAGGCCGCGGCGCTCATCTGACAGCGTTTCAGGAGGAGGCCGGCGTTTTAGCCGCCGCGTCCCTTCGGGCCGACTCTTTGCGGGCGACGTCGACCTCGGATATGGCCCTGATCACGCGCCGCTGTAGAAACGGACTGCGCAGGAGCCTCGGAAATAGGTAGCGGCGCCCAAAGCGTATGAGAGCGTTCTCGGGCAGCAGCGCCAGCTTGAACGCGAGATCCGTCCCGCGCAGGACGCTTCGCGCCACGGGCATCCGTTCCTTCTCATAGTCGTCGAGCGACGCCGGCGGCGCGCCGCGCAACACCGCCGCGAGCTTCGCGCCGAGGTTCAGCGCGTCTTGAATGCCCGTGTTCATGCCTTGGCCGCCGGCCGGGCTATGGATATGGGCGGCGTCTCCCGCGAGAAATCCGTTCCCTTTTCGGAAGCGGCCGGCCATCCGGTGATGAACGTGGAAGCGCGTGAGCCAAGAAGCGCTCTCGATCTGTATGGCTCCGTCCGACAAGCGCCGCACGCACTCTTGGAGCTCGGGCAAAGCGACCTCCTCGATCGGGGACGGCTTCATCCCCTTCACGACGATGACGCGGTAATGGCGCTCGTCTTTGAAGGGGAAGAAAGCCATGATCCCTTCGGAATTGATGAACGGCCGCGCGCAGCCGTAAGACCACGGCCAACGCAGGGTCGCGTCGGCCAGGAGGAACTCGCCCGTATAGGCGGCGCCGGCGAAGGGGATGTCCAGAAGGCGCCGCGTCGCGCTCTGGGCGCCGTCGCAGCCGACGACGAACTTGAAAGGCGCCTCTTCGGGCGAAGCCCCCGCGCGCTGGATGGTCGCGACGAAACCCGATCCCGTTTCTCTCAGTCCGATCAGCTCGCGGTTTCTTTCTACGGCCCCGCCGTGGGAGCTCAAGCGTTCGCCCAAGATGCGTTCCGTCTCGCTCTGCGGGAGGATGAGTATGAAATCGAAACGGCTGGGGATCGTGCTCAGATCCGCGCGGATCGGCGCCAGGTCGTCGACATGGATGAAGGCTTCCCGCGCGGGCTGCCCGGCCGCCACCATCGCGTCGGGAAGCTTTTGCCCGAAAACGCGGCCGAGGACTTCCAGCGTCCCCGCCTGCACGCCGAGAGCTTTGGACTTGTCGGAGGGCGCCGAGGCCTTGTCGATCACGCGCGCGGAGACGCCGCTTTGGGCGAGATCGGCGGCCAAGGCGAGTCCCGTCGGTCCCGCGCCCACGACGAGGACATCCGCCATCGGGCGATTCTAACAAGTCTCGAAAAGAAAGACCCTCCTCATGGAGGGCCTTCCTTTGTTCGAGACCGGAGGGCTAGCTCTTTTTGGCGGGCGTCTCCACGGGCTTGCCCGAATCCTTCCAGCCCATGATGCCGTCGGACATCACGGCGACGTCCTTGTAGCCGGCCTTGACCGCGCGCTTGGCCGCCGCGTGCGACGCCATGCACTTGGGTCCGGCGCAGTAGAACACGACGGGCTTGGCCTTGTCGTCGGGCAGGACCTTGAGATCGAACTTCTTGTAGTTGGCGAGGAGCACCGCGCCGGGGATCACTCCGTATTTCTCCCGGGTGTCCTTGTTGTTCGCGTCGAAGAGAGCCGGCGGCTGCGTGGACTTCATCTCGGCGGCGAGATCGTCGGCTTTGATCAGCTTGAACTTGTCCTTGGCGGCGGCCGGCAAGGCAAGCGACGTCAGAAGAAGGGCGAGGGCGATTTTGTTCATGCCTTGAGTTTAGCCCGCTTCAAGCGTTTCGTCAAGGCGCGAGTGGAAAAACGGCGCGCGCGTCGTAGACGGCGAGCGTCTGCGGGTCTTGAAGGAAGACGGCCGCTCCGGACCTCTTCTTATCCCACCCACGGCCTCGAGCTCTCGGCGCAGCGGCTTGTCGCCGAGAGCGCCGAGGTCCTCCAGGCGCCGGACGACGAAGTCGTTGCGGAGCGCGCCGCCGGCCGGCATTATAGAGCGGCGTTATCCGGGACGGATCGGCCTCGCCAAATGCTCCACGCGCCCTTGAGCGCCAGCCCGACCGCCAGCAGCCCGAGGTCCACGGCGAGGCTGCCGAAGCCGCCGGCGACGCTCAGCGCGAGCGCGGAGGCGGCGCCGAGGATCGGGATCAAAGGCCCGCCCGGCAAGCGGAACGCGCCCGCGGGCGCGGCGTGGCGCCGGCGCAGGAACGGCAGCGCGAGGCACGTGCCGATATACTGCGCGGCGACGGCGATCGAGGAGACGTCCATCAGCGTGTCGAGCGGCAGGAAAAGCGAGGCGATCGTCAGCGCGGAGGTCAGCGCGATCGCGACGTGCGGCGTGCCGAAGCGCGGGTGTATCTTGCGGATCTGCGCGGAGCCCGGCAGATGGTCGTCGTCGGCCAGCACTTTGATGAAGCGCGCGCCGAAAAGCGCGGCCGCGGCGCTGTCGCCGGTCGTCGAGAAGAACGCGCACAAGGCCATCGCGCCCGCGCCGAGCGCGCCCATCATCCTCCAGCCCGCGTCGACGACGGGCTTGGTCGAGCCGGCCAGGGCGGGCGTCAGGCCCACGGCCACGACTTGGATGCCCGCGTAGACGAGGCTCGCGATCAAAAGCGACAGCACGATCGCGCGCGGGATGTTCCTGGCCGGCTCATCGACCTCGCCGCCCGGAACGGCGATGTTCTCGAAGCCCTGAAGCGCGAAGAAGGCCATGAACGAGGCGCTGCCGAGCGCGGCCAGCTTGATCGGCGCGGCCGCGGCGATGGCGACGGGATGGATCATCGTCAGGCCCACGGCGATGAAGGCGAGCATCGGAAGGAGCTTGGCGAGCGCGAAGGCGTTGGAGACCGCGGCGCCTTCCTTGACGCCGCGGAAGTTGACGTAAGAGATGCCCGCGATGGCGGCGGCGGCGAGGGCCTTGCCCGCCCACGGGTTGGCGAGGCCGGGAACGAAGTAGGCGAGGTTCATCCCGATCACGCTCGACACCGCGGCCCAGCCGAAAAGCAGCGCGATCCAGGCCAGCCACGTCACGCTGAAGCTCGCCCACTCGCCGGCCTTGGCGCCGGCGCCGGTCTCCGGGAACGCGCCGCGCGTGTACTGATAAGCGCCTCCGTCCTTGCCGTGAAAATAGGTGCCGGCTTCCGCGAAGGCCAGCGCGACCGGGACGAGCAGCAGCGCGGTGATCGGGAACGCGAAGACGGACGCCGGGCCTGCGACCTTGAACATCTCGGCGGGCTTGATGAAGATGCCCGCGCCGATGATCGAGTTGACGCCGAGCGCGACGAGGTCGATCAAGCCGAGCGCCTTCTTCGGCGCGGCGGCGCGAGCGGGAGACGGCGGCGACGCCGGCGTCTTGCTCGCGTCCGAGCGCGGCGTCGCGGGGGGCAGCGTCTTCCAGGCGCCGAGCGCGGCCACGCCGGGGACCGGGATGCCGCCATCCTCGGATGAGAGCTTCGAGACGTCGAAGAAGGCGTCGAGGCGGCGCGAGAGATCGGACAGGTCCTGTCCGTCGCCCGCGCGCGGCACGGCGAGGGGCGCTTGGCGCAGCACGGCGACGCGCGCTTGGGCCAGGCGCGCCGGGCCCGCGGCGGCGACCCGCGCGACCGCGGCCGTCTCGAGAGCCGCGGCCGCGCTTTGAGGCAGCGCGGCGGCCAGCGTTCCTTTATAAGCGGGCTCGGCGGCCAAGCGCTCGGCGACGATCGCGCTCGCGTAGAGCGAAGCCGCGTCGCCTTGCTGGAGCGTCAGCCACGTCGCGGGCGCAAGATCGGGCAAGCCGGCCGCGGTCCACAACAACGCGGGAGCGACCGGCAGCGCCCGGACGGGCGCCGAAATCTCGGGCGCGCTCGTGAGCTCGACGGCGAACGCGGCGCGCGAGGCGAGCAGGAATACGGCGGCGAGGGCGGCCTTCACGAGACCCATATGATACGCGGGACTCGCCCGGCGCGCATCGGACCAACGGGCCCTTTCCCGGCGGAATTGGTCCTACAACAGCAGGCAAGGCCGGCGGTTGACGGGCGTCAATGACGCTCGTAGTAGTCGACGGTGAAGACCTCGGCGTAGGATTCCGGGGGGCCGTCGGCGGAGGCGGTCAGCGTGAAGTCGTGGTTGTTGAAGACCTCGCGGGACTCGGGATTGAGCCAGGGGGTCAAATCGAGTTGGAGGACGTCGGAGCCCGTCGAAACGGCGATCGGCTTGAACGAGGCTCCGTTGACCGCGAGCCGAAGCGAGGCGATCCCGCGGGGATAGACGACGACCTTCGTGCGCCCCGTGCGGCTGAAGAAGCGCAACGAGAAGGACCGCCGGTCGGCGTCGAGCACTCCGACGCGGTTCCACAGCGGCTCGCGCTGCGCGTAGCGCGCGTCGTCTTTCGGGGGGACGGCGAGCGCGCGCAGCCTCTCGAGGTAAGGCTTGGGGTCCTTGAGATCGACGCCGTCGAGCGGAAAGAGCGAGAATCCCTTGAGGTCCTGCTCCCTTGAGAGCTCGATCTCCCGCGCGGCGGCCTGCGGCGAGAGCAGCGGCATGTAGAGGCCGAGCACGACGCGACGGGAGTCCGCCGTCTCGCGCGCGTTGATGACGCTCTGACGGATCTGGGCGCGGTCCTTGAAATAAGACATGAGCACGGCGAAGTCGAGCGTGCCGTCGTTGAGCCAGCGGCGATAAGCCGTGGAGTTGCGGCCGTAGCCGAGGTTCCACGCCGCCAGCACGGCCGCGGAAACCAGGGCTTTGGGCCGGCGGCGCTTGATCTCGTCGCGGCAGGCCTTGAGCGTCCGGCCGACCTGCGCCAAGCGCCACTCGTCCCAGGCCCGCGTGTGCTCGGCTGGTTTTTGACCCGTCTCTTTCTCGAAGCGGGCGATCGACGCGGCGTCGTAGCCGACGCCGACGACGCGCGGGCCCATGCGCGCCGGATAGCGCGCGAAGTCGAAATGCACGCCGTCGACCGGATAGCGCGACGCGAGCTCCCCGACGACGGCGACCAGATGCTTTTGGAATCCGGGGTCGTTCCAGTTCGCCCAATAGTTCTCCTCGATATAACCCGGCTGGGGATCGCGGGCGGGGTCGGGAAAATGGAGCTTGCCGTTGGCGTCGCGCAGGATCCAGTCGGGATGGGCGACGAAGATGTGCCGCGGGTCCGAGGGCAGCGTCGAGCTGCTGCGCCAGACGACGCCCGTGTTGATCCAGGCGTGCACTGCGAGGCCCTTGGCGTGGCCGCGCTTCAAGGCGTAAGCGAGCGGGTCGAAATCGGCGGGCTGGCCCTCGAGCGCCTCGGCGCGGGGGACGATGCTCGAGCGGTAGTAGGCGTCGCCGGCGATCCGAACCTGCACGAAGACGGCGTCCAAGCCGGCGGCCTCGGCTAAACCGAGCGCATCGTCGATGGCGGAAGTCGAGATCATCTGGCGCCAGCCGACGATCCAGCCGGCGCGCATCTCAGTCCGCTCGTTGAAAGTGGTCGGCGTTTGCGCGGGCACGTCGAGCGCGGCCAAGCCCTGGCCGAGGGGCGCGTCAAGCTCGGCCGCGGCGGCTGAGGCGGGCGGCGCGGCGGGCGCGGGGCTCGGGCGTCGGGGCGGCGGCGCCGCGCAGCCGGCGAGCAGCGCGGCGAGAAGCAGCCGCACGCTAGAGGTCGGAGGCGCCGAGCGCGCGGCCGAGCGCGCGCAGCTTGTCCTGCACCTTGCGCTCGTTGGCGGGGCCCATGCGCAGGAGGTGCCTTTGCGCCTTGCTGAGCTTCTCTAGGCGCTCGTCGGCGTAGGCGTAAGAGACGACCTTGGCGCGCAGCGCGACGTCGCCCTCGGGCACGGGCGCTGCGGCGAGATGACGGATCGCGCGCAGCAGCGTGTCCTTGAAGCTGCAGTTGATCGCGCCGAGCTCCGAGCAAGCCGATTGAAAAAGCGGGTCCGCCTGCTCGACGAGCTTGGCCGCGCCCTGGGCGTCGAGGGAGTCGATCGCGGCGGCGACGGCGTCGTAGCGCGCGAAGCTCTTAGGATCGACGACGAGCTTGCCGTTCTTCTTGAGCGTCTTGAACTTGCCGACCGGCGCCAGGAACGAGAGGCTGTCGCGCGGCGAGCCGCCGTCGGCGATGAGCGCCGTCGCGGCGGCCGCGCGCCGAACGAGGTCCGCGGTGTTGAGCCAGCCCGCGAGCGCCGGGCTCTTGATCAGGGCGGAGAGCTTCGCGCGGATGAAATTGTCGCTGTCGGAGAGCGCCGGCAAGGGCTCGGCGGGAGGCGTCGCGGGCGCGGGCGGCGCGGCGGGCGCGGCGGGCGGCGGCAAGACCGGAGCGGCGGGCTTCTTAAAGTAAAACGCGGCGCCGACGCCGAGTACGCCGGCGACGGCCAATCCGATCAAGAGCGGCTTTTTGTCTTCGTCCACGCGCTTATCATATCAAAGTGCGCGTGAAACGTTTACAACGCCGCTAGGCTATAGGTGAGTCGCCAAGAACTTGGCGACTTCGTCGAGCTCGAAGGGCCAGGCGTAGCGGATCGCGACGCCGGGATACTTGGCCGATTCTTTCTTGACGATCTCGGGGATCTCGGCCTCGCTGTGCAGGCCGCCGCGCGTGAACATCGTTGTGATGACGTCGATGTCCTTGGCGCCTTGACCGACCGCATTTTCGATCGCTTCCTCGAGGGTCGGCGCGCAGAACTCGTTGTAAGCGGTCAAGACGACGCGCTCGGGCAGCTTCCTTCGCAGCGTCGCGGCGATGTCCTCGAGGCCTTTCTTGTAGGGATCGGTCTTCTCGGTGCGCGGCCAGCGGCGCAGCTCGGCGTCGACCTCGAGAAAGCGCGGGGAAGGGCCGCTTTTCTTGGCCTCGGCCTCGAGGCGCTTGAACTCGGCGGCGAGCCGGGGCGGGCAATCCGTCGGCACGGCGCCATGCCCGACCAAAACGACGGCCTTTGTGGCGCTCACGAGCATATTGTATAATTTGCCGTGGCTCTCTCGAAGGAAAACCTCCACCAGCTCATCGCCCTCCAAGCCAAGGACGCGGCGCTCGACAAGATCAAGACGGCGCTCGACCAGATTCCGGTCATGATCGGCAACCTCAAGGCCCAGCTCGAGGCCGAGAAGGCCAAGGCCGGCGAGGTGAAGGCGCGCTTGATCACGCTCGAGAAGAAGAAGAAGGAAAAAGAGCTCGAGCTCGCGCAGAAAGAGGAGCTGGCCAAGAAGCACGGTTCCGAGCTTAACTCGGTCAAGACCAACGAAGCTTTCAAGGCCCTGCAGACGGAGATCGGCTTCGCCAAGCAGGCCGCCAGCGAGATCGAGACCGAGATTTTGACGCTGATGGAGCAGATCGACGCCGCGCGCAAGGAAGAGAAGACCAAGCTCGCCGAGCTCGCCGGCGAGCAGAAGCAGTTCGAGACCGAGATCGCCGGCCACGAGAAGCGCCTGGCCGAAGAGAAGGCGAAGTTCGACGCGCAAAAAACCGAGCGCGATGAGGCCGCCACCCCGATCCCCGCCGAGGCGATGAAGGTCTACGATCACGTCCGCAAGCGCGGCAAGCTCGACGCCATCGTGCCCATCGACGGCACGATGTGCAGCGCCTGCCGCATCACTCTCGCTCCCACCGTCATCGTCGAGGCCACCAAGGCCAAGAACCTCGTCTGCTGCGAGAGCTGCCAGCGCATCATCTACCGCCCGGAAGCCCTGGCGGTCAAAGCCGCATAGCGCTATAATATCCTCGGACGGCCGGGGGATCGCTGGCAACAGAGGAACTTCCGGACTCCATAGGGCGCGACGCTGATCGAAAGGTCAGGAGGCCCGGGTCAATCCCGGGTCGACGGAAAGTGCCACAGAGAACATACCGCCAGTCCCTGTGCACGGTATGCACAGGGACGGCAAGGGTGAAAAGGTGGTGTAAGAGACCACCGCCGGTCCCGCGAGGGACCGGGCATGGCAAACCCCGTCGGGAGCAAGGCAGTGAGGGAGCGCGCGCGGCCCGCGCAGTCTCGGCTGACGCCGGGGCCGCTCCTCGGTAGCCGCAAAGAAAAATGATCCCCGATTCCGCGCGAGCGGAGGGACAGAATCCGGGGTACAGGCCGTCCACGAAAATCCCGCCCCTTGCGTGAAAGCGCGAGGGGCGGGTCCGTTTTACGCGGAATCTCGACTTACCCCGGGGTAAGTCGAGATTCGTCATCCGCCACGTGGCGGATGATCAGCGCTTGTCGAGGCCGGCGCGATGATCTAGAATCGGGTCATGACCTCGATCGCCTTGACCATTTGCGCCCTGTTGGCCCTGCCGGTCCGCGCCGCGGAGCCTCCTCGCTGGCTTTCGTACCTGCAAAAATCCTCCGCCGCGGCCGCGAAGGGGCATTGCCCCGAGATCGCCCCGACGGTCGTCCGCGGCACGCAGGGTTACGCCTCCGGCTTTGACTCGGGGCAGTGCTATGTCTCGATCCACCCGATGAGCTCGACGAACATGGTCTATCGCGACTATCTGTTCGTCGACGACGGCATGCTGCTCGTGTTCAGCTCCTACGGACCGGGCGAAGGCCCGACGATGACCTCCGGGCGCGAGTTTTACTTCTTCCCGCGCGCCGGAAGCCAGGAGCTTCTGATCGATCCGCTGGCCCAGACCGTCGCCGTGCGCATGGCCGACGGAGGGGAGCTGCGCTTCGACCCGGAGACGGCCGAGCCTGCTTCCGTCGAGCGCGGCGCCGTGACCGTCTCGCCGCGCGTGGAGCGCTCGGAACGCGGCGGCGTGGAGTTTCCGCGCTACGCGGGCCTCATGCTCGACGCGGGCTTCAGGCTTGGAGAGCTTCCTTCAGGGTTGCCGGAGGGCGACGCGACGTTCCGCGACGCGCAGGGCCGATCGTGCGCGGTCAAGAACAAGGAACTCTTCGCTTACGACGCCCCGAGCGGCGAGCACCGCTTGAAGTTCACGGACGCGCAGCTCCTCGACTGGCTCAAGACGCGCTGCCCGGATCTGCGCCCTTAAGCGCGCCAAGCCTAGCGCTTGTCGAGGTGGTGCGGCCGGGACTCGGCCCAGCCGGCGGGGGTGATGCGCACGAACTCGTGCTTGTCCCAGAATTCCTGCAGGCTGCGCGCGCCGGAATAGCTCATGCCGGAGCGCACGCCGCCGATGAGCTGGAAGACGACGTCGGCGACGGGGCCCTTGTAGGGAGACATCGACTCGACGCCTTCCGGCACGACCTCGGCGATTTCGATGGGATCCAGATCCTCGGGATTGTCCTTCTTCTTGCGCGAGAGCGTCGCGCCCAAGGACGCCATGCCGCGGTAGACCTTGTAGCGCTGGCCGTCGCGCACGACGGGCCAGCCCGGCGACTCGTCGCAGCCGGCCAACAGCGAGCCGAGCATGACCGACGACGCGCCGGCGGCCAGGGCCTTGGCGATGTCGCCGGAGTCCCTGATGCCGCCGTCGGCGTTGACGGGGATGCCGCGCTCGCGCGTGATCTTCGCGCACTCGATGATCGCGGAGAGCTGCGGCGCGCCGGAGCCTGACACGATGCGCGTGCTGCAGATCGAGCCCGGCCCGACGCCGACTTTGATCCCGTCGGCGCCCGCGGCGACGAGGTCGCGCGCGCCTTCGTAAGTGGCCACGTTCCCGGCGACGAGCTCGGCCGACGGGAACCTCTTCTTGATCTTCTTGACCGCCTCGATGACGTGGTCGGCGTGGCCGTGCGCGACGTCGACGACGAGGACGTCGGCGCCGGCGTCCAGCAGAGCGGCGGCTCGCTCGAGATAATCGCCGACGACGCCCACCGCCGCGCCGACCAAAAGCTTGCCCTTCTTGTCCTTCGAGGCATCCGGGTGATGCTTGCGGGCCTTGAGGTCCTTGGCGGTGATCAGGCCGGCGATCTCGCCCTTGGGCCCGACGAGCGGGAGCTTCTCGATCTTGTGGTCGCGCAGGATCTCCTGCGCCTTCTCGAAGGGCAGGCCGGCTTTCGCGGTGACGACTTTCTTGGTCATCACCTTGTGGAGCGGCGTGTCGTCGGCGTCGTGGAACTGCAGGTCGCGCTCCGTGACGATGCCGATGAGCTTGCGCTCGCGGTCGACGACCAGGAGGCCGCCCACGGAGTGCCGCGCCATCTCGCGCCGGGCGCCGCCGATCGTGTCGTCGGGGCCGACCGTGTAGGGGTTCTCGATGATGACGTTCTCGGCGCGCTTGACCTTGGCGACCTCGGCGACCTCTTCTTCGATGGTCAGAAAGCGATGGATGATCCCGAGCCCGCCGCAGCGCGCCATCGCGATCGCCATGCGCGCCTCGGTGACGGTGTCCATGTTCGCGGAGACGATGGGCACCTTGAGCACTATGTTCTTCGAGAAACGACCGGCCGTATCCACGTCCCGGCGCGAGCGGATGGAGGAGCGCTTGGGAACGAGCAGGACGTCGTGAAAAGTGAAGGCTTCTTTCATAAACGATGGGGTCTGACCCAGTGATTATAGTAAAATCGTCACATGCCGTTCCCCGTAAGTCGCCCTCGGCGCCTGCGCGCCACCCCGGCCCTGCGCCGCCTCGTGCGCGAGACGGAGCTGTCGCCGTCCGATTTCGTGATGCCGTATTTCGTGCGGCCGGGCAAGGGCGAGAAGCGGCCGATCAAGTCGATGCCTGGGCATTTCCAATACTCCGTCGATGAGCTGGTCAAGGCCGCGGGGCCGCTGGTCCAATCGGGCGTGCCGGCCGTCATCCTCTTCGGGATCCCCGACGCCAAAGATTCCAAGGCATCGGGCGCCTACGCCAAGGACGGCATCGTCCAGCGCGCGGCGGCGGCGCTCAAAGACCGCTACCCCGACCTTTGCGTCATCGCCGACCTCTGCTTTTGCGAGTACATGGACCACGGCCACTGCGGGATCATCAAGGGCGAGCGGGTCCTCAACGACGAGACCCTCGAGCTCACGGCGAAAACGGCCGTCTCGCAGGCCAAGGCCGGTTTCGACGTGATCGCGCCTTCCGGCATGATGGACGGCCAGGTCGCGGCGATCCGCAAGGCCTTGGACGCGGCGGGTTTTGCGATGACGCCGATCTTGGCCTACGCCGCGAAATACGCGAGCGCGTTCTACGGGCCGTTTCGCGACGCGGCCGAGTCGCCGCCCTCGTTCGGCGACCGCTCGTCCTATCAGATGGACCCCGCCAACTTCGCCGAGGCGATGAGGGAGATCGCCTTGGACGTCGATGAAGGCGCCGACATGATCATGGTCAAGCCGGCGCTGCCTTATCTGGACGTCTTGGCGGCGGCCAAGAAGCGCTTCGGCCTGCCGACCTCGGCCTATCAGGTCTCAGGTGAGTTCGCGATGATCAAGGCCGCGGCCGCCAACGGCTGGATCGACGAGAAGCGCGTCGCGCTCGAATCACTCACGTCGATCAAGCGCGCCGGCGCGGATTTCATCCTCACCTATTACGCGCTCGAGGCCGCGCGCTGGCTCGGGGCCTGAGCCAGGGCCTCCAGAGCCGCGACGCGCTCGACGATCCACTCGGCGACGTCCTGGAGGTCGACCCGGTCGACGTTGAAGACGGCGTCGTAGTGGCGCGGGTCCGCGAGGTCGTGCCCCAGGTACTTGCGCGCGAAAGCCAGCCGCGAGCGCTCGAGGTCGCGCACGCGCCACAGCGCCTCTTCCTCGCTCACGTGATCTCGCCGCGCGACGTTTTCGACGCGCGTGCGCGTCGAGGCGACGAGCCTGATGTGCACTCCGCGCTTGAGGCCCCGCGTGACGAGCGCGCCCGCTCGCCCCACGATCACGACGCGGCCGGTCGCCGCTACCGAGATCAGCGCGTGGAGCACGCGCTTTTGCACGATGTCCTGCGGCGTCGACCAGGTGAACAGCTGGTGGATGTAGTCGTAGACTCGCGAATGATATTCCTCGCCGACGAGCTCGCGCAGGGGGAACTTGAGCTTGGGATCGCCGGCGAGCATGGCCAGGAGATGCCGGTCGAAAGTCTCCCAACCATGGGCGAGCGGGCCGCCGCGCGCTTTGAGCCGTTCGATGACCGCGTCGGCCAGGCGTCTGCCGAGCGCGCCTGACTCGCGAGAGATCGTCACGAACGGCGCGCGCCCGAGCTGGGCCTCCCGGCCCCGTCCCTCGAAGCGGGCCGCCACGGCGTCGAGATAGCGGGATACGTCGGAATGTTCGAGATGGTCCATGCGCCTATGATACTGCGCGCGGATGACGCGCCCGTGCAAAATTGGTTTAATCCGGGTGCCGGAGCCGCTCGTGGACAAATCCCAAAAGCTCTTCTCTCGCGCGCAGAAGGTCCTCGTCGGCGGGGTGAACTCGCCCGTGAGGGCGTTCAAGTCCGTCGGCGGGACGCCGCGCTTCGCCGCCTCGGGCTCGGGCGCGATCCTCGTTGACGTCGACGGCAAGCGCTACGTCGACTACTGCATGTCGTGGGGGCCGCTGATCTTCGGCCACGCGCGCCAGGAGATCGTCGACGCCGCGCGCGCGGCCCTCGATCAAGGGTCGACTTTCGGGGCCGCGACGGAGGGCGAGATCCTGCTGGCGGAGGCGATCCGCGACGCGATGCCGTCCATGGAGCTCGTTCGGCTGACGAGCTCGGGCACCGA
Source organism: uncultured Elusimicrobia bacterium (assembly GCA_964600165.1). Classification (GTDB taxonomy): domain Bacteria; phylum Elusimicrobiota; class Elusimicrobia; order UBA1565; family UBA9628; genus CAZRIP01. The sequence goes on along the minus strand of CAZRIP010000010.1, from coordinate 29,386 downwards.
GGCCGTCATGAGCGCCTTGCGCGTCGCGCGCGCCTTCACGAAGCGCGAGCTCGTCATCAAGTTCACCGGCTGCTACCACGGCCACGTCGACAGCCTGCTCGTGCAGGCGGGGTCGGGCGCGATCACTCTGGGCGTGCCTGATTCGGCCGGCGTTCCGAAACGCTGGGCGGAAACCACGATTTCTCTTCCATACAACGATCTGGCGGCGGTCCGCCGCGCTTTCCAGAAGCACAAAGGAAAGATCGCCGCCGTCATCGTCGAGCCGTTCGTCGGCAACATGGGCGTCGTCCTTCCCGAGGACGGCTTCCTCGAGGGCCTGCGGGAGCTCACGCGCAAGGACAAATCCCTGCTGGTCTTCGACGAGGTGATCACGGGATTCCGGGTCGCTTACGGCGGGGCGCAAGAGCTCCTGGGCATCAAGCCCGACCTGACGACGATCGGCAAGATCGCCGGCGGCGGGATGCCTTTGGGAGCTTATGGCGGGCGCAAGGAGATCATGAAGCTCGTCGCGCCTCTGGGCCCGGTCTATCAAGCCGGAACGCTGTCCGGCAACCCGGTCGCCGTGGCGGCGGGACGCGCCTGCCTGCGCCTACTTAAGGAACAGGACCCCTATCCGCGCCTCGCGCAGATCACCGATTACTTGCTGCGCGGCTTGGCGGCCGAGTTCGAGCGCGCGCGCGTCCGCGTGCAGATCCATTCGGTGGGCTCGATGTTCACGCTGTTTTTCTCCGGCAAGCCGATCCGCGACTACGCGACGGCGATGGCTGCCGACCGCAAGGCTTATGCGCGCTTTTTCCGCAAGATGCTGGCCGGCGGCGTCTATCTTCCGCCGGCGCAGTTCGAGGCCGCGTTCGCTTCGTTCGCCCACACGGCCGCGGACTTCGACAAGACGATCCTCGCCGCGAGAAAGGCCCTGAAATGAAGAAGATCCCCGTCTTGAACCCCGCGACCGAGAAAGTCCTCGGCGAAGTCCCCAATGAAACGGCCGAGGCGGTAGAGAAAGCCGTTTCCAAAGCGAAGAAGGCCTTCGAGCCCTGGCGCAAGGTCCCCGCGCACGAGAAGGCTGAGCTGCTCCGGGCGATCGCGCATCGCATCAAGACGCGCGGCGACGAGATCGCGCGCACGCTGACGATGGAAGGCGGCAAGCCGTTCCGCGAGAACAAAGACGAGATGGGCTGGGCGGCGTCATGCTTCGAGTATTACGGCGAGCTCGCGCGCAATTCGCGCGGCAAGGTGATCCCGTCGACGGAGACCTCGCAGCTGAACCTGGTGATCCGCGAGCCTTACGGCGTCGTCGGCTGCATCGTGCCGTGGAACTACCCGATCCTCTTGATGTCGTGGAAGCTCGCGCCGGCGTTGGCCGCGGGCAACACCGTCGTCCTCAAGCCCGCCGAGCAGACGCCGCTGTCCACCCTGATCTTCAAGGAGATCTTCGACTGCCTGCCGGCGGGCGTCGTCGAGATCGTGACGGGCTTGGGCGAGACGACCGGCGAGGCGATCGTGCGCCACCCCGACGTCGCGCTCGTCGCGTTCACGGGCTCGCTCGAGACGGGACGCCATATCGCGAAGATCTGCGCCGACCAAGTCAAGAAATGCCACCTCGAGCTCGGCGGGAAGGACGCCTTCGTCGTCTGCGAGGACTCGGACTTGGACATCGCCGTCAAGGCGGTCGCCTGGGCGTCGTTCCTTAATACAGGACAGGTCTGCACTTCGGCCGAGCGCGTTTACGTCCAGAAGGAGATCTATAAACCGTTCGTCGAGCGCCTGGAGCAGTTCGCCAAATCTCTCGTCGTCGGCGACGGCATGGACCCCAGGACCGACGTCGGCCCGATGATCGGCGCGTCCTACCGTTCCAAGGTCGACGGGCACGTCCAGGAAGCTCTCAAGAAGGGGGCCAAGCTCGTCGCCGGCGGCAAGCGCCCGGCGAATCTTCACGCGGGCTTCTTCTACGCGCCGACCGTGCTCACCAACGTCGACCACTCGATGAGCGTCATGCGCGACGAGACTTTCGGGCCTATCTGTCCGGTGATGCCGTACAAGAGCTTCGACGAGGCGATCAAGCTCGCCAACGACTCGAACTTCGGCCTGGGCGCGAACATCTACACCCACGACTCGCGGAAGGTGAAGCGCTTCTTCGAGGACGTCTGGGCGGGCACCATCTGGATCAACGATCCTCTCACCGACAACGACGCGGGTCCCTTCGGCGGCTTCAAGCAGACGGGCGGCTCGCGCGAGCTCGGCGAGGAAGGCCTGGCCGAGTTCACGCAGCCCAAGCACGTGCACTGGGACTTCGAGCAAAAGGAAAAATCCTGGTGGTATCCGTACGCCCCGACCTCCAAGCAATACGCCTACGGCAAGAAGAAGTAGATCGCCATCGCCACGTGGCGGATGATTAACTCAACTTACCCCGGGGTGAGTCGAAAATGGCTGAACAAAAATACTGGCTGATGAAGTCCGAGCCCGAGGTCTTCTCGATCGACGACCTCGCCGGGAAGCCGAAGAAAACGGGCGGCTGGGACGGCGTGCGCAACTATCAGGCGCGCAACTTCATGAAGGCGATGAAGCTCGGCGACCGGGCGTTTTTCTATCACTCGAGCTGCGAGCCGCCGGGCATCGCCGGGATCGTCGAAATCGCCAGGCTCGCCTATCCGGACCCGACTCAGTTCGACGGGAAGTCGGAATATTTCGAGCCGCGCGCGACCAAGGACAAGCCCGTCTGGTTCCAGGTGGACGTCAAGCTCGTCGAGAAGCTGCCGCGCCTTCTTTCGCTCGACGAGCTGCGCGGCATGCCCGCGCTTTCGGGAATGGTCCTTCTCAAGCGTGGATCACGGCTTTCCATCCAGCCGGTGACGCCAACAGAATGGGACGCCATTCTCCGCTGTTTTCGGAAATAACGGATTCTCGCCCGGCGAGAGAAGGGCTTGGCAACTGTCCCCGGGGACAGTTGCTTTTGATTTTAATCGGATGATATGGACGCGCCGTTGATGCGCGGTCTCGTCTGATCGGCTAACCGCGGCGGTCGGGGATGCGCTCGAGCAGCGCCATGAACTCCCGCGCGCTCGGAATACGGCGCTCCGGATCGGGGTCTAAGGCGTGGTCGATGAACGTGTCGAGCTCGGGCGGCAGGTCGGCGGCGAGCTGGCTCGGGCGCAGGTAGCCGCGGTTGAGCTTGAGCTCCTCGCTCGTCGCGCCGGGGAACGGGCAGCGGCCCGTCGCCATCTCGTAGAGCACGGCCCCGAGGGAGAAGACGTCGGACTCCTTGCGCACCGCGCCGAAGCGCTGCTCAGGCGCCATGTAGGTGGGCGTGCCCGTGGCCTTGCCGTCGGAGCGCGAGCCCTCCAGCGCTTCACGCGCGTGCCGCGAGATGCCGAAATCCATGAGCTTGGCGCCGCCCTCGCGCGCGAGCATGATGTTCGCGGGCTTGATATCGCGGTGGACGACCAGGTGGCGGTGGGCGAAATCGAGCGCCGAGCAGAGCTCGCGCATGATCGCCTTGGCGGAGGCGAGCGGCACGCGGCCGCGCTCTCGCAGGACTTCGTCGAGGGTCTGCCCGTCGACGAACTCGAAGACCAGGCAGACCCGCTGAGAATCCTCGACGATGGCGTGGATGTCGACGATGCCCGGGTGATGCAGCGCCGCCACCGTGCGCGCCTCGTCCAGGAATCGCTGGCGGGCCGAGCCGTCTTTCTGCAGCTCCTCGCGCATGATCTTGATCGCGACCTTGCGCTGCAGCGCCTGATCGACGGCCTCGTAGACGATGCCCATGCCGCCCATGCCGATGCGCCGTCCGAGCGCGTAGCCCGCTTGGACCTGGGGAGGCGCGGTCGGCGGCCTGCCGACGGCCGAGCGCGTCGTCTTGCCGGAGTCCCCGGCGAGGTTGAAAAAGCCGAGAGCGATCAGCACGCCGCCGATGACGGCGCTGCCGACGAGAAAAAGGAAAGAGCGCTTGCGCTCGCGCTCGGCCGGGTCCCGGCGCGGCGGCAGGAAACTGTCCGACGGGAGAGGATCGGGGGCCAAGCCGTGGCGCGCCGCCGCGTCGCGGTAGGTGGCCTCGAACTGGGCGTTGAGCGTCGCCGCCGTCCGCAGCTCGCGCAGCATCGAGGAGAAGTCTCCCATCTGCTCGTGCGAGTAGCTCAGGTTCGCGAAGGCGTAGGGGTTTTGGGGATTGAGCTCCAGCGAGTGGTTCGAGTCCGCGATCGCGTCGCGGTAGCGGCCCATGTGGTTGAAGGCCCAGGCGCGCGTGTCGTGCGTGCTCGCGTCGCCCGGATTGAACACGAGGGCGCGGCTCGCGTCCTCGACGGCGCGCTCGTAGTCGCCGAGCAGGTTGTAGGCGGCGGCGCGGTAGTAGAGCGCGGCGACGTTCGACGGATCTTGCGCGAGGGCGGCGTTGGCGGCGTCGATCGCGCCGTAGTAATCCTTGACCGACAGGCGGTCCGCGGCGTCTCGCGTGAGCCTCCCGGCCGCGGTCACGCGCGCGTCCGGCGCCGGCGTCGAGGGCCCGGGCGCCAGGCGCTTCTCCTCGGCTTGATTGAGCTGCTGGACCATGCCGTTGTACTCGCGCTGGATCTCGCCGCCCATCCGCGCCTTGAGCGAGTCGACGTCGACGGTCATCGACTTGCCCTCGGCGAGCTTCATGATCGCGAAAGCGACGCGGTCGTTGGCGTCGAGCGCGAGAGCGCGGCGCGAGTCCTCGCTCGCCTGCTGGTATTGGCGCATGTTGTACTCGGCGACGGCGCGCGCCGTGTAGCCTTCGGGGTCCTCGGGCGCGAGCTTGATCGCGCGCGACGCGTCGTCGTGGGCCGCGGCGAAATCCTTGAGGCCGACGTTGGCGTTCGAGCGGCTGAGGAGGGCGTCGCGATCGTCGGGGTGGGCGGCCAGGCTCCGGTCGGCGAAGCGCAGGCCCTGCTCGTAGCCGCCCGCGCGCACGTTTAGGTCCGCCATCGCGTCGTTGATCGCGCGCGCGGTCTCGGGCGGCACCTCGGGCTGCTTCTGGACGTTCTCCGCGGCGAGGTTGACGCCGTCGAGCTGCTGCCTGACGATCTCGTCGGCCTTCCCGGGCTCCTTGCGGATCTGCTCCGTTGCGACGTCCATGATCTTGACCAGGGGCTCGGCGCCGGGGGCGTTTTCGACTTTCGTTTTCGCGAACAAGAACGCTTGTCCCGGAGTCTGCTCGATGCGCCGCCGCGGCGCGGGGGCGGGAATCGAGGCGGCGTCGTCCGCGCGCGCGGGGGCGCCGCTCAATAAGGAAATGATCAGGAATGCGGCGCCCAGCCGAATGCTCATTTTCAAAAGTGTAAAGAGGCGGCCCGAGGCTGTCAAGGGCCCGCGCCTTCCGGGCGGACGCCTAATTCGCTAGACTTTTGCCGCGAGCTAAAAAGTATAATGACCAGCGTTTCGGCCCGGATTTACTGCGTCGATGGGACCAACGTCGTGCGTGTTTGCCACGGCTACGGCGGGCCGGCGTTCCGTGAGCAGGAAGAGGCCGACGCGCGGCGGCTCGTCGAGGCTCTCGCGCAGCTTTGTGAAAGTTGCGAGGGTCGCGTGGAAGTAGAGCTCTTTTTCGACGGCGATTTTCGTGTGATGGCCCGGCAGGCCTCGGGTTTGAGGATCCGGTTCACTCGCGAGGAGTCCGCCGACGAGCTGATCCTCGACAAGGTGCGCGCGAGCGGCCACCTTGGCGGCGGTCGGGTGACGGTCGTGACGGCCGACGGCGAGCTCGGCCGGCGCGCGCAGGAAGAGGGCGGGCGCTGGCAGCGCGTGACGCACGGCGCCGGACTCGAGACGGTCGTTCGCGGGATCGAAGCACGATTTAAACGGTGAACCAAGAAAACGGAGTGATCGTCGTCGGCGGCGGCATCATGGGCGTGTGCTGCGCGTATTTCCTCGCGCTGCGCGGCAAGCGCGTCACGCTCCTCGACCAGTACGACGTGCCGAACATCTGGGCGGCCTCGGGCGATCATCTCCGAGTCTTCAGGCTCACTTACGGCAAGGACGCGTTCTATACCGACATGGCGGTCCGGTCGATGCCTCTGTGGCTCGACTTCAATAATCAGGTGGGTGACCGGCTGCTCTTCCAGAACGGCGTGCTCGAGTTCGCCACGCAGACGCACGGCTACGAGGAGCAGAGCTTCACCGTCCTCAAGGACCTCAAGCTCCCCGTCGCGAAAGTCGAGAAGAACGAGCTCAAGCGCCGCTACCCGATGCTCAACACGCGCGCGATCAAGTACGGCCTCTTCCACAAGGACGGCGGCATGATCTGGGCGCAGAAGAGCGTGCAGGCGATCGCCGCGCTCGCCCAGCGCAAGGGCGTCCAGCTTCGCCCGAAGGTCAAGGTCGCGCAGGTCATCCGCGACAAGAAGCTCGGCATCAAAGGGATCAAGGACCAGACCGGCAAGGTCTGGCAGGGCGAGAGCTACGTCTTCTGCACGGGCATCTGGACGCCCGAGATCTTGAAGAGCTACAAGATCCCGCTCAAGGTCACCAAGCAGTTCCAGCTCTATCTGCGCCCGCCGTCCAACCGCGGGCGCTACCGGCCCGAGCACTTTCCCGTGTTCTTGTCGATGTCGACCGACTTCTACGGCTTCCCGCTGCACATCCACGGCTTCCTTAAGATCGGCGACCACAAGAAGGGGTCCGTGGGAAAACCGGCGGGCCCGGGCTCCAAGGAAGAGATCACGCCCGCCTTCGAGAAGAAGTGCCGCAAGTTCCTCGGGCGCTTCATCCCCGAGCTCGCGCAGTTCACGGAGTACGAGGGGCAGGTCTGCTTCTACGACAACACCAAGGACGGCGACTTCATCATGGACCGTCTTCCCGACACGCCGAACGGCTACATCGCGGCGGGTTTTTCAGGCCACGGCTTCAAGTTCGGGCCGCTCGTCGGCAAGACGATGGCCGAGCTCGTCGTCGCCGGCAAGGCGGAGCTCAACCTCCACCGCTTCCGCCTCGCGCGCTTCAAAGGCCGCTAGGTCGTGGCGGTCGCGTCGTTGGGCACGAAGCCCACGGCCCGGATCACGTCCTGCACGCAGGCGAAGCCCTGCCCCGGCTGGTTGAGCTTGGCGGCCTCGATGACGGCGTCCAAGACCTTGTCGGTCTTCGTCTTGTCGACGACGATGAAGATCGAGCGCTTGGCGATCTCGACTTCCGAGTTGACGTGCTGGCGCACGCCGGTCCCTTCGGCGAAAAAATAGGTCGCTCCGGTCGCCCCCGCCTGGATGGCGGCCTCGATGACCTTGTCTCCCACTTTGTGCTGCACGACGGCGGTGATCAACTGTAGTTTGGCCATGCGGCGAGTTTAGCCCCTGACCCAATTCCTGTCAATGGGGGCGGCTACTTCTTGCGCCCGAGGACGCGCAGCAGCTTGAGGAACAGGTTGACGAAGTCGAGGTAGAGGTCGAGCGCGCCGTCGATCGCCTCGCGCTCCTGCTGCTCGCTGCCGTCGATCGTGCCGGTCAGGTCGAGCGCCCGGAGCTTGTTCGTGTCGTAGGCGATCAGTCCGGTGAAGATGACGATGCCGGAGAGCGTCACGATCCAGTCGATCGCCGCGCTTCTCAGCCAGAAATTAGCGAACGAGGCCAGGATCAAGCCGAGCAGGCCGGACAGAAGCACGTGGCCCCAACTGGCGAGATCGTGGTCCGTGAAGTAGCCGTAGGCGCTCATGACGCCGAACATCCCGGCCGTCACGCAGAAGGTCGTGACGACCGACGTCGCCGTATAGACGAACAGGACGACCGACAGCGTCAGTCCGGTCGTGACGCAGTACGTCATGAAAAAGAACATCGTCGCGCCCAGCGACAACTTGTCCTTCGCGGCCGCGAGGACGAAGACCAGGAGAAGCTCGATCCCCAGCAAACCCATGAAATGGAGCTCATCGTGGATGATCGCGCGCGCCGCTTCGGGAGTCCGGTAGACCCACCAAGCCGCGGCCGCGGACAGGACGAGGCCGATCGACATCCAGCGATACACCTTCATGAAGAAGTGCCGATGCTCGAGCGCGATGCCGTCGTTTTGCGGAAGGAGCATGCTCGTCGCGTCCATGACCTGAAGTGTAGCGGAGGTCCGGGCGCGCGTCAAGGATGGCGCAGCCAGCGGCGGGCGTCGACGGGCCGGTGCGCGTCGAAGAGCGCGAGGAGCTGCTCCGGGGTCTTCGCCTCGAGCAGGAGGCCGCGCAGCTTCTGCTTGACGAAGCCCTCGCCGGACGCGTGGTCGACGAACTCGATGAACTTGTCGTAGTAGCCGGCCGTGTTGAGCAGGCCCACGGGCTTTTTGTGCAGCCCGAGCTGCGCCCAAGTCACCATCTCGCAGAGCTCGTCCATCGTGCCGAAGCCGCCGGGCAGCGCGATGAATCCGTCGGAGAGCTTTTCCATCAGCGCCTTGCGCTCGTGCATGGAGCCGACGACGCGCTGCTCGGTCAGGCCCTCGTGGGCGACCTCGAGGCGCACGATGTCCTCGGGGATGACGCCGACGACCTCGCCGCCCTTGGCGAGCACGGCGTCGGCGACGACGCCCATGAGGCCGACCTTCCCGCCGCCGTAGACGAGGCCGATCTTTCGCGCGGCAAGCAACTCGCCCAACGCGACCGCCGCCCGCTTATACTCCGGGCGGACGCCTTCGTTGGAGCCGCAGTAGACGCAGACTCGCTTCAGGCGGCGACGGCCTCGCCCTTGCCCATCATCTGCACGAGCACGTAGGGCAGGATGCCGCCGTAGCGGTAGTATTCGAGCTCGATGACCGTGTCGAGGCGCGTCGTGGCCTTGAACTCCACGGCCTTCCCGCCGTCGGCCTTGGCGCGCGCGGTCAGCTCCTGGCGGGGCTTCATCTTGCCGGAGACGCCGAGGATCTCGAAAGTCTCGAGTCCGCTCAAGCCCAGGCTCTGGGCCGAGTCGCCGTCCGAAAACTGCAGCGGCAAGATGCCCATGCCGACGAGGTTCGAGCGATGGATGCGCTCGTAGCTTTGCGCGATCACGGCCTTGACGCCCATGAGCGCCGGGCCCTTCGCGGCCCAATCGCGCGACGAGCCCGAGCCGTACTCCTTGCCCGCGAGCACGATCGTCGGCACGTCCTCCGCTTTGTACTTCATCGCCGCGTCGTAGATGGACATCGCCGCCTTCTCGGGCAGGTGGAGCGTCTGCCCGCCGGCCGCCTCCATCATCAGGTTCTTGATGCGGATGTTGGCGAAGGTGCCGCGCATCATGACCTCGTGGTTGCCGCGCCGCGCGCCGTAGCTGTTGAAGTCGGCCGGCTGGACGCCGCGCTCCTTGAGGTACTGCGCCGCGGGTGAGTCCTTGGCGATGTTGCCGGCGGGGGAGATGTGGTCGGTCGTGATCGAGTCGCCGAACACGGCCAGCGCGCGGGCTCCCTTGATGTCCGCGATCTTGCGCGGGAGGCTCTTGAGGTCCTCGAAGTACGGGGGCAGGCGGACGTAGGTCGAGTCGTCGTCCCAGGCGTAGATCTCCGAGAGCGCGACCTCGAGGCCTTTCCAGTTCTTGTCGCCGGCGAAGACGTCGCCGTAGGATTTGAGGAACATGTCGCGCTTGACGCAGGAGGCGACCGTCCGGGCGACCTCCTCGTTGGTCGGCCAGATGTCCTTCAGGTAGACCGGCTTGCCGTCTTTGCCCTTGCCCAGAGGCTCCTTCATGAGATCGACGTCCATGGAGCCCGCCAGCGCGTAGGCGACGACGAGCGGCGGCGAGGCGAGATAGTTCGCCTTGACGAGCGGGTTTATGCGTCCTTCGAAGTTGCGGTTGCCCGACAAGACGGCCGCGACGACGAGGTTCGTGTCCAGGACGGCCTGGGCCACGGGATCGGGCAGCGGGCCCGAGTTGCCGATGCACGTCGTGCAGCCGTAGCCGACGAGGTGGAACTTGAGCGCCTCGAGGGGCTTGGTCAGACCGGCGAGCGCGAGGTAATCCGTCACGGCCTTCGAGCCGGGGGCGAGCGAGGTCTTGACCCACGGCTTGGTCGAGAGGCCTTTCTCGACGGCCTTCTTCGCGAGCAGGCCGGCCCCGATCAAGACCGACGGGTTCGACGTGTTCGTGCAGGAGGTGATCGCCGCGATGACGACCGAGCCGTGGCCGACCTCGCCCATCGAGGTCTTGGACGTCGTGCCGGCCGGAGCGGGCATGTTGCCTTTCTTGTCCTTTTCTTTCAGGAAGCCGGGCAGGACGGCCTCCCAATGCTTCTTGATGTCCTTGAGGGAGACGCGGTCCTGCGGGCGCTTGGGCCCGGCGAGCGACGGGACGACGTCGGCGAGATCCAGCGAGAGGGTGTCGGTGAAGACGGGCTCGGGCGAGTCGTCCGTGCGGAAGAGTCCCTGCGCCTTGCAGTAGGCCTCGACCAGCGCGATCTCGTCTTTCGGGCGGCCGGTGAGCTCCAAGTACTCGAGCGTGCGGTGGTCGACGGGAAAAAATCCGATCGTCGCGCCGTACTCGGGCGACATGTTGGCGAGCGTCGCGCGGTCGGCGACGGAGAGATCGGAAAGGCCCGGGCCGTAGTACTCGACGAACTTGCCGACGACGCCTTTCTTGCGCAGCATCTCGGTGCACGTCAGGACGAGATCGGTGGCCGTCGCGCCGGCAGGCAGCTTGCCGGTGAGCTTGAAGCCGATCACGTCCGGCACGAGCATCGACATCGCCTGGCCGAGCATCGCGGCCTCGGCTTCGATGCCTCCGACGCCCCAGCCGACGACGCCGAGCCCGTTGATCATCGTCGTGTGGCTGTCGGTGCCGACGAGCGTGTCCGGGTAGGCGAGCTCCCCGTCGGTCCAGACGACCTTGGCGAGGTACTCGAGGTTGACCTGGTGGCAGATGCCGGTCTCGGGCGGGACGGCGCGGAAATTCCTGAACGCCTTCTGGCCCCACTTGAGGAACTGATAGCGTTCTTTGTTGCGCGAGAACTCGATCTCGGAGTTTTTCTGGAACGCGTCGAGGACGCCGTAGCTGTCGACTTGGACCGAGTGGTCGATCACGAGATCGACAGGGACGAGAGGGTTGATGCGCTGCGCGTCGCCGCCCGTCTTCTTGATCGCGTCGCGCATCGCGGCGAGGTCGACGATGGCGGGGACGCCGGTGAAGTCTTGCATCAGGACGCGGGCGGGCATGAAAAAGACTTCCTTATCGCCGCCCTTCTTGCCGTCGAACGCGGCCACGGATTCGATGTCGGCCTTCCTTACGGTGGCTCCGTCCTCGTGGCGCACGAGGTTTTCCAGGAAGATGCGCATCGAGAACGGGATCTTATCCAGGCTCTTGCCGAGCTTCTTGGCGAGGGCGGGGAGGCTGTAGAAGCCGTACGTCTTTTTGCCGACGGGGAGGGATGATTTCGTCTTGAAGGAATCGAGAGAGGGGTTCATGATTCGTATTCTAATATTTTCGGGTGAAAGCGGTCATCCCGGGCGGTCAAGAAAAAGCGTTGACAAATTTTCTGAGATAAGTATAATTATTCATTCAGTATGAATAAATATACACGAGAAGAAGGCAAGGCCGCGCGGCAGACCGCCATCCTCGAGCTCGTGGGCGAGCGGCCGCTCGCGACGCAAGGCGAGGTCGTGAAGGCGCTCAAGAAGAAGGGCATCGGCGCCACGCAGGTCTCCGGCTCGCGCGACATCGCCGAGCTCGGGTTGTTCAAAATGGCAGGAGTCTACAAGCCCGCCACCGCCGCCGCCGCCGCCGAGGCGGGCGCCGCCGACGCCGAGCTTCCGCTGCGCACCGCCGTCAACGCCGCCACCGCCGCCGGGCCCTACATGGTCGTCATCCGCTGCGAGCCGGGCATGGCCCAGCGCGTGGGCTACGTCATCGACGGCATGTCGCCGGAGGGCGTCGTCGGCACCATCGCGGGAGACGACACGGTCTTCGTCGCCGTCGACGGCCCGGCCGCCAACAAGAAGATATTGGAATTCCTGCAAGCGAGGATCAAGCGATGAAGATCGTCCTGGCGTTTTCCGGCGGGCTCGACACGACGTTCTGCGCCCTCTACCTTAAAGAGCAGTACAACGCCGAGATCGTGACGGCGACCGTCGACACAGGGGGCTTCTCCGCCGAGGAGCTCTCCGAGATCGAGGCGCGGGCCAAGGCGCTCGGCGCCGCCGCGCATTACACGCTCGACGGCAAGGCGCAGGTCTTCGAGCGCTTCGCGCTGCCGCTGATCCAGGGCAACATCCTGCGCGGCAGGGTTTACCCGCTTTCCGTCGCCGCCGAGCGCGTGCTTCAGGCCGAGCTCGTCGCCACGCTGGCGCTCGAGCTCGGCGCCGACGCCGTCGCGCACGGCTCGACGGGCGCGGGCAACGACCAAGTCCGATTCGACGCCGTCTTCAACGTCGCCGCTCCCGGCTTGAAATGCCTCGCGCCGATCCGCGAGCTCGGCTGGGCGCGGCAGAAGGAGACGGACTGGCTCGCCGAGCGCGGCGTCGCCGTCGCGGCGAAGAAGACGGCGTATTCGGTCAACGCCGGGCTTTGGGGCACGACCGTCGGCGGCAAGGAGACGCACGATCCGTGGGCCGAGATCCCGGACTCGGCGTTTCCCGCGTCGGAAGCGGCCGCGACGGGCTCCAAAGCCGTCGTGATCGGCTTCGAGAAGGGCGCGCCCGTCTCGCTCGACGGCGTGAAGATGCCGGGCGTCGCGCTCGTCCAGGCGCTCCACGCGCTAGGCAAGTCCTTCGGCGTCGGCCGGGGCGTGCACCTGGGCGACACGATCTTGGGCATCAAGGGGCGCATCGGCTTCGAGGCCCCGGCGCCGCTCGTGCTGATCGCCGCGCATTCCGAGCTTGAAAAGCTCGTGCTCACGCGCTGGCAGTCCTTCTGGAAGAACCACGTGGCCGAGTTCTACGGCCAGATGCTCCACGAGGGCCTTTACTTCGACCCCGTCATGCGCGACATCGAGGCGATGATCAAGTCGAGCCAGGAGACGGTGACCGGCCAGGCGCGCGTGCGCTTTCGCCAGGGACGCTTCGACGTGACCGGAGTCAAGAGCCCTTACTCGCTCGTCGACGGCGCCGCGGCCTACGGCGAGACGACGTCGCTTTGGACCGGCGCCGACGCGGCGGGGTTCTCCCGCCTGCACGCGTTGCCGATGGCCCTCGCGCAGAAAGCCCGGGCCAAGGAGAAAGTCTCGTGAAAGTCACTCTCGATAAGATCGCCTCGACGACGCGCAACGCGAAGATCCCGCGCGAGGTCCTTTTGACGCACGAGATCCCCGCCGAAGAGGGCATGATCCTCGCCGCGCGCGTGCGCGGCAAGAAGACGGTCTATAACCAGCTCGAGGACGTGCACGGGCGCATGATCGATCTCAACGACGGAGACGTGATCGCAGGCGTCCTCGGCACGCGGCGCGCGCTGCGCGGCTACGCGGGCGTCGTGCCCGAGAAGATAGAGGTCGGCGACCGCTTGGACATCCTCAACCTGGGCGGCGTGATCGGGCGCTGCACCTCCGTCAACCTCGAGCTCGGCAAGCCGCTGCAGGCCGAGGTGCTCGGGCAGGTCCTCTCCTTCCCTTATTTAGGAGAGCGCGAGGGCGTCCCGGCCACGATCAAGACCAACGCCGTCCCTTGGGCCGACAAGCTCGAAGCGTCGGCGCCGATCGTCTACGTCGCGGGCACCTGCATGAACGCGGGCAAGACCTTCGCGTGCGGCGAGATCATCCGGCATCTCGCGAAGAAGGGCCTGAAGGTCTGCGCCGCGAAGCTCACGGGGGTGTCGCTGTTGAGAGACACCCTTTCGATGATCGACCGCGGCGCCGCGTCGGCCATGAACTTCACCGACGCCGGCGTCGTCTCGACGACGGACGCCGTCTCCGTGCCGGTGGCCAAGGGGCTCTTGAACGCCCTCAACAAGCTCGAGCCCGACGTCCTCGTCGTCGAGCTCGGCGACGGCATCATGGGGGAATACGGCGTCCAGGCGATTCTCAATGACAAGGAGTTGATGGGGGCCGCGTCTCTGCACGTGATGTGCGCCACGGACCCGGTCGCGGCCTGGGGCGCCGTCGAGCTGTTCACCCACAAGTTCGGCCTCAAGGCCGACCTGATCTCCGGCCCGGCCACCGACAACGCCGTGGGCAAGGATTTCATCGAGAAGCAGATCGGCGTCAAGGCGCTCAACGCGCGCATCGAGTCCGACGCCATCGGCGCGCTCGTCGAGGACGCCGTGGTCCAGGAGGCCGTCGCGTGAAGAGCGCCAAGAAGATCAAGGTCGGCATCGAGGGCGGGACGGGCTTTGTCGGCGGGGAGCTCATCCGCCTCCTGCTCAATCACCCGCGAGTCGAGCTGACGGCGGTCACCAGCCGCAGCTTCCCGGGCCAGCCGGTCTTCCTCGCGCACCCGAACCTCCGGGGGCGGACCAAGCTCGCGTTCTCCATCAAGCTCGACTACGAGAAGCTCGACGCCGTCTTCATGGCGGGCGCGCACGGCGACGCGATGGAGGTCGTGCCCGCGATCCTCGAGGGTCCGGGCAAGAAGCTCAAGCTCGTCGACATGTCGGCGGACTTCCGCCTCGGCGATCCCGCGCTCTACCCGGTCTGGTACGCGCGCAAGCACCGCGCGCCGCGGTTCCTCAAGAAGTTCGTCTACGGCTTGGTCGAGCTCAACCGCGCGCAGATCAAGAAGTCGAAGTGGATCGCCAATCCCGGCTGCTTCGCGACGGCGGCGGCGCTGGCCCTCGGGCCGCTCGCCAAGGCGCGCCTCGAGGGCGTCGTCAGCGTGACGGCGGTGACGGGCTCCTCGGGCTCCGGCGCGAGCCCGTCGTTGGTCACGCACCACCCGACGCGCTATTCCAACATGAAGGCTTATAAGCCCATGCGCCACCAGCACATCCCGGAAGTCGAGCAGATGCTCGAAAAGCTCGCGGGCGGCGCGTGCAAGCTCAGGCTCTCGCTCGTGCCGGTCTCGGGCCCGTTCGCGCGCGGCATCTACGCCGTGTGCCAGGCCGACCTGCCGAAAGGCTGGACGGCCGAGGGCGTCCAGAAGCTCTACGCGGACGCCTACGCGGGCAGCGCGTTCGTGCGTCTCGTCGAGGAGCCGCCGAGCTTGAACGCCGTCAACGGCAGCAACCACTGCGACATTCACGTCACCGTCGAGGACGGGCGCATCTGCGTGATCTCGGCCTTGGATAATCTCGTCAAGGGCGCGGCGGGCCAAGCGATCCAGAACTTGAACGTCATGATGGGCTGGCCGGAAGCCGAGGGCTTGGCCTTCGCGGGGCACTACCCGTGACCGACTTCAAGGCGCGCGAAGACCGGTACGTCCTGCCGACCTACGAGAAGTTCCCGTTCGCGCTGGCGCGCGGGCGCGGCTGCCTCGTCTGGGACGAGAGCGGGCGGGAGTACTTGGACCTCTACGGCGGCCACGCCGTGTCGGCGCTCGGCCATTGTCCTTCAGAGGTCGTCGCGGCCGTGTCCGCCCAGGCGGGCGAGCTTTTATTTTACTCGAACCTCGTGTACTCGAAAGTGCGCGCCGACGCCGCGAAGGCGTTGGTCGAGCTTTGCGGCGCCGAGGGCGCTCAGGTCTTCTTCTGCAACTCGGGCGCGGAAGCCAACGAAAACGCCATGCGCCTGGCGCGGGCGGTGACGGGCAAGGCGAAGATCGTCGCCACCGTCGGATCTTTCCACGGCCGCACGGCCGCCGCGCTGGCGGCCACCGGCATCGCCAAGTACCGCAAAGGCCTCTCCGGGCTCGGCGGCGACGTCGTCCACGTGCCTTTCGGCGACGTTCACGAGGCCGCAGCCGCCCTTCAGAATGACGCCGCGGGCTTCCTCCTGGAACCGATCCAAAGCATGGGCGGCGCCGTCACGCCGCCCGAGGGCTACTTGCAGGCGCTCGAGGGCTTGTGCCGCGCGCGCGGCGCGCTTCTCATCTTCGACGAGGTGCAGACCGGGCTCGGCCGCGTCGGCGCGCCGTCGGCCGCGCACCTCTACGGCGTCAAGCCGCACCTGCAGACTTTCGCGAAGGCGCTGGGCTCGGGCGTGCCGGCCGCGGCCGTGCTCGCCGACGCGGCGACTTCCGCGAAGGTCAAGTCCGGCGCGTTGGGCTCGACCTTCGGCGGCGGCCCGTTGGCCTGCGCGGCGGTGAAGGCGACGCTCGAGACGATATTCCAAAAAAAGCTGTGGGAGAACGCGGCCGCGCGCGAGGCGCAGATCCGCGCCACCTTCAAGCTGCCGGGGCTTCTCGAGATCCGCGGCAAGGGCCTGCTGCTCGGCCTCGTCTTCGACGGCCCGACCAAGGCCCGACGGGACGCGCTGCTCGCTCAAGGCATCATCGTCGGCGGCGCCGACGACCCGAACGTGATCCGGCTCCTGCCGCCGCTGACGGTCGCCGAAGCGGAGATCGAGCGGCTGCGCCAAGCCCTTCTTTCATGAAGCCGCATTTCACGCACTTGAAAGACCATACGCGGGCGCAGCTCATGGCGCTCGTCGACAAAGCGATCGCCTTGAAAAAAAATCCGCCCAAGGACCGCCCGCTCGCGGGCCAGAGCCTGGCGTTCTGCTTCATGAATCCGTCCTTGAGAACGCAGGTATCGATGGAGACGGCGGCGGCGTCCCTCGGCGCGCATCCCGTCGTCTTGTTTCTCGGCTCGGACACCTGGCAGGTGGAGTTCGAGGACGGCGTCGTCATGGACGGCAAGACGGCCGAGCACTTGAAAGAGGCCGTGCCCGTGCTTTCCCGCTACTGCCAGGCCGTGGCGCTGCGCTCGTTTCCCTCGGGGACGTCGTGGGACGAGGACAAAGTCGAGCCGTACCTCTCGGCTTTCAAGAAGCACGCCACCGTCCCCGTCATCAACTTGGAGTCCGCCTCCGGCCATCCCTGCCAAGCCTTGGCCGACCTCATGACGATCAAGGAGCGCATGGATCCGAAGGGCAAGAACTTCCTGCTCACGTGGGCGCCGCACATCAAGAGCCTGCCTCTCGCCGTGCCGAGCTCGGCGGCCGAGATCGCCGCCGTCGCCGGGATGAACGTGACCATCGCGCGCCCGAAAGGCTTCGATCTGCCGGACGACGTCATGGCGCGCGTCGCGGCTTCCTGCAAGGAGAGCGGCGCCAAGCTCGCCGTGACCGACGCGGTCCCCGACGCCTTCGACGGCCAGCACGTCGTCTACGCGAAGTCCTGGGGCTCGCTCCAAAACTACGGCGCGCCGCTGCCCGCCGACGCCGCGTTTCGCACGCGATGGATCGTCACGCAAGAGAAGATGGCCCGCACCGACAAGGGGATCTTCATGCACTGCCTGCCCGTGCGCCGAAACCTGATCGTCCGCGACGAGGTCCTGGACGGCCCGGCCTCCGTCGTCGTCGACCAAGCCGAGAACCGCCTTCACACCGCCAAAGCCGTGCTCTTAAACCTGCTCGCCGAGGAGAACCTGTCATGACCGACGCGCCCATCCTGCTCAAGGACGCCGTGCCCTATATCCGACTCTATAAAGGGAAGACCTTCGTCGTGAAGGCGGGAGGCCGCGTCGTCGCGCGCCCCGAGACGCTCAACGCCTTGATCGAGGACGTCTGCATGCTTCAGCAAGTCGGCGTGCGCGTCGTGCTCGTGCACGGCGGCGGCCCGCAGGCGAGCGCGCTTTCCCGCAAGCTCGGCGTCGAGCCCACGATGATCGACGGGCGCCGCGTCACCGACGCGCAGGCCCTCGAGGTCGCGAAGATGGTTTACGCCGGCTCCTTGAACACGGACATCCTCGCCGCGTTCCGCGCGCACCAGACGAAGGCGATCGGCGTCTCGGGGGTCGACGCGGGGATCGTCACGGCGAAAAAACGCGCGCCGACGCCCGTCGACTACGGCTTCGTCGGCGACATCGAGTCCGTCGATCCGTCCGCGCTCGAGCTGCTGCTCTCGAACGCCATCACGCCCGTCGTCGCCTGCCTGGGCGCCGACGAGAGCGGCCAGGTCTTGAACATCAACGCGGACTCCGTGGCCGAGGCCGTGGCGCGAGCCTTGAAGGCCGAGAAGCTCGTCATCGTCACCGACACCGAGGGTTTATTGCGCGACGTCGCGAACCCGGGAAGCCTCGTCTCTTACGCCGACGTCGACGAGGTCCTCAAGCTCAAGAGCGAAGGACGGCTTTCCGGCGGCATGCTGCCGAAGGTCCAGGCCTGCCTCTCCGCGCTCAAGGGCGGCGTGCGGCGCACGCACATCATCAACGGCCTCAAGCCGGGCGCGCTGCAGCGCGAGGTCTTCACCAACGCCGGCTGCGGCACGATGATCGTCGAAAAGCGCGAGCGGCAGTCCTATCAGCAAGCCGAGCTCGAGCCGGAGGCCGTCGCCGCGTGAGCGTCATTGAATTACTGCAGTCCCTCGTCCGCGCGCCCTCCGACAGCGGCAAGGAGGAGCCCGCCGTCGCCGTCGTGGAGGCGGCGATGAAGGGGTTCGGGTGGGACCCGAAGAAAAGCGGGCGCAACGTCTACTCGTTCCTAGGCGGCGAAGGCCCCTTGCTCTTGCTCAACTCGCACACGGACACCGTCCCGGTCGGCGAGGGCTGGACGAAGGACCCGCTCGCGGCGAACATCGAAGACGGCAAGATCTACGGACGAGGCGCCAACGACGCCAAGGGCTGCTTGTCCGCGATGCTCGCGGGCGCGGCGAAAGCTTTTGAGAAAAATCAGCCCAAAGGCCGCGTCTGCGTGGCGGCGACGTGTGAAGAGGAGATCAACGGCAAGGGCTTGGAGGCGCTGCTGTCCGAGCTGCCGCGCCCCGACGCCGCCGTCGTCGGCGAGCCGACGAGCCTCAACCCCGCCGTCGCGCAGAAGGGCCTCCTTATCCTCGAGATCACGGCCAAGGGCCGCTCCGCCCACGCCGCCCACGGCGGCGGCGAGAACGCCGTGACCGCGGCGGCGCAGGACGTGCTCGCGCTGTCGGGCATCAAGTTTTCGCGCGCGCACCCGGCGCTCGGCGCGCCGTCGTTGGCGGTCACGCAGATCGCCGGCGGCACGCGGCACAACGTGATTCCGGATCGTTGCAAGCTCGTCGTCGACATCCGCACGACGCCGGACTACGCGCCGGAGCAGATCGTCGAGCAGGTCAAAACGCTGGTCAAGGGCGAGGTGTCGGTGCGCTCTCAAAGACTGCAGTCCGTCCATACGGACCCCGCGCATCCGATCGTCAAGGCGGCGCTGGCGGCGAACCCGAACGGCAAGCCCTACGGCTCGCCGACGCTGTCCGATTGGGTGTTCTTGAAGGGCATCCCCGCGGTCAAGTGCGGCCCCGGCGACTCCAAGCGCTCGCACACGCCGGATGAGTACGTGACGGTGGGGGAGCTCGAGGCCGGCGCGGCGTTTTACGAGACGCTCATCCGGAGCTATTTCGCGTGAAGAAGCTTTGGCAGACGACGACGGACTTGGACGCCGCCGTCGAGCGCTACACCGTCGGCGACGATCCGGCGCTCGATACGAGGCTTCTTCCTTACGAGGTCTACGGCAGCTTGGCGCACGCGGCGGGGTTGGTCAAGATCGGCATCCTCACGAAAGCGGAATACGCCGCCGTGCGAACGGTTTTTAAAAAGCTGCTCAAGTCGGGGCTGACGGTCACGCGCGCGCAGGAAGACATCCATACCGCGGTCGAGCAGGCGTTGACGAAGGCGCTGGGCGCCGCGGGCGCGAAGGTCCACGCGGGCAGAAGCCGCAACGATCAAGTGCAAGTCGATCTGCGGCTCTTCTTGAAAGACCGGCTGTTGGATCTCATCGAGAAATCGTGCGCGGCTGCCGAGGCGTGGGAAGATTTCGGCCGCAAGCACGAGAAGACGCTCTTGCCCGGGTACACGCACTTGCAGCGCGCGATGCCGACGACGTTCGGGCATTGGGCGGCGGCGCACGCCGAGGCGCTCCTCGAGAACGCGCGGGCGCTGAAGTTCGCGTATGAAGAAGCGGACGCGTGCCCGCTCGGCAGCGCGGCGGGTTACGGCGTGACGCTTCCTTTAGACAGGAAGTATGTCGCCGAGCTTTTGGGGTTCTCGCGCGTGCAGCGCAACACGCTGCGCGTGCAGTCGTCGCGGCCGCGCCTCGAGGCGGCGGCGCTGTCGGCGCTGGCGCTGTTGGCGCGGGACTTGGGCGGGCTCGCGTGGGATTTGTCGCTCTTTACGTCGGCGGAGTTCAGGTTCTGTTCCTTGAGCTCGGCGTTCACGACGGGCAGCAGCATCATGCCGCAGAAGAAGAACCCCGACGTCGTCGAGCTGACGCGCGCGCGCGCGGCGCTGTTTCCCGGGTGGCTGGCGCAGACGCTGGCGGTGGGGCAGCTGCCTTCGGGGTATCACAGAGATTATCAGCTGACCAAGGGCGTCTTGTTCGCCGCGCTCGACACGGCTTCGCAGATGCTCGAGATCGTGGCGCGGTTGCCGGCGGCGCTTGAAGTTGACGAGGCGCGCTGCCGCGCGGCGGTGACCAAGGACTTGCTCGCCACCCACGACGCGCTCGCGCTCGTCAAGAACGGCGCGCCCTTTCGCGACGCGTATCGGCAGATCGCCGAGCAGGCGCGCGCGTCGAACGGCGCGAGCAAGGAGCCGGCGGGCGCGGTCTCGCTGCCGACTTACGCGGGCTCGCCTGGTAAGCCGGATTGGAACGCCGTGGCGGCTGATCGCAAGAGTTGGGAGCGATGGAATGCCGCTACGCGGACGACGCTCCAGTCGTCCTGGCGGGAATTGCTGAACTGATGACCGCTATCATCCGCCACGTGGCGGATGATAACGAAACTTTCCGGCGGCTTATTTCGTAGTCTTACTCGCCGGATGACCCCAGACTACGACGCCGTCGCGCGCGCGCGGCAAGGCGATGAATCGGCGTACGCCGAGCTGCTCTCGCGTTACCGCGACCGCGTCTTCACGTTCCTGCTGCGCGTCGCCGGCGACCCCACCGACGCCGAGGACCTGGCTCAAGAGACGTTTCTCAAGGCCTTCACGAGTTTCGACCTCTACGACGCGTCGCGCCCGCTGATCAGCTGGCTCTTCAAGATCGCCCACAACACGGCCTACGACCACCTGCGCGCCCGCCGGATCGCCGTCTCGCTCGACGACGAAGAGGGCGTGCTCGAGCTCGCCGACGACGCGGCCGGCCCCGAGGAGTCCGCTTCCGCATCCTTTAATAGCGAGCTCATCGAGCGCGCCTTCGCCGCCCTGCCGCCCGCTTATCGCGAAGTGATGCTGCTGCGCCACAAAGAGGAGCTCGAGTACTCCCAGATCGCCGAGATCACCGGCCTGCCCGAAGGGACGGTCAAGATCAGGCTCTTCCGCGGCCGCGACCTGCTGAAAGGCAAATTGGAAGCCTTGGGCTTGGCCCCCGAAACAAAGTGAAACTTTTCGACCACCCCATCCGTATTCAGCGCGAGGGACGAAGATGAATAACGAAAAAGACCCGATCGGCGCGGCGATCAGCAAGATGGCGCTGCGTTCGCCGTCCAAGGGGTTCGACGAGAGGCTGCTGGCCCGCCTGCGCGTCGAGCGGCTCTGGCGGCGCGCTCTAGGGTTTAGCGTCGCCTGGAGCGCCGCGGGGACGGCGGCCGTCGTGGCCGCTCCGTTCTGGCTCGGGGTTGAGCTTCCGTCGCTGACCGCGCTCGAGCTCAAGGGCGCCGCGATGCTCGTCGAGGCCGTGCGCTGGGCGTCGTTCGTCGGCCGCGAGGCGTCTTCCGTCTGCGCGCCGTGCCTGGCCGCGGAGCTCTTCGCCGCGAGCCTGCTCGCCGCGGGCGCGATGGCGCTTCTCGCCCCCAAGACCGTCCATGCCGCCAGGAGAATATCATGAATAGTATCTCACGAGTCGTCGCCGCGCTGCTGGCGTCGTCGCTGCTCGCCGCGCCCGCGCAGGCCAAGAAGCATTGGTCGCTGTCCGACAAGAAAGACGTCCCGCACGTCGACGTGACGGTCGACAGAGGCGACACGCACGCGGGAGACATCGCGACGAGCGGTCACGTCGTCATCAACGGCAAGCAGATCGGCGACGTCGCCGTCTTCGGCGGCACGCTGGAGGGCGACGGCGAGATCATCGGCAGCGTCGCGGCCTTCGGCTCGTCCGCGACGATGGGCAAGGTCAACGGCGACGTGGCCTCGTTCGGCGGCAACGTCACGATCAACGGGAAGGTGAGCGGCGAGGTCGCGGTGACCGGCGGCAACATCAACCTCGGACCCAAGGCCGTCGTCACCGGCGACGTCGCGCTGCTCGGCGGCAAGCTCAACAAGGCCGACGGCGCCGAGATCGAGGGCTCGATCTCCAATCTCGACCTCGGCCTCGCCGCGAAGCTGCCCGCGCGCCTGGCCAAGCAGTTCGAAGGATGGAGCTCGGACGACAAGGACGAGACCAAGGTGGAAGCCAAGGAAGAGAAAAAGGAGGAGGGCTTCGGCCATCGCCTCGGCATCTTCGCGGGCTTCGTCGTGTTCGTCGGCTGCGTCGGCCTTCTGGTCGCGCTGCTCTCGGTGTTCCTGCCGCGGCCCGTCGACGCCGTCGCGCAGTCGGTCAAGTCCGACTTCTGGGGCGCGGCGGGCACGGGAGTCCTCATCATGCTCGCTTTCTTCCCGGGGCTCATCATGCTCGCCGTGTCCGTCCTCGGCATTCCGCTGATCCCGCTCGCCCTGATCGCCGCCGCGGCGGCCTTCATCATGGCGCTCGCCGCGTCCAGCCGTCTCGCCGGCGAGCGGCTCTTCGAGTCGCTGCAAAAGCCGCAGCCCGGCAACGCCGCCGTCGCCGCGCTGCTCGGCTATCTCGCGCTCGTGACCTTGACGCTCATCGGCCGCCTCATCATCTTCGCGACCAACGGCTTGGCGACGCTGGCGGGGGTCACTGTGTTCCTGGCGGGACTCATGGTCGTCGTCGGCTCGCTGGTCGCGGGCCTCGGCGGCGTCTGGCGCACGCGCATGGGGAGCCGGCCGTGAGCCGTCATCATCCGCCGCGCGGCGGATGATGAGTTCATCGGATCGTCACGGGACCCAGAGAAAATAGTTGCTTCTCTGGGTCCCCGAATTTCTTGACCCCCCAGCGTCATTTTCCTACTCTAATTTCGCCCTAGATTTTTCGCCGCGGAGGTCGGATGCCGAGCGTCGCCGTCAAGAAAGGAAAAGCCCAGCCGAAGCTCGGTCTTCCCGAAGGGCTCCTCGAGTTCCTGCTGCCGCTTCATCGCGCCTTCGAGCCCCGGCGCCAAACGCTCCTCGCCGCGCGCCGCGCCGCGCTCCTCAACGCCCGAAGCGGGCGGCCCCTCGATTACCTTCCCGAGTCCGAGGCGACGCGCGGCGATTGGAAAATAGCGCTCCCGGATTGGGCGCGCGACCAGCGCAACCAGATCACCGGACCCGCCGACAACGCCAAGCTCGTCGTCGCGATGGCCAACACGGGCGACCCGGGCTGCATGCCCGACGGCGAAGATTCGATCACGACCGATTGGGAGAACGTCCGCGCGGCGCAGCAGAACACCGTCGCCGCGATCAAAGGCACGCTGGCCCACGAGGGCGCCAAGATCAAGCCGAGCGGCCAAGTGATGCTCTATCGCCCGCGCGGGCTGCGCTTGGACGAGGAGCGCGTCTTGGCCGGCGAGATCGTTTCCGGCTCGCTGTTCGATCTTGCGAGCGTCTTCTTCCAGACGGCGGCCGAGCGCAAGGCCGCGCTTAAAGACCCGGCGCGGCAGGCCAAGCTCTGCTTCTATATCCCGAAGACGGAGTCTCACGCCGACGCCGCGTGGTTCTCCGATCTGCTCGCCGCGATGGAGAAAGCGATCGGCATCCCTGAAGGTACGACGAAGATCATGTTCCTGATCGAGTCTCTTCCCGCCGCCTACCAAGCGGAGGAGCTCCTGCACTCGGCGCGCCGCCACGCGATCGGCCTCAACCTCGGCCGCTGGGACTACATGGCGAGCCTGCTTGAATTTAAGCTCGAGGACCCGGCCTGGATCCTGCCGGACCGCAACACGATCCCGCACGACGTCGCGTTTTTTCAAAATATCCGGCGCCGCATCGTCGACGTCTGCCATCGGCGCGGCGCCCTCGCCATCGGCGGCATGACGGCGATCTTTCCTGACCGAAAGGACGCGGCGATCAATCGGCGCGCGATGGAGCGCCTGGCCGCCGACAAGAAGAACGAGGCCGCCATCGGCTTCGACGGCGCGTGGACCGGCCACCCGGATCAGCACGACGGCGCGATCGCGCAGTTCCCGAAGCCGAACCAGCTCAAGGTGACTCACCCCGAGGCGCCGCGCCGGCCGGACCTCACCCCGAACCCGCGCGGCGCGGGCTCGGTCACCGTGGCCGGCACGCGCGACGCGATCCGCACGATGATCGAGTACCGCTTCGGCGTGCTCTCGGGCCTCGGCGCCCGCATGATCAAGGGCTACGACAAGAACGGCGCCCTGATCGGCAATTTCATGGAAGACCTCGCGACCGACCGTATATACAGGGCGTTGGTCGCCCAGCGCGTCAAGCACGCGGTCAAGACGGACGACGGCGTTATCATCACGTGGACGCTCGTCGAGCGGTGGTTTGAAGAAGAGCTAGCGAAGATCGTCGCCGAGACCGATTCCGCCACGGCGGAAAAATATAAACGCGCCAGCAACTGGAGCCAAGACATGATCAAGGAGTTGACCAAGGCCTCGCCCGACGGGGTCAAGAAGTGGAAGTATCCCGCCGACCAGTTCGCCAAGATGTACGCGCCGACCGAGAAGATCCATCCCGCCGACAAGCTGCGGGCCCTATTGAAGGAGAAGTTCGAGATGCGCAAGTCGCGCCCGGAGCGCAGCTTCCTGCACACGGCCGGAGCCTACGACGCGATGACGGCGTCGCTGTTGACCGACCTCGCCTACGAGGCGATCTACGCCTCCGGCTGGCAGCTTGCCGTCGCGCACAACATGTATCCGGACATCGGCATCTATCCCTCGCACCAGATGGTCGGCCTCGTCCATGAGCTCATCCGCGGCATCGAGGGCACCCGCGACCGCCACTTCTACGACAACGACGGCGTCGTCCTCAACACCCCGCCGATCTTCGCGGACATCGAGGCCGGCTTCGGCGGCCCGACGCAGACGTTCACGCTCACGCGCGAGCTGATCCGCGCCGGCGTCGGCGGCGTGCACCTCGAGGACCAGGACCCGGCCGAGCGCACGTGCGGGCACATCGTCGCGCACCACGGAAGTAAGAGGGATAAGGTGCTTGTACCCACGCACAAGTGGATCGAGAAGCTCATCGCGGTGAAAGCCGCGGCGCAGGCGACGGAGACCAACCTCGTCGTCATCGCCCGCACCGACGCCGTCGACGGCGCCGTGCCCGGCGGCCGCGGACCCGGCGTCGACCACGCCGTCGACCGCGCGCTCGAGGCCGCGAGCCTCGGCGTCGACGTGATCTGGGCCGAGTTCAACAACGTCGACTTGGAGCAGCCGCAGGCCTTCGCCGAGGGCGTGCACAAGTATTATCCGAACCAGATGCTGGGCTTCAACCTCTCGCCCTCGCTCCACTGGGGCAAGGCGAAGAAAGAGGGCAAGCTGATGCTCAACAAGCAGCTCGGCGAGCTCGGCTACGTGCTGCAGTTCTCGACGCTGCTCGCGTTTCGCACGATCGGCATGGCGCTCGAGGACTCGCTCAAGAAGTTCCGCAATCGCGGCTTGGACGCCCTCGCGGACCTGCAGCTCGCGGAGATCGGCCAGCCCGACGGCGAGCCCACGACGCGCATGCACCAGAAGTTCGCCGGCACCAACCGCTGGCTGACGCTCGAGAAGGTCAGCAAGGGCGCTTAACGACGTCAAGAGCGAGACCTACCCCCGCGTGGAAAAAAGCGCGGGGGTAGGTCTTGCGCGTTTTGAGGTCGGGGGGTATATTGTGATTGTGAAATCGAAGACCGAGAAGAAGTCTCCGACGAAGAAAAAGACGGGAGCGAAGGCGGAGGCGCGCGAGGACCAGCGCCAAGACAAGGTCCTCGAGACCGTTTTGACGGAAGTGACGGCCGCCCCCGAGAAAGAGCATCTCGAAGAATGGGTGCAGGTCCCTTGCCCTTATTGCGGGGAGGAGTTCGAGATCCACGTGACCTCGGAGCAGGACGGCCAGTCGCTGTATGAGGACTGCGAGGTCTGCAGCCGCTCGATCTCCCTGCACATCCAGCTCGAGGAAGGCGAGATGCACGTCGAGGCGTACCGATCGTAGACGCCTGCCGCTTGCCGTCCGGCGGGGGCGACGACGACGTCGCGCGCGTCCTCGCCTTTAAGACGATCGCCGTCGTCGGCTGCTCCCCGAAGCCCGAGCGCGCCGGGCATTACGTCCCGGCCTACATGCAGGAGCGGGGCTACAAGATCGTCCCCGTCAATCCGGGGCACGAAGAGATCTTGGGCGAAACGTGCTACCCCAGCCTCTCGGCGATCCCATTCCCGATCGACGTGGTGGAGGTTTTCCGCCGCTCCGAGGACGTGCCGCCCGTCATCGACGAGGCGATCGCGATCAAAGCCAAGGCCGTCTGGCTGCAGAGCGGTATCACGCACCCGGACGCCGAGGAAAAGGCGCGCAAAGCGGGCCTGATCGTCGTCTCCGACCGCTGCATGCTCGTTGAGAGACGAGCATGCAGCGCTTAGCTATTTCTTGACGATGTCGAGCAGGTCGACCTCGAAGATCAAGGTCGAGCCCGCCGGGATGCCGGACTGCCCGCGCTCGCCGTAGGCGATCGACGCCGGACAGGTCAGCACGGCCGAGCCGCCGACCTTCAGCTTCTGGAGGCCTTCGGTCCAGCACGGGATCACTTGCTTGAGGCCGAACTCGATGCCCTTGTTGGCGTCGAACTCCTTGCCGTTGACGAGCGTGCCGCGATAATTGACCTTGACCGTGTCGGTCTCCTTCGGCGAGGCGCCCTTGCCTTCCTTGGTGATCTTGACGACGAGGCCCGACGGGTACTTCTTGGCGCCGGGCTCCTTGGCCGCCGTCTCGAGGGCTTTCTTTTGATCGTCCGCGCTGATGCCCTTGGTCACGCTCAAGAGCTCGACGTCGAAAACGATGGCCGCGCCGCCGGGGATCTGGGGCGGATGGCCGGCGTCGCCGAAGGCCGCCGACGAGGGACAGGTGAGCTTGACGGACTCGCCGGGCTTCATCAGCTCGAGGGCTTCCTTCAAGCAGTCGATGCCGGTCTCGGCCGGAGTGGCCTCGGCGGGCTGCTTGCGCTCGAAAGTGTCCTCGAAGACCTTGCCGTCGGCCGTTCCGCGCATGTTGAACTTGGCCGAGTCGTCGGCCTTCGGGGAATCGCCGCTTCCTTCCTTGACCGTCAGATAGACCGAGCCCGAGGGCAGGGTCTTGGCGCCCGGCTCCTTGGCGGCCTTGTCGAGGACGGCCTTCGCGCCCGCCTTCTCCTTGGCCGCGGCGGCCGTAGCGCGTTGCTGCGCGAACGCCTTGAGCCTGGTGCTCATCAACGCCGGGTCGATCTGGAGCTTCTTGCCGAGGACGCCGTCGCGCAGGCCGGTCTCGACGGTCTTGAGCTCGCCGGAGGTCAGATGGAAGACCGACACTTGCTGCGAGAGCCAGACGCCGATGCCGTAAAGGGTCTGCTGCTGCTCGCTCATCGTCGCGGCCCCCGGATTCTTGGCGGCGGGCGCGGTCGGCGCGGCGGGCTCGGCGGCGAAGGCCGGCGCGCAGAGCGCGGCGGCGAGAGCGAAGGACTGCATCGGACGCAAGGTCATGGTTCTTCCTCCTAAAATCAGTAAACGGGATCATATAAAAAACCCTGGCGTCTGGGCACGATTCCCGTTATGCTCATATCGTGCCCCGCGATCCTTTCCTGCTCGCCGCGCTCGAGCAAGCCAAGCTCGGCTACGCCGAGGGCGGCATCCCGATCGGCTCCGCGCTCGTCAAGGACGGGAAGGTGATCGGCCGCGGCCATAACCGCCGCGTGCAGCAGGGCGACCCGATGGCTCACGCCGAGATCGACTGCCTGCGTCAAGCCGGGCGCGTCGGCCATTATAAGGGAACCGTGCTCTATTCGACCTTGATGCCCTGCTACCTCTGCTCGGGCGCGATCGTGCAGTTCGGCATCAAGAAGGTCTACGCCGGCGAGTCTAGGACGTTTCCCGGCGGTCCCGAGTTCATGCGCGCGCACGGCGTCGAGGTGATCGACTTGGACGACGAGGAGTGCGTCGCGCTCATGCGGCGCTTCATCGCGGAAAAGCCCGAGCTGTGGAACGAGGACATCGGCAAATAAGCTAGAATAAAAGCCAGATGCCGTTCTCGCAGTTCGATCTCCTTCCGGAAATTCACGAAGCCGTCAAGGCGATGGGCTACTCGGCGCCGATGCCGATCCAAGCGCAGGCGATCCCGCCCGCTTTAAACGGCAAGGACGTCTTGGGCTCCGCTCAGACCGGCAGCGGCAAGACGATCGCGTTCATGGCGCCGCTTTTGAACGCCATCATCAAGGACCGCAAGGCGCGCCCGCACGAGAAGCTCGCCGTCCGCGCCGTAGTGCTCGTGCCCACGCGCGAGCTCGCCGCGCAGGTGGAGACGGCGGCCAAAGACCTCGCGCGCTTCTCGTCGGTCCAGGTCGCGCTCGTGATCGGCGGGGCGAGCATGCACAGCCAGATCCAAGCCCTGAAAAAGGGCGCCGAGATCGTCGTCGCCACGCCGGGCCGCCTGCTCGATCTCTATCGCCAGCGCGTTCTTCATCTAGACAAGGTCAAATTCGTCGTCCTCGACGAGGCCGACCGGATGCTCGACATGGGCTTCATGCCCGACGTCCGGCGCATCATGCAGGCCATCCCGCCGCAGCGGCAGACCTTGATGTTCTCCGCGACGATCCCGCCCGAGGTCGAGCGCGCCGTGGTCGCCTTCATGAAGGAGCCCGTGCGCATCGCCATCGACCGGCCGAGCACGCCGGCCGCGAGCATCACGCAGATCCTCTATCCGATCACGCCGGACCAGAAGTACGAGCTCTTGTTCGCGATCATGAACAACGCGAAGATCACCTCGGCCGTCGTGTTCACGCGCACGAAGGACCGCGCCGACATGATCGCGCGCATGCTCCAGAACAAGGGCCACAACGTCGTCGCGCTGCACTCGAACAAGACGCAGGCGCAGCGCACGCAGGCGATGGACGGCTTCCGCAAGCAGAAGCACGAGATCTTGGTGGCCACCGACTTGGCCGCACGCGGTTTGGACGTCAGCCACATCTCCCACGTCATCAACTTCGACGTCCCGCAGCACGCCGAGGACTACGTCCACCGCATCGGCCGCACCGGCCGCGCGTTCCAGGTGGGCGACGCCATCATGCTGATGACGATCGACGAGCAGCCCTACGTGACCGCCATCGAGGCCTTCATCGGCCAGTCGATCCCGCGCGCGGCGCTGCCCGATTTCCCCTACCGCGTCCAGCCGATCCTGACGACCTTCAAGCCGAAGGCGAGCTCGAGCTTCCGCCTGCGCCGCGTGATCCCGCGCGGCAGCGGGATGCGCCGCTTCCGGCGCTGATCTCGACTGTCCCCGGGGATAGTCGCCATAGG